>CAZNAX010000017.1:0-29118 GCA_964570965.1 uncultured Desulfatibacillum sp.
CTAATTAAGATATCAACATTTATATATGATCTCCCCTGGAGAGCTTCGCGGCCGAAGCGAAGCCCCCGGGGTCCGCAGTATCAATCCCGGAGAAGGACAGGGCTGGCGGAATTTGAGTGTGAGTTACGAAGGGGCAGGGATTGACCTTTTAAGCTCAGGGCATAGTTTCTTTCTCAAACGTCCGGCTGAGCTGTTTGGAGGATGGCCGGCTCCAGTTACAAGAAAGCCGAGGAGGATTCATGGGAAAGTCGCTTAACAAAAAAGTTGCTCTGGTGACGGGCGGGTCGCGCGGCATCGGCGCCGCCATCGTTCGACGGCTGGCGTTGGAGGGCGCGCAGGTGGCATTCACTTACAGCACTTCCGAAAAGGTAGCCAAGGCACTGGTGAAAGAGGTTGCGAGGGCCGGCGTGAAAGCAAAGGCCTACCTGGCCGATGCCGCTGCGCCGAAATCGCTGCCGCGGCTGATCGGCAAGGTCCTCAAGGACTTCGAGGGGCTGGACATCCTGGTGAACAATGCCGGGATGTTTCTGGGAGGCAAAATCGGCGAGATCCGGGCGGCTGACTACGAAAGGCTCATGCGCATCAACGTTGATTCGGTTTTCGTGCTGACCAACGCCGCGGTCAAGGTAATGAAGCCGGGCGCCCGCATCATCAACATCAGCAGCGTGCTGGGCGAGCGCGCTTCCGGCCCCGACATGAGCGTCTACAACGCGTCCAAGTTCGCCGTGACCGGGTTCAGCCGCAGCTGGGCCAAGGACTTGGGTTCAAAGGGAATCCTGGTCAACGCCGTTCAGCCCGGGCCGATCGACACCGAAATGAACCCGGAGACCGGAGACCACGCGGAGTACATGAAGAGGCAAACCTCGCTCGGCCGCTACGGCCGGCCGGAGGAAATCGCGGCGACCGTGGCTTTCCTGGCCGGTCCGGATGCCACCTACATCACAGGTGCGACGCTCAATGTGGACGGCGGCTGGAATGCCTAGCGGGCTTCGCGTTTAGAAAGAAGCGATGAGGCGTCCCGGTCGGTCGGTAATGAAACGGAGAATACGCAATGAAAATTGCCGTGATCGGAGTCGGCGGGTTGGGAGGGTATTACGGCGGTCTGCTGTCCCAGGTTGGGCACGAGGTGGCCTTCATCGCGAGGGGGCCTCACCTATCAGCCTTGCGGGAGAAAGGGTTGCAGGTGAAAAGCGTGCACGGCGATTTCCATGTGGCTCCGGTGCGGGCGACCGACCATCCCGCGGAAATCGGTCCGGCCGACCTGGTACTGGTGTGCGTGAAGACCCCGGCCATCGATGTTGCGGCGAAGGCTGCCTTGCCGATGATGGGGTCGGACTCCGTGGTGATGGGGCTTCAGAACGGGATCGACGCCGCCGAGCGCCTCGGCGGGGTGGTGGGCATGGACCGGGTCCTGGGTGCCGTCACCTGGATTGCAGCCTACCTCGAGGCTCCCGGCGTCATCCGGCAGGTCTCGGACTTTCGGCAAATCGTTTTAGGCGAGCTGGCCGGTCCGATCACCCCCCGGGTGCAGCGCATCGTTGAGGCGCTGGGCCGCATGGGAATCACTGTCGAAGCCGCCGACGACATCCGCAGGAGGTTGTGGGAAAAATTTGTTTTCATCGCCGGGTTCAGCGGAATAGGAGCGCTGACGCGTTTGGAGGTGGGCGACTACCGCGCCGTGCCGGAGACGAGGGCTTTGATGAAGAGTCTGATGCGGGAGGTCCTGAGCCTGGCGCGCGCAAGCGGAGTCCATTTGGACCCCGCCACGGTCGACCAGGCGATCGCCCGCATCGACGGCGCTGCTGCCCGCATGAAACCATCCATGCAGCGCGACGTGGAGGCCGGCCGACCGTCCGAGTTGGAATCCATGATCGGCGTCATTGTGCGGGAAGGCAGGAATCTAGACATCCCAACGCCGACGGCCGCCATGCTGTTTGCAAGTCTTTTGCCGGGAGAGATCAAAGCCCGAACCGCGGCTTTGTAAAGGTGGGGCCCACGGAGTCAACGTGGGTTGATCGTGAAAACTTCCAGATGGGCGGGATTGGGAAGGATGTTCGGGCCGAACCAGAAGTAATGAATCCGACCGGAGACGCGCGATTGTTTTCCCAAAAAGCGGCGGAAGGCGATTTCCTGCTGGCCGCTCAGACGAAGTTTCAGCAAGTGCGTCTCCGGGAACGGCGCGACGGCGTCGATCACTTTGAGCGGGCGGCGCAGTTGGATGGCCGGATAAATGACCTGCCGCTGATGCTCGTCTTCACCTTGAGAAAGGGTCAGGACCCCGTCGCAGGTGACGATGTCGCCCGGCTTCACCTCTTGAAGAGCCCAGGCGCCGGTCGCAGCCAGAGGCAGCCAAAGCAACCCGAAAAGCAGGGAATGGAGGCGGAAACACCACTGTCTGTTTATGGATCGTTCGAACATTTCAAACCTGGTCCTTGACCCCCCTATCGCCTTTTAGTTGAACTCGCAGGCGCCTGCAAGCCAAGCGCTCGATCCGGCCGGAATCAGGCACGGGCGCGCTTCTTGGGTTTGCGTACGGAAAATCCGAAATGGCCGAGATGGCGACCCAGAGCGTAATAATGGCCGTGGGCAAAAGCCATCAGGCCGGCTTTCTGCAGATTGAGGCGGCCGCGGGAGTCCAGCAGCTGCGAGCTGACGTGAACGGCGACGACTTCCGCCAGGAGCAGGGTATGAGAGCCCAGCTCCAGTCTTTTGCGAATGCGGCATTCGATGTTGAGCGGGCATTCCATGACGAGCGGGCAGGCGACCTTCCGGCCGGGCGCCGGCGTCAGACCGGTGCCGGCGAACTTGTCCACGTCGCGGCCTGAAACCACCCCGCACCAGTCCACTGCTTTGGCTTGATCCGCGGACGGCAGATTCACCACGAATTCGCCGGTACCCTTGATGATGGCGTGCGAATAGCGCTCGGGCCGCACTGCGATCGACAGCATGGGCGGGTCGCTGCAGACGCTGCCGATCCAGGCAATGGTGATGAGATTCGGCTTCCAGCCTCTCGCACCTCCGCAGCTCACCAGCACCACGGGTACCGGCGACAGCATGTTCCCCGGCTTCCAGGAGGTCTTCCGCATCACGGTCTGTGCTTCGGTCTTGCGGCGATCGTTGGGCGCTCCAGACTTGTCCCGCTTCATTTCGGCAGGCTCCTCAAAAAGGCGTTGATTCCGGCCTGCGCTACGGACTCGTCCTGGTCGGAGTGCCCGGAGCTGCAGCCGATTCCCCCCACGATTTGCTGGCCGACGAAAATGGGCAGACCGCCGGGAAAAATCATGAAGCGGCCCTGGTTGCTGACGTGAATGCCATAAGCGGGCCCCCCCGGCTGACTGGTTTGCGCATAAGCCCGCGTGGAGCGGCGGGCGGCAGCGGCAGTGAAAGCCTTGCTGATGGCGATGTCGATACTGGTGATACGAGCGCCGTCCATGCGGTGGAACATCAGTAGGTGGCCGCCGTCGTCGGTGATGGCGATGTCCATGTCGACGCCGATTTCGCGAGATCGCTGCTCGGCCGCTTCCATAATGATCCGCGCGTCCTCCAGGGTGAGTTTGGGAACTGTTTTCATTCCACCGCTCCCAGCGGATGGTCGATTTTGTTGCTTCGAGGCACTCCCGTCGGCGACTCGAAGCGGGCCTTGGTTACACGATTCTTGAAAACGGTTCCGTTGTCAGTACGCGCTGGATCCGGAGACCGGCCGCCCGCCAACCGTGCGATTCGACCGGCGGCTGCGAGCATATGCCGCTGATAAAATGCTCGCGGATCGCGCGTAGAATTCCTAGCAGCGAACGATTGGGTGAGGCCGGCATGCTCGGGAGGCTCCTTCGCTGGCAGTAGGGTCGAGAGCGGGTTGCCGGGCTAAAGCGGCAGATCCAGGCGGGTTCGTCTGCCTGCCGCCGCCCGCTTTGGGTCAGAAGCTCAACACCACACTGCCGCTGGCCAGATCGATCAGCTCATCGCCCTTGGCCATGCGGGCACCCCTGATGAGATCGGCCTCGGTGATTTGGCGCGTGACGGCGCAGGGCGTGCACACCAGCAGCGGAACCCCGTATTCCTGCAGGAAATGAAGGTGATCATCGGCCGAGTCGCCGGTGGCGGCCTGCAGGTGGTCGATGATTCCGGGCCTGGCGAGGTAGACCGCCTCGTCCAGAAGAAAAACGGATACATCCTTGCCCTTTTTTTTGGCCACCATGGCGAAAAACAAGGCTCGGGTGGCACGATTCGGATTGTTGGTGCCGCAGGACAGAATAACCAAAACGCGTTCGCTCATAGTCGAAACCTCCTCGGTGTCGGTGGCGTTACGGGGCGTGAAGCCCCGGATCGCGCAGGAAGCAGCGGACGCTATCTCAGCAGAAAAAACGGTGAAGCGCAAGTCCGAGATTCGGCTGGCGCAGCGGCTACCAGGTCCCGCCGCCGCCTCCTCCTCCCCGCCGCCCGAAGAGCCGCCGCCGGACCTGGATCCCGGGGCGGTGGAGGAGGACGAAATCGCGCTGCTCAGAGAGCTTCCCACGGACCCGGCAAAAGCGCCCATGCGCGCAGCGCTCCAGTTCGAGCCGGAATACCAGCGCGGACGATACCCCGCCCCTTCGTCCGGCCGGGAGGACGCCGACAGCACGCCTGCGAATTGCTCCGTCCACTGCTGCTCCACATCGAGGGCGAGCGCGCAGGGCAGATACTTTTTATAGACCTCCGGGGTGCGGTCGACGGGGGCCAGGCGCTGGAGCCGGTCGGCCCCGCGGTGGGCGCTCGGCGGATCAGAGGTCAGGGCTTGCAACGGCCGTGCGGTAGATGGTGACCCCTTCGTAGTGCGCGCAGACCAGCCCCACCACCGATACCGGCACCACCCCGACGAGGTGGGCGATGACTGCAAACGAGAGCGCTTCCGAGGCAGGCACTGCAAACATGACCAGCGCGACCTGGCAAAGGTAGTGAAAGGTTCCGACATAGCCTGGCGTGGAGGGAATGACGACACTGATGGTGGTGAACACCAGCACGACCAGGCCGACGTACCATGCCAGATGATAGACGGCCACGAGGTTGAACGCCGCCAAACCGATGTAATAGACGGCGGCATAGCAGACCCAGATGGCAATCGACAGAACCAGGGTGGCGGCGTAGTGAGAGGCGGATTTCAACGGCACGATGCCTCGGAGGAAATTGAGAGCCAGCGCCTCCAGCCGCCGTCCCAGGCGTTCGGGAAGGGGCGTGAGCAACGCACGGAGGAGCATCCCGGTTCGGGCCTCAAAGCGCTTGCAGGCGGCCAGCAGCGCACAGAGCGCCAGGGCCGCGCCCAGCATGAGAACACCGCTCGTGGTCACCCACTCCGGAAAGGGATGCACCATCAGCACCAGCGCCATGACGGCGATGAGGGAAACCACATCCACGATGCGCTCGACCACGATGGAACCGAAAGCGGCGCTGGCCGGGATCTGGTGCTTTTTGCCGATGACGAACGCGCGCAGGAACTCCCCCAGATGGGCCGGCACAAAGCTGTTGGCGGCGTAGCCGATCATCAGCGCGGAAAACAGGCTGCAGGTGTTCAGCGGTTTCACCGGTGCCAGCAGAAACCGCCAGCGCCAGGCGCGCAGCAGGTGCGCCCCCATCATCACGCCGGCCGACAACGCGACCAGCCCATAGTCGGCCCGGGCGAGAGCCGCCAGCGCCTGATCGATATGGATGCCGCGCACGGCGAGGTAGAAAAACACGGCGCCGATGGCGAGGCCGATGACCAGTTTCAACAGATGGCGGGTGGATGTCATGCCGAACCGAAAGCGCCGGCGATCGTCAGGCACTGCGTTCCTTGACCATCATGGTCGTTGGATCCAGCACCAAATAGGCGTGATCGGCGGGCAGCGTCAAGCCCTTGAGGCCTTTTACGTGGATTTCTTCTCCGACGGGGACCAACTGGATCGCCACATCGAACAGATCTTCCACATCCACCAGTTGTTTGGCCACCCCCCCGGGTCCGGGATCTTCGTGACGATGGGTCCGGATCGTGAACCATACCCGCATGGCATGCAGCCGCGCGTAGTGTTTCAGCTCGGACAGCGAATCCCGGATGGGCTCGTCGAAGGACAACCCGTCGACGATCAGAACCTGCGGCACGAAAATTTTCTGCTCCACCAGGTCCGTCAGGCGTTCCTCCATTTTCGGGACGCTGAAGCCCTCCGTCCGAAAGGTCATGATGAAGCGATGGGGGAGCAGTGATTCCCACACCGCCTCGGGCTGCGCCACACCGGACTGCCGGGCGACATGCCCAAACACTTCCCGGTACCAGAGGTTGGTTTTGTTGACCGGCTGGTTAAGGCTGACGTGCATGACATTGCGCGCGTGCAGCATGGAATTCAGCGCGATCTGCACCATGAGCGCGGTCTTGCCGACTCCCGCGCGTGCCAGGACGCCGCCGAACTGGCCGTCGGACAGGATATCTGTCGACGGCCCTCCCAGGTACTGCACCGGATTGCGCATGATGAGTTCGTTCTTCAGCATGACCATATACCTTTCCTTCATTCGGATCAGGGCCGCCGGTCTCCTGCGAGCACCGACGGCGAACGTGGGTGCGACGGACGCCATGCGCCATCCGTTTCGCAGCGCCGGCAACTCGATCAAGCCACCTTCTTTTTTTGCTCAGCCGCTTTCTTTTCGAGGTCTTCGGCAATGGACTGCGGCACGGTCTTGTAAGCCAGAAACTCCATGGTGAACTGGGCCTGGCCCTGGGTCAGGGAGCGCAACACCGTTGAGTAACCGAACATCTCGGCCAACGGCACCTGTGATTCGATCACGCACAGAACCCCTTCATCCTGGGCGCCGACGATCATGCCGCGACGCTGGTTGAGAGACCCCATGACGGGTCCCTGGAAGGCGGTCGGGGTCTCGACCACGACCTTCATGATCGGCTCCTGAATAACCGGCTTGGCCTTGAAATAGCCCTGCTGAAAGGCGCCGCGCGCGGCCGCCTGAAACGCCATGTCCGATGAGTCCACGGCGTGGCTGGCGCCATCGTTGATGACGATCTTCACACCGGTCACCGGAAACTCCATTTTGGGTCCCTTCGCCAGACAGTTGCGGAAGCCTTTCTCGCAGGCCGGGATGAACTGGGTGGGTATGGAACCTCCCACCACCTGGTTGTCGAATTCGAAGTCCTTGTCCAGCAGGGGTTCGAGCCAGCCGGCGATGCGGCCGTACTGACCGGCGCCGCCGGTTTGTTTCTTGTGGATGTAGTCGAATTCGGCCAGCTGAGTGATGGTCTCGCGATAGGCGACGCGCGGTGCGCCGGCCGTGACCTCGGCGGCATATTCGCGCTGCATGCGCTCGATGTAGACCTCCAGGTGCAGCTCACCCATGCCCGAAATGATGGTCTCGCCCGTCTCCGGGTTGACGTGGGTCTTGAAGGTGGGGTCCTCCTTCGTAAAACGGTTGAGGGCCTTGGATAGGTTGATTTCGGATTTGTAGTCCTTGGGGTGGATCATGAGCGATATGACCGGGTTGGGCACGTACATGGAGGTCATGGTCAGGCTCAGGCCCGGGGTGACAAAGGTGTCTCCAGAGGCGCAGTCGACGCCGAAGAGAGCGCCGATGTAGCCGGCGGAAATGGCCTCGATCTCCTCCATCTGATCCGAGTGCATGCGCACCACGCGTCCGACCTTGATCTTCTTGCCGGTACGCACGTTGATGATGGTGTCGCCCTTGGAGAGCGCCCCCTGGTAAACGCGGATGTAAGTCAACTGACCGTACGTGCGGTCCTCCAGTTTGAAAGCGAGCGCCACCAGGGGTGCCGCCGGATCGGTGGTGAGCCGCACCGGGGTTTCGTCTTTATCCATGTCGAGCGCACTGTTTTCAACGTCGTCCGGGCAGGGCAGCAGGTCGTTCACGGCGTTGAGCAGCTGCTGCACGCCTTTGTTCTTGTAAGCCGAACCCATCAGCACGGGCGTGATCTGTCGCGCGAGGGTCCCCCGGCGCAACGCGCTCAGCACGAGATCGCTGGGGACGTCCTTCTCTTCCAATATCGCTTCCGTCAATTCGTCGGAGAACATGGAGGCCGCGTCCAGCATCTCCTCACGTTTCGATTGGGCCAGCTCGATCAGCGGATCGGGGATCTCCTCGATACGCAAGGTTTCACCCTTGTCGCCGTCGAAATAGACGGCCTTCATGCTGAGCAGGTCCACCACGCCGGCAAAATCCGCTTCCAGCCCAATCGGAACCTGCAGTGCTACGGCGTTGTGGCCGAGCTTATTCTTGAGCTGATCGATGACCCGAAAGGGATTGGCGCCGGAGCGGTCGCATTTGTTGATAAACGCGATGCAGGGCACCCGGTAGCGTCGCATCTGCTGGTCCACGGTGATCGACTGGGATTGGACGCCACCCACCGAACACAGCACCAGAATGGCACCGTCCAATACGCGCAAGGAGCGCTCGACCTCGATGGTGAAGTCGACGTGGCCGGGCGTGTCGATGATATTGATTTCATAGCCGTTCCACTCGCAGAAGGTGGCGGCCGAGGCGATGGTGATCCCGCGCTCGCGCTCAAGCTCCATGCTGTCCATGAACGCGCCCACGCCGTCCTTGCCTTTGACGTCGTGCATGGCATGAATGCGCTGCGTGTAAAACAGGATTCTTTCGGTGAGCGTCGTTTTACCCGAGTCGATATGCGCGCTGATGCCGATGTTACGGACATGGCGGATGTCTTTTTTCATTTTTAACTACCTTTGCTGACATGGCATTAGGGTTGAGGAAATCCCTGCGAAAAAATATCCCGTCTCGGTCATCCCGAAACGGGACCATACGCTGCCGGATTCTAAACGTTATAACCAAAGACTGATATCCGAACATTAAAAACTAGCATATTATACCGGTCTTGTCAATAAAATTTATTGATACGGCGCGGTCTGCGCACGGCGGTGCAAGCGTCGGCGCAAGCGCTTGGAAGCCGGCCTTCGACGCAGCAGGACATAGCTGGCCCCGCTGCCCCCGTCGCATAAACGGGCGCTGGCAAAGGCGACCACCCACTTGCGCCAGTATCCTCTGGTAAGCCATCCGGCTACTCGCGTCTTAAGAACGGGCTGCTCCGGAGAGGAAAGGCCACGGCCGTGAATGATGAGCACGGTCCGCTTCCCGGTGGCTACCGCGTCCCGCATGAACGCATCGAAGACCTCCTGCGCCGCCTCGGCGCAAAATCCGTGCAGATCCACATGGGCCTGGACCGAAAAGTCACCGCGGTGAAGCCGGCGAGTGATCTCTGGAGGGGCCGAACAGCCAACTCCTTCCATATACTCGGGCGTGTCCGCCACGCTGAATCCCCGACCCCTGTCCACCAACTGTCGCAATTGCCCGATGACGGTTTCTTCCGAGGAGGCCGCGTTCGCCGGGGTGGGCGTTTTTTCGTTTCCTTCGATGGCATTCCAGGGCATGCGCTGCACACCGGTCATCGCTTCAAAAAAAAGAGCCTCCTCATCGAGGGCCGGCGTCGGCCCGGACACAGGCGCTGGGACGCGCGGGGACGCGGATAATCGGGACGTCCGCCGGACCTGAAACAGGCCCTCGAGCGCTTCAAATGGCCGGTTGATGCCGCTGGGTGTCGGTGGTTTCATCGGAGAGCCATTCGCCTCGGCGTTGGATTTTAATTTATCAATCCTCCGGCCGGTGGTCAATCCCGCGCTGCACGGCGGCGAAAAACTGAAGACACTATTTGCTCGATCTCAAGACTGGATTCTGATAGATTTAATATTTCAAATTTGCGGCCAAAACGAATCCGAGGGAGCCGACTCATGGAATGGCAGAGTCTATACAAAAGCAAAATGGTCAGTGCCCAGGAAGCGGTGTCCAAAATCAAGCGCGGCAACCGGGTTTTTATCGGCACCGGGTGCGGAGAGCCACAGCACCTGATCAAAGCGATGGTGACCGATCAGAACCTCCAGGATGTCATGCTTTACCAGATGCTTTCCTATACGCTTTCGCAGTTTATCGACAACGAATCGTTTAGCAAGCGCTTCTCGCTCAAACTTTTCTTCATCAGTCGCTCCATGCGCAAGGCCGCGTTCGAAGGCAAAATCGACTACATCCCAGCCTATCTGTCGCGGATTTCCAGTCTGTTTTCCAGCCAGCGGATCGGATTAGATGCCGCGTTGGTGCAGGTCAGCCCCCCGGACCCGTTCGGCTACTGCAGCCTGGGCGTTTCGGTGGATATTACCCGGGCTGGGCTCGAACACGCCCGGACGGTCATCGCCCAGGTGAACCCGCGCATGCCGCGGACCTGGGGCGACAGTTTCATCCATGTGGATGAGATCGATTATTTGGTCCCCTATGAGGAACCGCTCGTGCAGTTCTTTCCGACCCTGCAGGACAACGAAGTCTCCCGTCGGATCGGCCACTACATCTCCCAACTCGTGGACGACGGCGCGACGCTGCAGGTCGGGTTCGGCAATCTGCCGTATCATATCTTGAAATTTCTCGACGGGAAGAAAGATCTTGGCTTGCATACCCATGTGATCACCGACGGCTTTTTGCCGTTGTTCGAAAAGAAGGTGATAACGAACAAGAAAAAATCCCTGCTTCCGGACCGCATCGTGACCTCCTTCTGCATGGGATCTCAGAAACTCTATCATTTCGTAGACAACAATCCGGCCTTCTACTTCCGGTCCTCGGACTTCGTGAACGATCCGTTGGTCATCGCGCGCAACGACAACCTCATCACCATCAGCGCGGCTCTGGAGGTTGATCTCACGGGCCAGGTCTGCACCGACTCGCTGGGGGACCGGTTTTACAGCGGCATTGGCGATCAGGTGGATTTTCTCCGCGGCAGTTCCATGTCCAAGGGAGGATTTTCGATCATCGCGCTGCCCTCGACCGCGCACAACGGCCGGGTGTCGCGCATCGTGCCAAGCCTGAGCGAGGGCGCCGGCGTCGCTACGACTCGCGGGGATGTCAACTTCGTGATCACGGAGTACGGCATAGCCGAACTGTCCGGCAAGAGCATCTATCAGCGTGTTATGGAACTGTCCCAGATCGCACACCCCAAGTTTCGCGAAGAACTGATTGAGGTCGCCCGCAAACGGCACTATATTTTCAAGGACCAGCTGCCGCCCTCCACCGATGACCTCATTTTCATCGAGGGCTACAAGAGCTCTTTCACTCTGAATAGCGGCAAGACCGTCGAATTTAGACCGTTGCTGCCCTCCGATGAATTTGCTTACCGCAATTTTTTCTACTCGCTGCAGGAAAAAACCATCTATTTTCGTTTCTTCTATAAAATGCGCAATTTTACCCATGAGGTGGTGCAGAAGCAGTGGGCAAGCCTTGACTATCGACAGAATATTTCCATAATCGGGTTGGCACAAAAGGGCGGGCACAAGGAAATCATCGCCATCGGATCCTATGCCAAGGAGGATGATCACCGAGCCGAGGTCGCGTTTGTGGTGCGCGAAGATTACCAGGGCAGAGGGGTCGGCTCATTTCTTCTAAAGCTCTTGGAGCAAATCGCCAAGCAAAACGGATTCTCCGCCTTCACCGCCACCGTCCTGCGCGACAACGCCAACATGCTTAAGGTTTTCAAGAAGCGCTACCCCAGCGCCAAGATGACATTCAGCTCCGGCAATGAGGTGCAAGTCCATATGGACTTCGCCGATGCCCGGACGGATGCTCCGCCACGGAGAATATAGATATTGCGAAAAACTGAAATTTATTGTAATTTAAGAGCGATACACCATTGATCGCGGGCTTTAGATTGGGACGCCGGAATCGAGGTAACTCTCGGGCGGGATCGGAGGGCGTTTTGGGCCTATTTAAGTAATAAGCCAAAACGCCGAAAATACATTTTTAGATTAGCCACTTAACAAAGCTTGGATGGAGGGGTTGGCACGTGTCATACACGCTTGATCAGAAACAGCTCGACAAGATCGAGGATGTTTTAAAATCGGAGCTGATCGACAACGGCGTCCGGTGTGTCTTCCTGATCGACATGGCCGGAAACATCATCACCAATCTGGACAACGGCGAAAAGCAACACGACATTTACTCGCTGGCAGCGCTGGCTGCGGGGAATTTCGGCGCCGTGAGCGCCATGGCTAAAATCATCGGGGAAAATGAGTTCTCGCTGCTGTTTCATAAAGGCAAGAAGGAAAACATCCATTTCAATAAGATTTCATCGGAGTTCCTTCTGATCACGATTTTCGGAAACGAAATTTCACTGGGTTTTCTCAGAATGAAGGTTGCTGAGTCGGTTGAACATCTCAAGGGCCTGCTTGAACCCCTGAGCCGGGAGCACCTTTAGATTTGAATCCTCCGAAAGTTGACCCGTTGCGCGGCGGGCTTTACGAATTGCAAAAAAATGGCGTTCGTCAACCTCAAAAACAAGCTGATTCAGGTCAAAATCGTCTACTACGGCCCTGGTCGTGGCGGAAAGACGACCAATCTGGAATACATCAATCGGAAATTCCAGCATCGGATCAACTCCGAGATGGTGACGGTGAAGACCCACGGCGACCGGACGCTGTTTTTCGATTTTCTGCCGTTCGATGTTGGCCTCGTCAATGGATATCAGATCAAAATCCAGCTCTACACGGTGCCGGGGCAGGTGAAATACGACGCGACGCGTCGTTTGGTGCTGCGGGGGGTTGACGGAATCGTTTTTGTCGCCGACGGCATGGTCGTGCGTCGGGATACCAACATCCAATCTTTGCGAAACTTGCAGGAGAACCTCGCAAGCTACAAAAAAAACTTGCGTACCCTGCCATGGGTCCTGCAGTACAACAAAATGGATCTCAGGGAACAAGGCATTCCGATGATGCCCATTGAGATGCTCGAACAGGATCTCAACCTGGAATTCCGGCGCCCTTACTTTCCCGCCAGCGCCCTGGAAGGCACAAACGTCGTGGCGACGTTGAAGAAAATCATTACCCTGACCATTGCATCCATTCGTGAAGAACTGTTTTAGGAGGGCACCGCCGTGGCCAAATCGTCCAAGTTAGACACCCTCACTTCCGAGCTGGAAAATCGGCTTGACGAGCTTTTCCGGGAAGATGTGCAGTCTGTGGAAGCGCCTCCGCCGAAAAGCTCCAGCAGCCAGCCTCTGGCGGAATTGAAAAAGATCGTACTGTCCATCGATTGGGAGATCACCCATGAGGCGGTGGAGAGTTTTTTGGCCCAAATCCGGTTGCTGAAAGAAGTCTACCAGGCCGATAAGATCGTAACGACATTTCTGCAAATTCTCGGATCGCTCGGCCAGTATATCAAGTCCAATCGCAGCAAGGCACACCCCGCTACGTTCAGTCTGCTCAATTCCGTCTTTTCCCGATTGGAGGAAATCACCAACTTTTCGAAAATGCCCGAGCTGACCCAACGCAAACTGCTGCAGGCGGAGCTGGCTGCCTATCAACAGCTGCGGGACAAGATATCGCAGCGCCGAGCGGCGGATGAACCGAAGCCTGCCCCGGCGGCCGCCGAGCCGGCCGTACCGGTTGCTTCCCCGGATTCTTCGGTGGTGACGGCGGAAATGCTGGCGCAGGCCATGGCGGATGTGAAAGAGTTCATCCGATCGGAGATAGCCGCTCTGCGACGTCAAATCAAAATCGACGCATCGCGGTAAGGTCCCACGCTTGGAAGGCTCACCACTGGGATGGATGCATGCTTAGAAACGTGCTGATCGTGGATGACGATCGCGAGATGCTGCTCGACCTTCGGGAAGGTTTGAGCCAGCGGGATGCTTCCCTCACCGTGCTCATGGCCGGCAACGGAGTCGAAGCCCTTGAATTCCTTCGGTCGCATGATGTCTCTTTGGTGGTAACGGATTTGAAGATGCCGTTGATGGATGGTCTGGGCCTGCTGTCGGCCATCATGCAAACCTATGCCGACATTCCGGTCATTGTCATGAGCGGGTTCGGCACACCGGAAAAGGAGCGTCAGTTGCGGCAGAGCGGCGCTGCGGAATTCATCACCAAACCTTTCTCCGTTGATACACTCGCCCGCCAAATGGGGATGTTGCTGAACCAGCAAAGCGAAGGCGGCACGCTGCACCAGGTGTCGACCGCTATGTTTCTGCAGATGATCGAAATGGAGCAGAAAACCTGCACCGTCCGTCTGGAGCAGCGGCCTTCAGGGCGCAGGGGCATCCTTTTTTTTGTGCAGGGGGAACTGTTCGACGCGCGTGTCGGGGACGCTTTCGGATTAAGCGCTGCATTACAGATTCTGGCGTGGGAGCCGGTCAGCTTGACGGTTCAAAACAGCTGCCGGATCCGGGAAAACCGGATTCGCAAGAACCTCTGCCCGCTGATTCTTGAGGCGGCCCGCCGCAGGGACGAAAAAAATCCGTTGGAGGCGATCGAACATTCTCCACGCGGATGGGCCCTCGACGCGGCAAGCTGTGC
Organism: uncultured Desulfatibacillum sp.; assembly: GCA_964570965.1. Classification (GTDB taxonomy): domain Bacteria; phylum Desulfobacterota; class Desulfobacteria; order Desulfobacterales; family SpSt-501; genus SpSt-501. The sequence goes on from CAZNAX010000017.1 coordinate 14,361, forward strand.
CGAGTCGTTAGCGCACATCCGCACCCGGATCGAGGAGGAGCTGGGCGCCGGCGGCGGCGTTGAAGATGTCTTCGAGGATCCATCCTGGAGCGAACGCCTCAAGCGCATATCCCGACACGGCGAGCACTTGAATCTGGGACGGCTGACGCTGGCTTGGCTGAATCGGGGCGAATCGTGTGACTATCTCGTGCGTCCGTGCGAGCCTCCCGTGGTGGTTGCCCTCAACCCAAAATGCCCTCGTGAAAAGCTCATTCAGCTTTTAGGCGGATGAGGGGAGGGCGGGTCGATGCGGGGCCTGTTCGCGGATCTTCTGAGAATTGACGGCGTCAAGGGAGTGGTGTTTTTTACCCTGTCGGGTCAGCCGGTGTTCCAGGAGTTCACGCTGGGCCGCAACGACGCCGACGACATCAGTGGTTGGTTTGCTCTTGCGGCCTGTCTGGGTAGAGCCCGGGAAGCGGAGCTGGTTTTCGAAAAGGGACGGCTTTACGTTCGCCGGAGCACCGAAGGAGTCTTGCTCGTGGTGATGGGGTCGATCGCTCCCACGGGGATGGTCCGCTTGACCGCCGACATTCTTTTTTCAGGGCTGAGACAGCCAAAAGCGGTTCGGGGGATCAAGCGTTTTTTCAAGCGCTGAGGGTTTGTACCGATGCTCCCTGGACAGGGCCAGGGCGCCTCGGTACGCGCTAACGACACAGGAAAGGTTGCTTTGAAATAATGAGAAGCGACATCGATTCCAGGATCAACGAAGCCGAAGTCTGTCGGTCGATGGGGCTTTTTGCGGAATCGTTGGCGATCTACGAAAAAGTGCTACCGTCCGTGCCGGGCCACACCCCGGAGATCAAAGAGACCATTCGCAGCCGGATTGATTTGTTAAAGCAGGAAATCGCTAAGGAAAACGCCGCCCCCGCGCGGGAAACGGCGACCCAGGAGATCTCCTGGATTCGGGGGGCCATCGCGAGTGCGGGAGATCTATCTGCCATTTTCGACAGCGCTGCTGCATTCCAGGAGATGGGCTTGCATGGAGAGGCGACCGGTGAATACGCCAAACTCCTTGCCGGGGAATGCCCCCTTGAAAAGATCATTCCGGGCTTGACGGAAAGCCTGCTGGCCTTGCATGGGGCCGGGCAAGCCGCGAAAGAACTCACTGCATTGACCGAGAGGACGAAGGTGGAAAAATCCAGGGCCGCTCGCATCACCTATTTGATGGGGGTGGAATTGGAAAAACGCAACCACCAAGAAACGGCCAACGAGCTTTTCAGGGCCGCTTCCGAATTGAACCCTGCGGATTCAGAAATCGCCAAACGCATCGATTCGTCGACCGCCAGCCTGGCCTCCGGGTCCAAATACGACTGTCTCTTGCGCGAGAATATCGCCACCCCCCAGCAGCTTCAACGTGCTATTGGATTGGCTAAAAAGCTTAACAAGAGCGTTGAATACGTCCTGATCGATACCTACAAGATTAAAAAGGAGGTCATTGGCAAGGCATTTTCGTCATTTTATGGTTGCAAATTCAGATCCTTCGACTCAAGCATCGCGGCCCCCGTCGAGCTGCTCGCCAACCTAAAAAAAACCTTTTTACTCAACGAGGGCTGGATCCCCATCAGTTGGAGTAAGGACGGCATTGAGGTATTGGTCGACGATCCTCGTAACCTCAACAAGACCGACAACATTAAAGCATTGATGAAGACCGCCAAGATTCACTTTTCGGTCGCCATCCGAGAAGACATCCAGGCCTTCATCGGCAGTTTTTTCAATCAGAACCGCCAAGCTGAGGCGGCGGCCCAGGAGGAGATCACCGACGATATCGACATCCCGGACATCACCTTCGAAGAAGAACGTGACGAGGTGACCGTCGAGGAGTCCGATGAAAGCTCCAGTCAAGTCGTGAAATTGGTCGACCAGGTGATCATCGCAGCCTATCGCAAAAACGCTTCCGACATTCACATCGAGCCTTCAGTGGTAACCAAGGCTACCAGCATTCGCTTTCGGCTGGACGGGGTCTGCCAGGAATACATGAAAATCCCGAACGCCATGGTGCGCGGCGTGATTTCGCGGATCAAGATCATGTCCAATCTTGACATCGCCGAGCGGCGGCTGCCTCAGGATGGCAAGATTAAATTCCGGCGCAAGGGGGTTCCGGCCTTTGAAATGCGCGTGGCGACCCTGCCCACGGCGGGAGGGTTCGAGGACGTGGTGCTCCGGATTCTGGCATCCTCCGGTCCGATCAAAATCGACGAGATGGGGCTCGTCGAGCGCAACTTGAATGTCATCCGGGCCATCATCGTCAAACCCTACGGTCTGATTCTGGCGGTCGGCCCGACCGGATCCGGCAAGACCACCACCCTGCACGCATTGCTCGGCCATATCAACAAGGCAGGCGTTAAAATCTGGACGGCGGAGGATCCCATCGAAATTACTCAGCAGGGGCTGAGGCAGGTGGAGGTCAAACCGAAGATCGGTTTGGACTTCGCAAGAATCATGCGGGCGTTCCTGCGAGCCGATCCGGATATTATCATGATCGGAGAAATGCGCGACGAGGAAACCGCTTCGATTGGCATTGAAGCATCGTTGACCGGGCATTTGGTTTTTTCGACCCTGCACACCAACAGCGCCCCGGAGACGGTGACCCGGCTGCTGGACATGGGGCTGAACGCACTCAACTTTTCCGATGCCTTCCTCGGCGTTTTGGCCCAGCGGCTCACCCGGCGACTGTGCACGAGCTGCCGTAAGGAGCATATTCTTCGCCGGGAGGATTTCGAAGAACTGCGAACGGATTACGGTGTCGCCTGGTTCGAGCAAACCGGTATCGAGTATTCGGAAGGCCTTCGAATTTTTCAGCCGGCCGGATGCGAAGCTTGCTCCAACACCGGCTACCGCGGCCGGATGGGAATCCACGAATTGATGGAGGGCACGCCCGAGATCAAGATGATGATCAAGAAGCAGGCGAACACGGAGGAAATATTACGAACGGCCCTGCAGCAGGGGATGATGACCCTGAAACAGGACGGCATCCTTAAGGTGCTGCAGGGGGTCACCGACATTTCCGAGGTGCGCCGCGTGTGTATCAACTAATGATTCGATCGGATTCGTCAGCCCCCGAATGGATATCGGCTCCCCGGAGTGGGATCACCTGATCATCGACGGCGCAACGGCGCTGGGGGTCGGGCTGCGGCCGGATCATACCCGTTTATTTGCTCGCCACGCCGCCGAACTATTGAAATGGAACGCGGTAACCAACCTCACGGCCATCACCCAGCCCGAGAGCATCGCCCGCAATCACTTCCTGGACGCCCTGGCGCCGGCGCCGTTCATCGCTCCGGGATCTGACCTGCTGGACGTGGGTTCGGGAGGCGGTTTCCCCGGCTTGCCGCTGCACATTGTCATCGAAGAGCTGCGAACGACCCTCATTGACGCCGTCCGGAAAAAGGTGAGTTTTTTGCGCTTCCTTATTCGGGAATTGGCGCTTTCCAACATCGAAGCCCAGCATCTGCGGGTAGAGCAACTCAGCGGGCATTGTGCGCAGCGCCGCCGATCCTACGATGTCATCATTAGCCGGGCCTTTTCCGCCGTGGCACCCTTTGTGGGCGCTGTTTGGCCGCTGTTGCGCCCGGGGGGCCGAGTCATTGCATTAAAAGGCCAAATCTCCGCGAGCGAGATGAATGCGCTGGAAGATGCCCGGGCGGCCGGTGTGCTCGGCAGCAGTATCACTCTGGAGCAAGTCGGCTATTCGGTTCCGGGCCTTAAGAGCGAACGCACGCTTTTGATCGTTAAGCGCGGGAGTTGAGCCTATGGCTTGGCCCCCGGAAAAGATGCGATGAAGGTCCTCACGCCCGGAGGCGGATGAGATCGGCTGAGGCGTGAGCGTTCGATACCTGCAGCAACGCCACGCTTGCTGGTTCGCCGTAACGAGGTGCGCCGGCGCTGCCGGGGTTGACAAACAGGATGCCCGCCTTGGTCTCCACTCTCGGACGGTGCGTGTGGCCGCTGATGACCGCCAGGCAGGTACCCTGCAGGCTGTCCAGCTGCAGGCGCCCTGCATCGTGGATCAAATGGATCAGCTGGTCTCCGGCTTGGACAGCTTCTTGATCACCGAACCGCTCGATCCAAGCGCCTGAATCCATGTTGCCCCGCACGGCCATCACCGGGGCGACTGCTTCCAGTGCCGTCACTATTTTTGCTGAACCGATGTCTCCGGCGTGCAGAATCATGTCGACATGGCGGAAAACCGTCAGTGCTTCTTCCGGGAGATAACCGTGGGTGTCGGAGATGAGTCCGAATCGGTAGCTGCTCTGGCTGGGCAACATCATCGTCATGTATTCGTTCCCTGCTTCAGGGTTTGAGCATTTTTAAAGAAGAGCAAACCCGGAAATCGTCGGTTGGCGAGCCGGAAAAAGATTAACCGAACCCCGCCGGCCGTGTCAAGCATGGTGGACCGCCGACGGTTGATCGTTGTATCCAGAGCGGATGAGGCTTATGTGGCTGACGCTGCGGCATTCCGACCTCGTTTCACGTGAAAACACATCTTATAGGGATTTAAAACCCAATACGCCGCTACGGGTAGGTTTCGGCCGCCGGGCCGCATGATACCTGCGGGTGGGGCCATTTGACAGACCGCCGGTTTTTGGCTAAAAATGGATCACCACTCATGAGGGGAGACAAACGGCGCAATGAAAATTCTGGTTGGCTATGATGGAAGCACATCGGCGAAAGAGGCCCTCAAGCTGGCCCGCAAGCACGCGCGGGCGTTTAGCGGTTCGGTGGACATCGTGACATCGATGGAAAAGGGCACTGAGCAGCAGCAGCAGGCGATCGAGGAGGCCGAACGAGGCCTGGAATGGGCCAAGAGCCTGTTTGCCGAAAAGGGGCTGGACTGTCGGACCCACCTCTTGATTCGCGGTTTGGCTCCGGGGGAGGATCTCCTTGAGTTCGCCAGGGAAAACAGCGTGGAGGAGATCATCGTCGGCGTGAAGCGCCGCTCCAAGGTCGGCAAGCTTCTGATGGGATCGACGGCCCAATACGTCATTCTGCAGGCGTCCTGTCCTGTGGTTAGTGTGAAGTAGACAGGCCGCTGGAAAGCCGGCAGCGAATTGATCGGTCCGCATCAGGCTCGAATCCGATGCCGGGTTTTTTCCAGGCGTGCGAATACCAGCGAGCAACCGAAAGTCAGCACAAAGTAAAGCCCGGTGATGGTTATCCAGGTCTCAAAGGTTAAGTAGGTGGCCGACATCAGTTCCATGCCGCGGAAGGTGAGCTCTGGAATCGATATCACCGAGACGATGGCCGAGTCTTTGATGGTTGAAATAAACTGCCCGCCCAGCGGCGGCAGAATCCGTTGGATGGCTTGCGGCAAAATGACGCAGCGCATACACTGCCAGCGCGTCAAACCCAAGGCCGCGGCTGCCTCACGTTGGCCTCGCTCGATGGACTGAATTCCGGCGCGGACGATTTCGGTGATGTAGGCCCCTTCGAAAATCGAAACGGTGACGACGCCAGAGACAAAGGCGGTGAGCCTGCCGGGAGGCGCCAGCAGCGTCGCCAGCAGGGACTGCGCCTCTGGCGACTGTCGCCGGATGATCGCCTCCAGCCCAACCCCGGGCAGCAGTTGCTCTCCCAAAAAGAAGTAGAAAAGAAAGACCAGGACCAGCGGCGGCGTGTTGCGGATCAACTCGACATAAACAAATCCCACCCAGCGCCGGAATGGCCGGGCGCTCACCCGAAGCAGACCCATGGCGGTGCCGATCAGACTGGCAAACACCGTGGCCCAGATGCTCAGACGGATCGTGGTGAAAAACCCCTGCATCAGGACGTTGGGCACCCATGTGCCGCTGGCCGGATCGCGGCGGAACAAATACTGAGGGATGGCCTGCCATTCCCAGTGGTAGTTCAGACCGTCTCTGACTCGGTGAAAAAGAAAAGCAGCGCCGGCGGCCAGCGCCAGAAGCAGCAGGGCATCCAGCAGAGTGAGCTTGGGAGTGCGATGCATCACTTCAGCAGGCTTTCCCATTCCTGGGTCTCAAACCAGTAGGCCTTGCGCTCGGCTAGCCAACCCTCCGCTTCAACCACCCGGATCCAGTTGTCGAAGAAGTTCAGTGTGTCGAAATCTCCCTTTCGCACGGCAAACCCGATCGGCTCTTTGGTGATGGCGCCCTTGAGCGGCAGAAAGAGCTTGTCCGGGTACTTCAGCGCCTGGTAGACGGGCAGCGGGGTGCCGGCCAAAAGGGCGTGGACTTTGCCGTTCAGCAGTTCCTGAATGACTTGGGACTCATCGTCAAAAAAGCGTCTCTGGGCCTTGGGCAGGAGCTTGTTGGCCGCCGCAGCCGATGTGGAGCCCAGACGTGCGGTTACGACCACATCCGGCCGATTGAAATCCTCCAGACGGCCGAAGCCTGCTGCCAACTGCTGGTGGGCCACGATGGCCACGCCCGAGTGATCATAGGGAATGCTGAAATTGACTTTGAGATTGCGTTGGGCGGTAATGCCCATGCCGCCGATGATGACGTCGAACTTTCCGGTCAGCAGGGCCGGGATGATGCCGGCCCACTTGGTCGGCACGAATTCAACCTTGACGCCCAGGTCCTGAGCCACCCGCGTGGCGACATCGATTTCAAATCCGATGAGCCTGCCGGCCTTGTCGGTCATGGCCCAAGGGACGAAGGTCGACAGGCCGACCCGCAGCACCCCTCGTTTGAGGACCTGTTCGACCGTACTCTCTTCAATCAATTTTTGCTGCAACTCCGCCCCCGTTGCGAAGGGGGAAGCGGCCAGAATCAATGCCACAACACCCACAACGACGTGCCCGAATCTTCCGGTCATGTTGCCTCCTTTCGGCTGCCGGTCCTATGGCAGGCAGTGGAACCGCCCTTGGGGCATCACGTGTAAAACCTGAGCTTCTTTTCCATGAGTGCCACCGTGACGGAGAGGGATAAGGTTATCACGAGGTAGACGGCTGCTACGGTAAACCAGATTTCAAACACCAGATAGGTTTCGGAGATAATGGCCTGGGCCTGCATGCTCAGATCATAAATGGCAATGGTGCTCACCAGAGCCGAGTCCTTGACCAGCGAAATCACCTGGCTGGTCAGTGGCGGCAGGACATGGCGGACGGCTTGCGGCAGAATGACGAGCCGATACGTGCGCCAGGTGCCCAGGCCGAGGCTGAACGCGGCTTCCCATTGATTGCGATGGATGGAGAGGATGCCGGCCCGGAAGATTTCCGAGGCATAGGCGCCCTCGAAGAGGCTCAAGGCCAAAACCGCCGAGGCGAAGGCGCTGATTTCTAGAACCGGAGAAAGCACGAAGTAAATAAAGAAAAGTTGCACCAGCAGGGGCGTGTTGCGGATGAGCTCGATATACGACCGCGCCACCCAGCGCGCGACGAGCGAGCCGGACAGCCGCATGAGGGCGGCAGTTAATCCGATGGCGGGTGCCAAAATCAAGCTGACGGCCGTAATTTGAAAGGTGACGGCCAGCCCCTGCAGCAGCGGCCCAACCTTCCACTCACCTTCCGAAATTGAGAGGAGATAGCTCGGTATCCGGTACCACTGCCAGTGGTAACCCAGCCCTTCGGTCGAGCGGATCGTCAAACCGATGAGTACCGCCATTAGAAGTCCGAACTTCAAGCCGTCCGCAACCAGGCGGCCCAGCCTCGGCGGCTTGGATCGAAGGCCCGCGGGCTTGCTCGTCATGCACTCAATTCTTCAGGCTGTGAATGGGAGCCGGAATCAGACCTCCCCGGCGGATGAAGCGGTTGTCTCCGCGGGCGTTGTTGACCGGCATGATGACGGACTCGCCCATCAGCCCGCCGAACACCGCATGGTCTCCGGGCTTTTTTCCTGGAACCGGGATCAGCCGCGCGGCCGTGGTTTTGCTGTTGATGACGCCGATCGCCATTTCATCGGCGATGATGGCCGAAATCGTATCGGTCGACGTGTCTCCGGGGATGGCCACCATGTCCAGGCCCACGGAGCAGACGCTGGTGATCGCTTCCAGTTTTTCCAGGCAGAGATGGCCTTGACGGGCCGCTTCGGAGATGTTGAGGTCTTCGCTGACCGGAATAAAGGCGCCGCTCAGGCCGCCGACCCGTGAACTGGCGAAGGCGCCACCTTTCTTGACGGCGTCGTTCAACAACGCCAGGGCTGCGGTCGTACCCGGAACCCCGATGGCCAGCAGCCCCAGGCTCTGGAAGATTTCGCCGACGCTGTCGCCGACATGCGGGGTCGGCGCGAGCGAGAGGTCCACCACGCCGAAGGGGATGCCAAGGTGTTCGGCCACCTCTCTTCCGATCAGCTCGCCGATGCGGGTGACCCGATAAGCGGTCTTTTTGATCAGCTCCGAAAGCCCCCCCAGGTCGAGATCGGGTCGGGACGCCAGAGCGCGATCAATGGCTTTCTTCACCACGCCTGGTCCGCTCACCCCCACGTTGATCACCGCATCCGCCTCGCCGATGCCCAGGTAGGCGCCGGCCATGAAGGGGATGTCTTCGGGGATGTTTGCGAACACGCACAATTTGGTGCAGGCTGCGCCGTCGCGGTCGGCGGAGAGCTCCGCCGCCCGCCGGATGGCCGCGCCCATCATGAGGACCGCATCCATGTTGATGCCGGCACGGGTGGATGCAACGTTGACCGACGCGCAGACGCGCTCCGTGGCCGCAAGCGCCTCGGGGATGGCCGCTATCAGGGCGCGGTCGCCTCGGGCCATGCCCTTTTCCACCAAAGCGGAGAAACCGCCGATGAAGTCCACGTTGACTTCGCGGGCCGCTGCATCCAGCGTGCGAGCCAGCTCCACCAGCTCGGGCGGCGAAAGTGCGGCGCCGACTGCGGCAATGGGGCTTACAGCAATGCGCTTGTTGACGACCGGGATGCCATATTTCTGGCCGACGCGCTCGCACACGGGGACCAGCTGGCCGGCCAGCTGCATCACGCGTTCGGCGACCCGCCGCCGGACGTAGCTGAGGTCCGGCCCGGCGCAGTCCAGCAGGTTGATCCCCAGGGTCACCGTGCGCACATCCAGGTTTTCGTTTCTGAGCATCTCCAGCGTGGAGATGATTTCGCGTTGCGTCAGCATGCAGAGTCTCTTTCGTTAAATGCGGTGAAGCACTTCGAAAATGTGGCGATGCTGGATACTGATGTCCAATTGAAGGTCGGCAGCCTTGTCGCGCAGGTCCTGGGCCAAAGTCTGCAGATCAACGGCGCGGGGCACATCCACTTCGTAAATCATGATGTTGTCGCCGGGAGCATCGCCGCCCTTGAACATCGCCTGCAGGTTGGTGATGTTGACGCCGTGGCGCGCAATTACTCCGGAGATGTGTGCCACCAGCCCCATGCGATCCGGCCCGCGGGTGGTGATGACGAAGGGCTCGCACGCCGCCGCCGCGCAGGTATCCAGGCCATGGTCGCAGGGTTTGGTGAGCACCGTCAGGCCGATCGGTGCAAGACGCGCGTCCAGTTCCCGGTGCAGGTCCTCCGCGGTCATGCCTCCCGGCAGGGAGACGATGAAAATCCCGGCGAACTCGGTCTGCAGCATGGTTTGGCTGACATTTTCGATATTGCAGTTCTGATCGAAAAGCACGCGCGCTACGGCGGCGACGATGCCCGGCCGGTCACGCCCCAGGATGGACAAAATGGCTTTATTCATTTCAGCAACCTCCAACACCGCGAAGGCGCCAGTATGCTCAAACCTCGGAATTCTGTCAACCGCGGGGTGGGTTTCAGCGCCCGACGGCGACGGGTTACAGCGCTTGTGCGCGCTGCCTGGGATGTGCTAATCTATTGGAATGCATGTGGTTACCACGCACAAGAATACGGATTTCGACGGGTTCGCCTCCGTCGTCGCCGTCAACCTGCTTTTCCCGGAAGCCTATGCCCTCCTTCCCAAGACCCTGAACCCCAACGTCAAGGCGTTCCTTTCCATTCACAAGGATTTATTTAAAACGCACACCTGCGGTGAGATCGATCTTAAACGTATCCAGCGGCTGATCGTGGTCGACACCAGCAGCTGGAATCGGCTCGACCGCCTGGACGGGCTCAAGAACCGGAAGGATCTGGATATCCAGGTTTGGGACCATCACATCGAACGGGGAACCATCTGTGCCGACCAATCCTGCATCGAGCCGGTCGGCGCCACCACGACACTCCTGGTCCGGGAGCTGAAGCGGCAGCACAAGCTTCTGACGCCTATGCAGGCCACGCTGCTGATAGCCGGCATTTACGAGGACACCGGCAACCTGACCTTCCCTGCGACCACCGCCGAAGACGCCTACGCCGCTGGCTGGCTTCTGGAGCGCAAGGCCGACCTGAACATCCTGAACAGCTTTCTGAGGCCGGCCTACAGCGAAACGCACAAAGCCATTCTTTTTAAAATGCTGCAGCATGCCAAGCGCACCAAAATCAAGGGCCACTGCATCAGCATCAACCAGGTGCCGATCGATGGCCATGTCGACAACCTGGCCGTGGTCGTACGCATGTACCTGGAGATTTTGAACGTCGATGCGGCCTTCGGCGTCTTCGCCGAGAGCCAGAAAAACCGCTGCACGGTCATCGGCCGCAGCCAGGTCGAGAGCATCAACGTCGGCTCGCTCATGCGCAGCATGGGGGGCGGGGGGCACCCGCGCGCCGGATCGGCCCAGATCAAAGGGGCCAGTCCGGAAGCGGTCGAACGCTGGATCCTGGAATTGGTCCGGGGCAACCAGCAGGCCTCGGTCCAGATCAGCGATTTGATGTCGTTCCCCGTGCAGACGGTGACGGCCGAGACCAGCATGGAAGAAGTCGCCCTGATCCTGCGCACCCGGGGGATCACCGGCATTCCGGTGGTGGATGGGGAACGCCTCGTCGGCATGATCTCGCGCCGGGATTTTCGGAAGATGCGCAAAGAGGCGCAAATCCGGTCGCCCGTCCGAGCCTTCATGACGGCCGATGTGCTGACCGTCGAACCGGGCAAGAGCCCGACCCAGGCGGCCCAGCTGATGGTCAGGCATGACATCGGCCGGCTGCCGGTGGTGAAAGACGACCAGGTCATCGGCATCATCACGCGCTCGGACGTCATGCGCTATTTCTACGACCTGCTACCGGATTGATTCAGGAAAACTGATTGAGGCCAGATCCAACCAGGCAAGCTGGCTCTTTGAATTTGAGCTGCTATCTGTATAAATTTAAAAGAAAAACGATTGGGTAATAAGCTGTCATATAAAAAAAGTTTTTGAAGAGATGGATTTATTAGGATATAGTCCTTTCTCTATTATTGAATTAAATTATTTTAAGTCTTATTTTTCTATAGACACCGTAGCATACTATACCAGTCCCAAAAAGCAGCATAGAAGCGGGTTCGGGGACAGGTTCTGTATGCGGATATGTAAGCGTCCAAGAAACGTAGTCCGCGTCACTTTTATGGCCAACGGCAGAGCTATTCATTATATAAAGGGTAAACCGATTGTCAGACAGTATTGAACTTAAAATTGTTTCTGAAATAACATAGCTCTGCATCCATTCAACGTTATCCATAGCATTTGGGACAGATAAAACAGTACCATAGTCAGGGGCACCTATGCCGGAAATAAGCCCATCAATATCCCAAGCTAAATATTCGACAGTTGGGTAACCGATGGCGTAATCACCTTGGCAATGCAACACCAATTGACCAGGGCCGAAAGTCGGCTCGGTTGGTGAAACATCAAAGGTAAAATTGTAAGGTGGAAACTCGCTTGAATTAATTATGAGGTCGGACCCCGAGTATGTAATTGCCCATGCTGAAGATGAAAATATAAAAAGTAATACGAAGATAAAAATCAATAAAAATCGCTTGTTCATAACTTTTCCTCCCTCTTAAAGTAAACAAATCACCCTCTAAAGGCAACTTGGCTCTCTTGGAGAATTGATATAATGATGCACCCTCAGATCCCTTTTGATTTTGAATGGTCGGTAATAACAAGCTTAGGGATGAAAGATTCATACGGAAAACAGGCTTGTAAGCGGCTTTTGTAAAATATTATTTATAATCAAATAGATAGGAAATGACGGCTATTTTGATAGGACTATAATTTAAGGAAATGTCTACGGGATATTAGGAAGGGCTTTCCACAGGCCTCGGAGTATTATACCTCAAAAGTCACCACATTGGAGGCTGTAGGCGCAATACTAAATCCACAATGGATCAGAACAGGTTTTCACAAACGCTGCTTTCAAACTAATTGATTTTACTGTGATATTTTAACCGCTGCCATGTAAGCGCTGTTTCATCGCGTCGCCTCCGATGGCTAATTGGAGGTCTTCTTCTGATTTTCCACGATTTTTTTCCGAAAATCTTTTTGCTCTTCAGAAAATAATAGATCAACAAGGTAATCAACAGGAACGATTTTACTAATACCGGTATTCTCCATGGGGATGAGGGCTTCTTTGCGCTCTTCTTCTCCAAGAGATACCTTTGCAGTTCGGAGAGGGCTTGGTACAAATTCAGTAACGACTCCAAGCAGGCCTATTCTCCAGCCAGCAATAAAAGCGCCTTCTTCATTTCTCTCCAGCAAAACGAATGCGGGACCACCACTCTGACCGCCGAATGCTGCACAATCAAGGAAATGGGCAATTTGTTTGCCACCTGGAAGGTTGAGTTCTTTAGTACCAACCATAGAAATAGAACCTGAGCGCGTCATTACTAAATTTTCGCCATCTTTATTAAAAAGGTACGGTACCAGGCCTAGCGTGAAAGCACGGTCACCGGGGCGTATTTTGAAACGTTTGAGGAATGATTGTGTGGCAAATAATTCATTATCTTCGGAGTCCACAGTATACATTTTAACGTCATATTTTTGAACTTTATCGAAAATAGCTAATGGAGCTACAGCCAGATCAACAGCCGAATTACTATGCTCAATCCACAGTTTATTGTTGAAGGCAATCATTGAAAAAGCAACAACCTCAGCGCCACTCCCGTCTTTCTTATTAAGCCGCAAGTTTAGTACTGGAATGTTCTTTAAGGCAGGCAAGATAACGTGTTTGGCAGTAATAAAATAGCAAAATGTCACTTCCTGCTCTTTAACGCCGATCAGGAAGCCAGTTCCCTCTGCCGCACCGCCTTTCATTACAAATACGCAGCTTTGCATTACCCAATCCGGGATTGTAAATGTTCCTCCAAATACCGGAAAAATACCAACAGCTGATACGAATAAAAGACATATAATGAGTCTGAATCTTTTCACTACTTGGTCCTCTGATGCGCGGTATAATGCTCGGAGACTTCTCGCCGTCGCTCTATTGCCGTGGTTGGGTCTCTTTATCTTCTTTGTTGAGGAACTCTTCCCTGTGCTGCCGCCACCATTCGAACAAATGACCAACCGCAAGGGGTTTGATCTTCTGTTCGGTTCCACTGGTAAAGTATCGCCCAGCTTGTTCCACAGCCTTAAGGCTTGAGTCCGTCTTCATTACTGTTATCATGAAATCAAGTCGGTCCACTTTACGAAAGTCTTCTCGCCCCCAGATATATTTCAGCAATGATGGCTTTAGCCAATCCGGCGCATTATCATAATTATCCTTCAACTCAGATAGAGAATACTTTGATGGATCAATACCTTCTTTCCACCGCATGTCGGCAGGGGCCATCACCAATGGGTTGCTATGAGAATCAAGGACGGAAACCCATGCACGCTTAGCCTCTGCTCTGAACCTGTGTGATTCGTCCTTCGACCACTCTTCAAGCTTGTCAAACGCCTTTCGATCATCGTTTCTAGCAACTAAGACTGTCATCATGAACTCGCTCATTGTTTCAAGCTCTGACAATGACTGGGAGGCCTTTATCACAGACTGCTGAATATCTGAAAGCTTCCCTTCAGCCTCTGCTGTCTTTTTAGCTATCTCAACCTTGAAGGCATCAACCTCTGGCTGAATTTGTTTGATCAAAAGATCTTGAGACGTTGTGGCAGCAACCTCTATGACTGTTTGACGGATGCGGGATTCCTGAAATTGCTCGGCTATCATCGCTTCCATTTTTTGTTCCAGGCGCTCCTTTATTTGCCAGAGGCCAACTCCAAGAACTCCACCTATGATTGCAAGTAAAGTTAGAAAGTAGGTCAGCAACCTTTGGTGGATGATACTCACCACTTCCTCATGCTGACCCTTGCTTAGTGATTGCGGGCGATTCGCCATATTCTATTTATCCCAACAGTATAAAACCCCACAGCGGGAGCATATCACCAATTAATCGCTTTTGAGATACGTCGGATGAAATCTTACTCATCCAACAAATTGAAATAAAAACAAATAAGATTCACCTATCTTAATCTTTCCTACTTAAACCAATAATACATCACACCGCCAAACTGACGGTTAAGGGTTTATTCATTATCAAACACTAATTGAAAAATGTCTTCCCCGAAGCTATTTCGACTATTCCAGCTCATATCCATATTTTTTAAACCATTTGGCTAATTTCACAGATAAATCTAATATTGAAGAGGCTTTTATGGAATATTCTTCTGGAGGCATAGGAGCAGCGAACGGGCGAATACCATCAAATTTTAGATGTATTTCAACAGGTTTTTTGCCTAACTCTTTAATCAAGACTGTTGTTCTATAGCGTAAATAATCATTCGATTTCTTATGATAATATTTTGCTGTCAAAATTCCATTTTCTTCGTATTTCAGAATTTTTTTCATTTAAGTATCACAATATTTGTAATTCATGTGATTTGTCGGATGTATTTAGAGCATTCAACAATTCAAAATCATTGCAGATTGGATAAGCATAACAAACTCCTACTCCCAAAGGGATGCGG
>CAZNAX010000018.1:0-28547 GCA_964570965.1 uncultured Desulfatibacillum sp.
CCAAGGAGGGTGACCTTGAGCTGAAAGACAATTTCCGACTTCGCCATATTTGCCTGCGTTTTTTTTCCACCTATTTTGCATCGAACCGGGAGTCTAAAATCGCGTCGATCCGCATGCGGATGTAGCGGCCCAGCTCCTCGGCTTTTTCGCGCGTGATGGAAGGTACATTTGCGGCCAGGGATTCAACCTTGTCTTCGTCGATGTCGGTCATCTTGTTGACGAGGAAAGCGTCGATTTCGCTGTCCTCGAAGCGCATCCCGCAGGCGCCGACCGCGCCGACGAACTCCTCTCCCGCGAAGATCGGCACCACCAGCTTGATCATGCCGGCGTCGCACTCCTCGATCACCGTTTCACCGGTGCGCATGGCCTGGGCGGCCAGGTTCATGTGGGCCGGTGCACAGATGAAGCTTTGGCCCTTGTCCGTGTCCTTGATCGCTGGGCAAAGTTCATTGGCCCAGTGTTTCTGGGGCGAAATCCGATAGCCTTTGATATCGAAGACGTTCGCGTCCATGCCCGAGCGGGTGTTGATGTCGTTTTCCAGCTCCATCCAGAGCTCCAGCGGAGCAAGGTCCGTTAATTTCATCGTTTGAGATTCCCTCCTGGTCGGCGTTGCAGCCACGCTTCCAGCCGGCGCAGGCCCTCCTCGGTGGACACGGTCGGCGCGTAGCCCAAATCTCGGCGCGCCGCGCCGATGTCGAACCAGTGGGAGGTGGCCAGCGCATCCGCGACGAATCGCGTCAGCGGCGGCTCCTTGGTCAGACGCAGCCACTGATAGAGTTTTTCGAGCACCCGCCCCATCGTTGCGGCCACGCGGTGCGGCACGTGGCCTCTCACAGGCCCCAGGCCAGCGGCTTTGAGAATGGCATCGACCATGTCCCAGGCGGGGACCGGCTCCCCCTGGCTGATGAAATATACCCGGCCGGACAAACCCGGCTGGGACTTGAGCGCGTCAGCGGCCAGCAGGTGGGCTTCGGCGGCATTGTCGATATAGGTCGTATCGACTCGGTTGCGGCCGTCGCCGATCCGCCGGAGGCGGCGCGCCCGGGCGATGATCCGCGGAACGAAATGCGGATCTCCCGGGCCCCAGATTTGATGAGGTCTCAGGGCGATGGTCCGAAGCCGCTCGTCGGCCGCCCGGATGACGACCTGCTCGGCCAGGGCCTTGGTCGCGGCATAGGCGCTGGTATGGCGCTCCGGGTAAGGCAGGGATTCGTCCACCCCCCGGAGGTCGCGGCCGTCGAAGACCACGCTGGGTGTACTGGTGTAAACCAGCCGGGGAACGTGCCTCCGGCGGCAGGCGGCAATGACGTTTTGGGTGCCCAGGACATTGGTCCGGTGATAATCGGCGGAGTCCCCCCACGGCGGCGGCTTCGCGGCCGTGTGAAAGACGACGTCCACGCCGGAGGCGGCGCGCTCCAGAGCCCCTGCGTCGGCAATGTCGCCGCGCAACTGCTCGATCCCCAGCGCCTCCAATTCGGCGTGGTAGTGGCGCGAAAAGCTGCGCACGCGATCTCCGCGCGAGGCCAGCGCGTGTACTACGGCCCGGCCGAGAAAACCGCCGCCGCCGGTGACCAGAACCGATTCGGACGGACGTCCGGGCAAGGTCATCTGGCCTCCGGCCGACGTCGGCTGTGCAGGGCCGCCGGCTTCACCCGTCGCGCCGCCCAGACCGCCAGCCGTTCGCGGTAGATCTTGGCATTGTGGCGGATATCCACCGGAAAGGAATGGTGCAAAAGGAAGATCCGGATGTCGCGCGTCATATCGTTTCGTGCGGCCAGCTCCTGGAGCTCCGCCAGGACGGTTTTGCGGACGGCGCGGCGTATGGATTTCAGAAGTTCGATGCAGACCACCGGAACCTGATGCTGCCGAGGGCCGATCCCCACGAGCGCGCTGCGGTGCACCAGCGGATGCGTGTTGAAAATGGATTCGCAGGGAATGGTGTACAGGGTTTCCCGGGCAGTGACCACCCGGTGGCTCTTACGGCCGCAAAACCAGATGCGCCCCTTTTTATCCATCCATCCCAGGTCGCCCATGCGGTGCCAGAATCCGTTGCCGTCGATAATCTTGGATAGCGAGTCGGCCAGCGGGTTTTCAAAATAGCTTCGGCTGACGAGATCCCCTTGGACGACGATTTCGCCGATCTCGCCCTGGGGGAGCACCCATTCGTCCTTCCAGCGGCGGATGGGATCGTCGCTGATCGCGATGATGCAAACCGGGATGTCGTTGATCGGTTTCCCGACGCAAATTCCATAGCCTCTGTCCGTGAAGGGACGGGTTTCAGAAAGGATTTCGCTGCCGCAAATGGATGCGATCGGCACGGCCTCGGTGGCACCGTAGGGGGTGTGGATCTCGGCACCTTCGGGCATCAGGGGTGCGAAGAGTTCGATCGTGCGCGCCGGCACCGGCGCGCCGGCCGAAATGACGCGCTTGAGCGGGGCCAGCATAATCCCGCGCGAGCGGCCATAGGATCCGACGCGTTCCAGGAGGGCCGGGGAGGCGAACATGTTGGTGACCCCCTGGCTGGTGATCGCCTCGATGATGCGCTCCGGATTGACGCGGCCCGGGCGGGTGGGATCCATGTCCGGCACCACGGCCGTTACGCCGAGAGCCGGATAAAAAAGGGCGAAAAGCGGGAAGGTTGATAGGTCGACCTCCTCCGGCTCGAAATCGAGATGCGCGGCGATTTGCCTCAGCTGAGCGTCGAAGTTGCCGTGCGTATAGACCGCTCCCTTGGCGGGACCGGTGCTGCCCGTGGTGAACAGGATGGCCGCCGTGTCGTCCCGTGCGGTTCGCGCAGCTTCAAACGGCTTCCAGGCCGGCGCGCGCAGCTTCTTCAGGGTATGGCCGCCCCAGAACCAGCGCCGGCCGACGGTGACCCAAACCTTTACCGTCTTGAAGTATTTGGGGAAAAGCGTGCGGGCGGCATGCGCCAACGGCACGCCGATCAAGGCCTGCGGCCGGGTTGAACGAAAGCAGGTGAGCATGCGGCGGATGCCCATGCCGGGATCGACGACCACCGGGATGGCGCCGACCTTGAATATGGCAAAAATCAGCTCGAAGAATTCGATGCTGGGGCGCGCCACCAGGATGGTCCGAACGCTCCGCCCAATGCCGGCACATTGCAGGCCGTGCGCGATGCGATCCGATTCACGGTCGAGCTGTTGAAAGGTCAGCTGGGCATAGGTCACTCGTCCGGATCGGTCGCGGCCGGACGGGCAGACGACCGCGCGTTTGAAGGGTCGGCTTTGTGCCGCGGCCCTCAGGTACGAAGCCACGTTCACGTGAGCCGGTTCGTTTTCGGCCGGATCCGACATGCCGTTGTTCTCCTCGATGGAATGCCGCAAAATCTACACCAATCATCGTCGACTTTCAATGCGCGAGGGGATGGCGTTTCAGGAAGGATGTCATCAGGTCCAGAATCCGATCCGGGACGTCCTCGAGAACATAGTGGCCGGCTTTCTTGAAACGATGAACTTCGGCCCGCGGGAAGCGTCGACACCACTCGGCGAGATAATCGCGGTCGAAGACAAAGTCCCGAGCTCCCCAGCAGATCAGGGTCGGCTTGGCGCCGAACCGATGGAGGTGTTGGTCGACCTGCGCCAAGACGGCGAAGCTAGGATCTTGCGGTGACTGGGGGATGTCCTGCACGAACCGGAGAATCGCCAGACGGTTGCGCCAGCTGTTGTAGGGAGCGAGAAGACCCTGGCGCACGTCGGGCCGCAGGCCTTTGGCGGAAGCCGTCCAGGCGGCCCCGCAGGCAAAAATATTAAGCCCCAGCACGGCAGGGGTCGCCAGGAAGGGATAGCTGCGGATCAGTTTAAGAGCCAGGGGCAGCGGCTTGCCCGCGGGCTTCCGGAAAGCCGCCGTGTTGAGCAGAACCAGGCGGGCGATGCGCTCCGGGTGGCGCACGGCCAGGGCCATGCCGATCATGCCACCCCAGTCGTGGAGCACCAGGGTGATGTTGCGATCGACGCCCAGGTGGTCGAGCAGCGCTTCGAGATCGTCGATCCGGTCTTGAAGGCGGAAGCCATACTCGGAGGGACCGGGTCGGGCGGACAAGCCGCAGCCGATATGGTCCGGGGCGATCGCTCGGTGGTTTCCTGAAAATCCGCTGATGAGCTTCCGAAAATAGAACGACCAGGTGGGGTTGCCGTGCACCATCACGATCGGCTCCCCGCAGCCCTCATCCACATAATGCATCCGCAGGCCGTTCACCTCGGCGTATCTGGACGTGAAGGGGAAGAGATGCCGAAAGGGGGTCAGGTCTATCGGCGGCCGTGGTTGCATCAGTCCTTTCGCCATTTGATTCCCAGCATCAGACAGTTCAGACCGCTGCCGATGCCCAGGAAGCCCACCAGGTCTCCTGCTGTCAGAAACCCGCGTTCCGCGGCAATGGCGGCGGTGATCGGCAGCGAAACGGTGCCGATGTTTCCCAGGTGCCGAAACGTTGTGAAGTCGCGTTCCGGCGGCAGCCCGATCGCTTCTGTGATGGCGCGCTGGTGGGTGGCGCCCACTTGGTGGCAGATGATCTTGTCGGGTTGGCCTTCGGCGAGTGCCAGCGTTCGGTGGAACTCGTGAAAGGTTTCAATCCCCAGAGCCACGCCGTTTTGCAGCACCCGGACCGAATCGGTTTCGGCCATGTGCCGGGTGCCGCCGGGAATGCCGGTGTCCGGCCCCCACACGCACAAGCGGTGGTGCTGGGGGGCGCTGCGCGCCACTCCGCCGAGAAGGCGGTGCCCGTCGGGAGACAAATCGGTATCGGTCAACAGTACCGCCACGGCGCCGGACCCGCCGGTCAAGGTGGCTACCGTCTTGCGCAGGACCTCCATGTCTTTCTCATGGTTCAGCCGTTCGATCGTGAGGTCCACAATTTCCCGGGCGGATTCGCAAGCCACCACGAGGCCGGCCCGAATCTGGCCGAGTTCGATGGCGTTGGCCACATTGACCATGCCGTTCAGCACGCCCAGGCAGGCATTGGAGACATCGTAGATCTGACACTCGGGCGGCAGGCCCAAAGCGTCCGCCACGGCACACGCCGATGCCGGTTCAAGGTTTTCCCGACACACCGCGCCGTAGATCAGCATGCCGATGCGGTCGCGCGAAAGCGATGCGGCTTCGATGGCTTTGCGGCCGGCTTGCGCCGCCCCTCTGCTCAACTGAAAGTCGGGGTCCCAATAGCGGCGTTCACGAATGCCGGTGATGGCTTCGAGCTGCCCTTTCTGAATCCTGAGCGCCGCGTAGATCGGCGCCAGGCGTTGCTCGAGGTCCGCGGACCTGACCACGTTCGGCGGCAGCTCGTAGCCGAAGGATGCGATGCAAACCCGGGTGTATTTCATGCGATGGTGAAAGCCTTTCTTTATTCTGCAGCGTGGATCGGCAGCAACCGGATCCCGAAATCCTCCATGTGGTAGATGGGGAGGCCGTCCACGCTGAGATACCCTTCGGCCCAGATGGCCGGGGAAGGTCCTTCAACGATTTCGGTGACCGACGCTTCCACCGTCACCCGGCGGTTGGACGGCAGGATCTGGCCGCGGTAGGTCCAGCGGTGGGCGCGGCCGATGGCCGGCGCGAAGCGGTGTGAAGCCGCCAGCTGAGGCCAGCGTTGCCGGGCCGCGAACTTCAAAAGCTGCAGGAACGATTCCAGGCCGAGGGATCCGGGCCAGACCGGGTCCTGATAAAAATGAGCCTGGAAGAACCATTCCTGCGCATCGACCGCTTTGGACCCGCGGATAAAACCCAGTTGGTGGGAGCCTCCTTCCGGCAAATAAAAATCGATGCGGTCGATCATGCGCAGCGCGGCGGCCGGGTCGGCCATTCCGGGAGCCAAACTGCGGTCGCGGTCATCGGGCGTCAAAGGCGGCTCTGGCAGAAAGGCAAAGTCGGCGCCTGTGCCAGTCTCGGAGCCGGGCGCCCCAGCCTTTTGGCGGGCATCGCGAATGCCTTCCTGGCGTTCCAATGCGGCTGGCGTGAAAAATCCGAAATAGGTGGAGCCGCTGTAAACGAGCCCCCGGGGCGAAAGGATTTCAAAGTCGAAGTGCTCGATGATCATGTCGAGCACTTCCGAGGCGTGCGTCAGGCGGGTGCGGGCCCGCAGCATCCCGACGTCGGCGGGTACCGCGCGGTGCAGTGTGGCTAGGCCGCCGAGGTTGCGAAAGTGGAGTGGCTTTTCACTCTTGAGGGCCGAGCCCATGAAGGCCGCCAGCCAGCCGCAGGGCTGCAACGCGGCTTCCAGCAGGACGCAATATGGCACGGCCGCGCTGCGTTCGGCCGCGATGTACCAGGCGTCCGGCGGCACGTCCATTTCGGCTTCGACCCAGCCGCCGGGACGCAGCACCCAAGGATCGGGTTCGACCCGGGTGATCCGGTCGATGAAAAGGTAGGGCGGCAAGGGCAGCCGGGCGATGAAGCGGCCGGAGTCAAACGGCGCATAGGGTTCGCCGAAGGCCAGCGAGGGCCGGCCGCGCGCAAACGCCTCCAACTGAGGTCGGTTGAAAACGGCTTTCGACTGCTTGGCGGGAGCAGCCGCCGGGCGTGCGTTCCGCCGCCGCGCCCAAAAGGATTCGATATCCGTGCGGGTGACGCCCGCCAGTTGCAGTGACATGTCTTGGAAACGAACGATGTGGCGGCCGTCGGCGTACATGTTGGCGTCGGCGAGGGCGAAGGGCTGCGGGCCGTAACCGAGTTCCTTGATGTCGACCTCGTAGATCACTCGCCGGGTGGCGGGAGTGACGGGGCCCCGGCATTTGAGCGTCGCCTTGACGCCCGGCAGCGGTTCATAGCGAGTCTGCGGCCGGTCGCTGACCCAGCCCATGCGCTGAAGCATCACCCGCAAGGCATGGGCGCAGCATTCGTACATCAAGGTGCCGGGCATGACCCTGTCGTCCACGAAATGACAGGTCAGAAACCAGTCGTCCGGATGAATATCGGCCTCGGCCCGGATGCGGCCCAGCCCAAAGCGCCCGCCCTCCGGCTCCAAGTCCACGACCCGATCGATCAAGTGCATGCGGCCACCCGGCAGGCGCAGGGATTCGGACAAATCCACCCCCGCGAAGAGCCTCCCGAAGCATTCGGCCAGATCGCCGGCCCGCAATGCTTCCAGGGCCTGGTTATCGTAGGTTTCGCGGGCCATGGAAACCGGGTAATTCCAGTCGGCGGGGGTGCGGCCCGCCGACGGTTGCAGCTCCGAATCAGCCAGGATGATGCCGCCGGAGCGGACCACCTCTGCGGGTGTGAAAAAACCGGCGCAACCGTCGGTCATGGTGATGAACGGCGCGCCCTCGATGGTTCCGGAAAAGTGAAACAGGAAAAGATAGGTTTCGCCCTGGCGCAGGAACTTCTCGATTTCGATGGAGTAGCGGATGGTTTCGCCGGGCCGCGGAAGCTCACGGTGAAACTCCACGGTGGCGTCCAGCAGTCGATAGGTGCGCCGGCCGCGGACGACGAGATCGATGCCGAGATATGCGCACAGAAAAAGATCGGCCTGTCCGGCCTCCACGGAAATGCACACCGGCGTGCGCCCGCCGTCCAGGTACCAGGCGCCGGGGAGCACGTCGTGCTCGGTGATGATTCGGCCGGCGCCCAGCGAGGCTTTGACGCCGTGGATCTCCAGAATGCGATCGACCAGCATGAGCGGTTCATCAGGAAGCCGCACCCGGGCGGCGAAAGAGTCTGCTTCAGCAAACTCCGGACCCAGAACCCGGCCCGCCGACCCCCGCGCGAATTCCAGGCATTGCTCGCGGCCGAAGGCCGGGGGAGGGGGCTGCGCAGCTGGCTCCGCGGGGTCGCCTGCTTGGATCCCGGCGGATCCAATGAGTCGTGCGTGGAGTTGAACGGACTCGGCATACGCCCGGGTCATTGCGGTGGTCTTCTCAAGGAAAGACCGGTGCACTCGGGCCGTGGTTTCAGACACGGTAGCCAGTCGGTCCATGCAATCCGCGAACGCGCCGATGTCTTCAGACGATTGGGCCGCGGAAAGAGTCTGTGAAGGGGCGGGTCCGGGAGCCGCCGGCCGGGGTGTCGGCGGCAGGATCAGCCTTCTTCCGGCGACGGGGATGCTGGTCCGTTCCTTTGCACTTTCGCTGCATGCGGCAGCGAATCGAGGATCTTCGTTAGTTTTCGATATGTTTAAGCTATTTTGTATGGTGTAGTTAATGCTTTTTTCTTCAAGTATTACATGATGTGAATTGCCGTCGCTTGTCTGAATGGCGACAACTGCCCGGCGCTTCCCGGTTTGGCCGGAGGTCCAAGGCTGCGCGCAGGTGGGGATTTCTGCTCCGGCCGATTGCCAGCGCGATCGTTCCACCGGGTCCATGGGCGGCAGCGGCGGAAGGACTTCGTGATGCAGGCAGAGCGCCGATTTGACCACTGCCGCCAGGCCTTCTACCGCGCCGGTCCTGCCCACCAAGGACGTTGTCGAACCGAGAGTCGCTTCAACGGGATTCACGGTTGACCGGTCGTCGATGGCCTGTATTTCGAAAGGGTTTTCTGACGCCCCTCCGCCGCCCTGCACGTCGATAAGCACGGACGGCGAAGACCACGGTCCAGCCTCGGTTTCGGCCTGGGACAGCGACCGCAAGCGAACCTCCGTCGACGGAATTCGGCTGCCCAGCCCACCCCCGCCGGCCCCTCCGATGCCTCGGATGGCGGCGTAGACTCGGTCGCCGTTGGCCTGGGCGTCCACCATTCGCTTGAGCACCAGCGCCGTCGCCCCTTCCCCCGGCGGAATCCCATCCGCGAGCGGGGCAGGGGCTCCGCGGTCCGCCAGAGCGGCGATGGAGCGCAGGTCGCCGCACAGGTCCACTGCGCCGACCAAGACCATGTCGAGTTCGCCCGCCCGCAGTGCATGCACGCCGATTTCAAGCGCTCGCAGCCCGGAGGCTTGTTCGGCGGACACAACGAAGCTCGTGCCTCCGAATCGAAACTCCCGGGCGATGCGGCTGGCGACCATGCTGCCCAGGGCGCCCAGAGTGCGACTGGCGGTCAGCGGAGGCCCGCAGGCCTCCTTCAGCGCATTCAGCCAATCCGCGGCTTGGATATCGGAAAGCTGCTGGACGAGCATCCGGCGCCATTGCGGAAAGACGCTTTCCAGATACCAGCGCAGATGAAAATTGGTAGCCTCGAAGTCGAAATCGATGCCGATCAGGGCTCCCATGTGCGGCCGCTCGGCGGCCAGCGGCAGTTGCGCATCGTTCATGGCGGCCGCCGCCACCTTGAGCATCAGCAGTTGCTGGGGCAGGATATCCGCAATTTCCAGGGGCGGGATGCGGAACTCGCCGCGTTCCAGGACGATTTCCTCCATGAAACTTCCAGATAGATGCATGCAGTCGGGCAGCGCCGCATCGCAGCCTTTCCAGCGGCCCTCCGGCCGCTTCCGGTGGATCGGCACGCCGCTGAGAATCGCTTTGTGGAAATCGTCCAGGCATGCCGCCTTTCCGATGCATGCCGCCATCCCGACGATCGCGATGGCGGGGGCGGGAAGTTTGAAGGTGGAAGGTGGAGAAGGGAAGGCGGAAGGCGGAAGGCGGAAGGCGGAAGGAGGCGTGTCGGGGGAGCTGGAGCTGATCACGGGCGGTTCTTCAAGCGAACCGCCGAACAGCGGAATCTGGCCGCCCTTCTTATTGTTTTCTTCCGCCTTCCGCCTTCCGCCTTCCGCAGTCCATTCTTCCAGCAACAGGTGGGCGTTGATGCCGCCGAAACCGAAAGCGCTCACCGCCGCGCGGCGAGGCCGGCCCGGTGCGCGCTGCTGCCACGTCTCGCATTCGGTCTGGATCCGAAACGGGCCGTCGTTCATAGGGCTTTCGGGAGGTGCTTGCCGGAAATGGAGTGTCGGCGGCAAAACGCCGTGCTCCATGGCCAGAAGCGTCTTGATGATTCCCGCCGCTCCGGCCGCGGTCAACAAGTGCCCGATCATGGATTTGACCGAGCCGATGGTGCACTGGCCGGGCTGCCAGCCGGACTCGCCCCAGAGGTGGCGGAGGCTCGTCAGCTCGGCACCGTCGCCCACCGGAGTTCCGGCACCATGGCATTCGACCAGATCCACCTCCGACGGCAACCATCCCGCGCTGCCATAAGCCGCCTTCATGGCCCGGAGTTGCCCCTCGGGGTCGGGGGCGAGCAGGTTCCCGCGCAAATCGTTGGAAAGACCGATTCCGCGGATCAAGCCCCGGATCCGATCGCCGTCGCGCAGCGCGTCCGGCAGCCGCTTGAGCACTAAAATCCCCGCACCCTCGCCGACGACCAAGCCGTCGGCCTCTCGATCGAAGGGCGCACAGCGGCCGCTGGGCGAGAGCGCCCTCAGTTGGGTGAACCCGACTTGCGTGAAGAGACAATCCGGCCGGGCAACCCCGCCGGCCAGCACCGCATCGGCGCGTCCTGCTCGCAGCTCGTCGCAGGCCAGTTTCACGGAGTACAGGGATGAGGCGCAAGCGGCGTCCAGGGTGTAGGTTCCGCCACCCAGTCCGAAGGCCTTGGCAACAACGGCCGCCGGCAGGCTCGCCACCCGGCTCCTGAAATAGCGCGCAGATTCGCGCTTCCGCGGAAGAGACCGCGCCGCCGGTCCTACCCGAACGTGGTGCTCCAGCATTGGACCGAAGATCTCCCGTGTAAGGGCCGAGGAGCCGTCCGTGGGCAGCACCAGGGCGGCCAAGATGACACCCGTGCGCCGGCGGTTCAACTTCGGGGCTTCGCTGCCCAATAGGGCGTCGCGCGCGGTTTGCAGAGCCGCCAGGTGGAGCGGATCCAGCGCTGCCGGCATGCCGGCCGGCAGGTCCAGGCCGCCTAAGTCCAGGTCGAAGTCAGGCAACAGGCAGCAGCGGCTGGAATAGGCCTTGTCGGGCTGGAGATCGGTGCTGAGCATGACGCGCGGGGGAGCAATCCAGCGCTCTTCGCGGACTTCGGCGGTGGCATCGAACTTGGCGCAGATGTGCGACCAAAAGGTGCCGATGTCCAGTGCCCCGGGAAAAAGGCCCGCCATCCCGACTACTGCAATCGGATCAGAAAAAGCCATTATCAGAGAGTATCCTTTTCACGCCGCAGCGGAGCATGCGGAATGAAATCCCCCTTCGCTCCCTTGTGGAGAGGGTCGGGGGATTCGGGAATCGGCCTGGAAGCCATCCTGGTTAATAGATGAAAACATGTCGGCCTGTCAATGCAACAACCCCTTAAGGAACCTTCGGAAATCATGGCAGATGCAGATGCCGCTCGATCCTGCGCTGCGGCTGGGGCATTCAGGACGCCGGAGACGGTCGCCGGGAGCCGGAGGTTCCGGCGGTTTGGGCCAGGATTGCCTTGGCCGGAATCAGTCCGGTGGCGGCCGCCGAGACGATGTTGCCGGCGACCCCCGGACCGTCGCCGGCGACATAGAGTCCGGGGATGGCGGTCTCGAGGGCGTCGGAGGTTTCGATCTGGGTGGCAAAGAACTTGATCTCCGGAGCATAGAGCAGAGTTTCGTCGTTGGCGACGCCCGGAATGACCTGATTCAGCTTGTTCAGTCCTTCGATCAGGTTGGTGAGAATACGTTCCGGCAGCGCCATGGCGATGTCCCCGCAGACCACGTTGGTGAGAGTGGGGCGGATGTAGCCCTTATGGATTCTGTTCCAGGTGCTGCGGCGGCCGCGCTTAAGGTCCCCGAAACGCTGCAAGATCGGCTTGCCGCCTCCGATCAGAGTCGCCAATCCGCCGATCGCCTCGCCGTAGGACTGGTTGTCGGTCACCGGCTCGGTCAGCACCACCTTGGATAAAAAAGCAAAATTGGTGTTCTCCGATTTGCGCTCGCGAAAAGCGTGGCCGTTCACGCAGACGAAGTCGCTGTAGTTCTCCATGGAAACAAAACCGCCCCTGTTGGTGCAGAAAGTGCGCGTGAGGTCGTCGTATTTGGCGGTCTGGATGAAAAAGGTCGGGTCGTAGATCACATCGCAGAGGTCCTGCATGATGTCGTTGTGAACTTCGACCCGCACGCCGACCTCGATGCCCCGCTGTTTGAGGCCCAAGCCGAATTTTTGGGCGATCGTCCCCGTCCAGTCGGCGCCGACACGGCCGGGTGCCAAGACCACCTGCCGGGCCGAATAGGCTCTGCGGCGGGTGGCGACCCCTGCCGCTCGGCCGTCTTTGACGAGAATCTCCTTCACCTCCTCCGCGGTGCGGATCAGGACCCCCCGTGCGCGCAGGTGAGCGGCCATGGCGGCGATGCGTTCGGGCAGGCGGTCGCTGCCGATGTGCTTCTGGCGGATGATGAGCAGGTCGATGCCGAAGCGCTTGGCATGCTTGCGGAGATCTCGGGCGCGGTCCATATCGGTGGGAAAGACCGGTCCGTCCATTCCAAACCGGTTGAAGACCGTCTCGGTTTCAGCGATCAGGGCCTCGGCTTCCGAAACGCTCATGAACTGCGAGAGGTCCGTTTTGCCCAGTTTGTAGATGAAGTTCAATTTGCCGTCTGAAAACAGGCCGGCGCCGCCGATGCCGCTCAAGATGTCGCAGGGTCTGCACTTTAAGCATTCGCGGTAGTCGTTGATCCGGCAATGGCGTTTGAGGGAGGGCTTGCCTTTTTCGAGGATCAGCACGCGCAGATCGGAATTTTCGCACAGGTGGTAGGCGGCAAAAAGACCGGCTGGGCCGGCGCCCACCACAATGACGTCATAGTCATCCCTTCTGGACGCCATTTGCTCCTCCTTGGAAAAATTGGTGGCGGTTCGCCGCGGCCGTTGTCACGCGCCGATTTTGCGAGAGCGATCGAAACCGGCCGACCTATCGCTCGGACGAGAACCACCCGAGGGATTGGGAAATGACGGGCAGAGGGTGTCCAGGACGTTTACGCGCCGCCCTTGGTCAAGGTAGCGGATTTGAGGTCGGGTGTCTGTTCATTTCCTTGAGGCGGACCCGCATCTTGCTTAAAGGCGAACCGCAACCGCTGCAGGGCGGTGAAGTTGGCGAAGACGGCTACCATCCAAATGGCGATCTTGAGAGCGATCGGGTGGATAAGTGCGCCGGCTCCCAGGAACACGATACGTTCCGGCCGCTGCATCACGCCGACTTTAGCGCCCAGACCGAGGCTCTCGGCCCGGGCGCGCGTGTAGCTGACCATGAACGAGCCGCACAGGGCCAGAAAGGTCGCGGCTGCGCTCACATAGTCATCCACCATGAGAAAGTATCCGCCGATCCCGAACAGCATAACGAATTCCGCATAGCGGTCCACCGAAGAGTCCAGGAGCGCACCGAAGCGGGTGGCCTTGCCGGCGTTGCGGGCCAGGGAGCCGTCGATGGCGTCGCAAAGACCGCCGAGCAGGACCAGAAATCCGCCGATGCGCGGGCTTCTGAGAAAGAAGGCCAGTGCGCCGGCGGTGGTGATGACGATCCCGGCGATGGTGAGCGAATTCGGGCTCACCCCCGACCGGGTCAGCAGCCTCACCAGGGGCGAGAGCAGCGCCATGAAACGACGCTGAAACTTTTCGGGGATCAACCTGCGGGAAGAATTGGTCATCCATTCACCCGGTGCGCAGATTAGGGGTCATCGGCCGGTTGCAATTATTTTTGGAAGGCTATCGCTGCTGCGCACGCGGAAGGCAGCATCCGCCATCGTGTATCGTCAAGGCCGATGGGCCAACTTTTATCCTTCCTGCGCTTTATTGTCAACGGCGGAGCGGGGCTGTTTCGAACACGATCGACCGGTGCGAAAGATCCAGGCGCTCAGCGGCGATATAGCGTCCGGCCACGTGTTCGGAGGAAAGACGCGCGGCATGCCGGCTGGCTTCCACCGCCGTCTGCCGCAAATGAAACCGCGCCGCCATGTAAGCTGCCAGGAAGACGTCCCCGGCGCCGGTGGAGTCGATCGGGGTGGCGACCGGCGCAGACTCGTAGGGATAGCGGCAGCCGCCGCGGAGGTGGATGCACCCTCCGCTTGAACCGGAGGTCACCGCCCACTCGGCGATGTCGAATCGATCCATGAGTGTCTCAATTCGGGCGCCGCATGTCTCCAGGACCCGGTCGAGTTCCTCCGCGTTGGCCTTCACGATGTCGGCCGCCCGCAGCGCGGCCGCTAGACGGTCCGATACGGCTGGAACCATCCGGCCGTGGTCGTTCCTTCGGACCAGGCCCTGAATGTCGAGCGCCACCCGGGCGTCCGAATGTGCGATGCGGCCGAACACCTCTGGGTCGATGTCGTCGGGATGAAGCGGCCCCAGGTGAACGCAGTCGACATCTTTGAGCACGGTCGCGATCTGGCGATATCGGATAGGCTCGGCGAGCGACGGAGCTTCCTGGGTACGCTGGTTCGCGTGCACGCAGTTGACAAAACGGGTCGTGCGGGGTGTCCTGCCGTTCTGCACCTGTATACCCTCCCGCCGCAGCGGCGCCAAGATTTCGGCATCAGCCGGCGCCACGTTGCAGACGACCCAAGTGGACAGCGCGTGGCGCCGGTAGGTGAGCCCGGCGTAAGTTGCGACCCCCCCGACCTTGAGAAAGATTCGATCGGCGAACACATTTCGATCGATGGTTACCGATCCGACCACCAGCACGGACGCCAGGGTCTTGAGGAGGGGATTAGTTGGCATGGGTCGTGTTAAAACGCCGTGGCGATCCTCATTTTCCCGGCCGCGAGGGGGAGTCTTTTTGCCCGTCCAGAACGCGGCGCAGATGATTGCGCTCGGCTCGTACCGCGCGCAGCTGCTCCTGGAGGTGTTCGCGCCGGTCGCGGGGAGCCTCCTCCAGCTCTTTTTCGAGCTTATCGATTTCTTGCTGCAGTCGATAGAGGTCTTTGGCCAGCAGGCGGATAGACATGGCGGCACTCTTCGGAGTTGAAATGTCATACGGAAAGCAATTATAGTACAAACAAACCCGGGCGCAAAGCCGATCGTCGCAATGATTCCCGTCGACTCCATCACCGACCAGTACGCAATCCTATCTGACTTGCTGAACCGGCCCCTGACCATCGGGAGCCGGGCTCTGGCGAAACGGCTGGTTTTCGCGCCCATGACCTTTCTCGGGCATATCGCTTTTCGGGAACTGCTCGCTGGATTCGGAGGCTATGGACTGCTGTTTTCCGAAATGTGCAGCGCCAAGACGGTTCCGACCGAAAATCGCTTGGTTTCCAAACATTTTCGATGGCGCGACGAAGAACTGCCCCAGCTTGCCTGCCAGATCGTGGGGTGTGAACCCGAGCGTATGGCAGCCGCCGCAGAGCGTGTCGAAGCCGAGGGCTTTTTCGGGGTGGATGTCAACTTCGGATGCTCGACTGCTGCGATCTGCCGCCAAAGTTGCGGTGCAGCGGTTCTGAGGGAGCCGGTCCTCGCCGGGAGGATCATCGAGCGCATCCGTCGCGCGGTGCGCATTCCCCTGACCGTCAAATTCCGCACCGGCTGGAACGACGATCCAGAGGCCGCAATCCGCATGGGACGACGGTTCGAGGACGCCGGCGCTGACGCCGTAACCTTCCACCCGCGCGTCGCTCCCGACCGCCGGACCCGGGCGCCGAAATGGGAATACATCGGTCGACTCAAACAGGCCCTGCGCATTCCGGTTTTCGGAAACGGTAATGTCTTCGGTGTGGACGGATGCGTGCGAATGCTGAAGCAGACCGGATGCGACGGGATCGCGCTGGGACGGATCGCCATCGCCCGGCCCTGGGCCTTTGCGGAATGGTGCGATGGATTCAGGCCGGGGCCGAACATTTTTGAAAAAACAGCGAAGCGGCTTCTAGAATTGACCGCCCTTCACTTCGAGGAAAAGGCGGCGGTGTTACGCTTTCGGAAATTCATTTTTTATTTTTCAGCCAATTTTCGTTTCGGCCACACCCTTTACTCCCGGGTGCAGAACTCCGTCAATATGAGTCAAATCCAAGAGGCGTTAAATGCATTCTTCGAAACCCCACCCGAGTTGACCTCCGCCCCTAACATGAATTTCTTCCAATAGCAGGGTTCCGTTAAATCTGTCAGGGCTATGCCGGAGAAGCTGATTTCGCAGTCCGCGGTGGGCTTAAAAACCGCCTCCGGTTCGAAACCCGCCGCCGCCGATGCTTCCGCCTCCGCTACCAGATTCAGCACCGAAGATATCCAGAAATCCGCCTCCACCTCCACCAAAGCCTCCCGGGAAAACGTCTCCTCCGCCGGGCTCGGGACGATGCCGCGGAAGGCGGAACTCTTGCTCGCGGCCGATACGGCCCCACACGTCTCCGCCCGACGCCCGGCCGGACAGCAGCAGGGCCAGGAGCCCCCCAGGGCGAGGCCGCCGGGGAAATAGGAATGGCCGGAGTCTTAGCCTCTGCGCCGGAAGCGACGCCGTAATTCCTCCGAAATCAGGCCCGCAGGCCGACCATATCCTTGATCCGCTGGGTCACCTCGGACTGAAGGCCCAGCCCCACCGATAGCTGATCCAAATATTGCTTTTCGGCCGGGGTGTCCACCTCGATCGCCAGCAGGGACGCCGCGTAGACCTGCGCCGCCAGCGCAGGCTGACCCTTGACCGCCGCGACCAGCGCCGGGGTGTCGATCGGCTTTTGCATTTCGTTCATGACATACTGCTGGGCCTCCTGACCCATGCCCGTTTCCTGCAGTTTGCCCACGATGCGCTTGACCTCGCCCTGGTCAATCTGCCCGTCGGCCTTGGCGGCATTGATCATGGCTTTCAGCACGATCGCCGAGTTCTGCTCGAGCGCCTGCCGCTCCGCCTCTGTCTGCGGCTCCACGAGCCCCAGCGGCACTTCGGGCTCCTGGCTGCCGGCCCCCTTCAGCGCCTGGTACGCCATGGTGCCGAGAAGGGCCATGACCCCCCCGCCCAGGGCACCGCCCAGGGATTTGCCTCCGCCGCCCAGAAGCGCGCCGGCCAGCGCACCGAGGCCGCCCAGCGCCAGATTCTGCTTGCCGCCCACGGCGTTGCCGGCATCGTTCAGCACGTTGCCGAGGATGCCTCCCAGGCCGCCGGATCCGGATCCGCCGCCGAGCGTTTGAGAGAGAATCGACCCCAGGCCGCCCCCCTGCTGGGACTGTCCACCCAGCATCCCGGTAAGGCTTTCCAAAAGGCCGCCTCCGCCGCCCAGCGCATTTTTCATACGGTTTCCGGAAGAAGGGCTCATTCCGGACTGCATCACAGCTCCCAACAGATCGGTTATATTCATCGTCATTCTCCTATGCTGCTTCAAGTCGAGTCGGCTACCCCCTCCACGCTCGGCTCGGGGCCGGTTGTAGGGGGCAGGTTCGGAAATGGGGGTCGTTAAATCAATCCAGCGGAATACGAATTTTCTGGCCGGGAAAGATCTTGTTGGGGTCCTTGATGACCTCTCGGTTGGCCTCGAAAATTCTGGGATAGTCGTTCGCCTTGCCGTAGAACTGCTTGGCGATGGCCGACAGCGTGTCTCCTTTTCTAATGATGTAGTACTCAATCTTGGCCTGAACCGGGGGGGCCTGCAATTTGTCGATATGCACGTCCGAAACCCCCTGCACGTTGCCGGCCATGAGCACCGCCTTTTCCATCGCCTCGGGGCTGGCGGCCTGCCCGGAAAGGGAAACGACTCCGTTCTTGAACTCCACGCCCAGGCCCTCGATTCCCGGGTTGGCTTCTTCAATGTGCTTTCTGATTTTTTCAGCCGCATCTTCTTCGCGGTTGAAAAGCTTGTTGCCGATCTCCTTTACGAAATCAAACAGTCCCATGATTTCCTCCTTTGGTGGGTAGGTGGTCTACTGCGCTTGTTTCCCCCGATGTTTTGAGGCAGATCGAACGAGGACTCGTTTCAGCCGGTTATTTGCTGACAACCCTGGTATCGATCCGCCTGAAGAACAGCCACGGCTGCAATGATCAGGGCAATCCCGGGCCAGGTTTTTTTTTCGCCGGCGCAGCCGCCGCCTGAATCGCTTGACGCCCCAGATGGTCGAAATCACCCACTCCGATCAGGTTGGTGACCCCGGAGGGCAGAGCTGATTTTATATGTACTTTCTGACTCGAAAGCAAGTTTGCGAGGCTGCTGGAGTAAAAGCTTCCCTGGTACTTGCGGGTCTCTGCCATGAATCGAGTGGTTCGTCCGGGTGGGCGAATAATCGCTTTGACGGCAGGAGGCGAGTTTGATATGAAAAATAGCAGCGGCCATGCTGTAACGCGTGCAACAGATCAACATGCATCTCCGGAAACGTCTCGTGAGGCGATGCTCCGGCCACCTTCCCGAGGTAGTCCATGACCGACCGCAAGCCATCGGAAATCCCGTCCGCCAACGATGCGGCGACCGCCTGGATGAAAATCGCCCTCGATTTCTGGAGCGCGATGGGCAACATGTGGCTGCCTTCCGCAGCACACACCGCTTCCTCCGCCTCCGCCCCTCCGGCCGGGCGCTTTGAAGAGGCCTGGGCATCGAGCCGAAAACTCTGGGACGTCAGCGCCAAGGCTATGAGCGAGCCGGGCTTTGTGGAGCTCCTTCAGAAAGGATTTCAAGCTGCGCCGGACGTATCCATGCGGCTGGCGCAAACGGCGTTCGAGGGGTTTTTGGAGTTCCAGAAACGCTGGTCTGACCGCATGCAGAAGCTCAGCGTTCCATCCGAGCCTTACAGCTTCGATGACCTGGACCGGGAATTCCTGAACCGGTGGACGGACGTCTACCAAAAGGAATTCCGGCAGTTTCTCAACATCCCGCAGCTCGGGCTGACCAAGTTCTACCAGGAAAAGATAAACCAGACGCTGGATAAGTTCAATCTTTTCCAGGCCGCCCTAGCCGAGTTTTTGCACTTGTTGTCCATCCCGGTGGACAAGTCGTTTCGGGTGATGCAGGAGAAACTGGCCGAACTGACACAGGCCGGCAAGCTCCCGGAAGACCTCAAGCCTTACTATCAGATGTGGATCAAGATACTGGAGGGGCACTACATGAGCCTCTTCCAGTCGGATCAGTATACCGAAACCATGGCCCGGGCGATCGATGCATTCAATCAATTCCTGGCCGCTCGCAACAGCGTTCTGGAGGATGCTTTCAAGCTGCTTCCGGTCTGCACCCATCGGGACATGGACGAGGTCAACCATGAGATTTATCGAATCAAAAAACGTGTCCGCGCTCTCGAAAAAAAACTGCGCGATCTGCCCGTGGAGTGATATCCTTCCGGGACTGGATGGACGCCGGGGCATTCTTGCGCCGGTGTCATGTTCGATGCCATGATGCGGTTTCTTCAGCGCCCCGATTTGCCACACCCCCCGAAAGAGGTGGCGTTATGGATCAGCCTAAAATTCCCGTTGACCTCATCCTTGCGAAACTGGCCGAAGATGCTGAAAAGGCTCATGCCAGGGTCCGCAAGGCTTCGGATGTGCTCCTCGGCCCGCTTGAGACCGACATCGCCACCACGCCTTACGACGTCGTTTTTGAAGAAGACCGCGTCAAGCTGAAGCACTATCGGCCGCTGCGGGAGATCGGACTAAAAATCCCGCTGCTGGTGGTTTACGCTCTGATCAACCGGGAAACGATGCTCGATCTGCAGCCGGGGCGCAGCGTCGTCCGGAGCTTTCTGGAGCACGGCATCGACCTGTACATGATTGACTGGGGATATCCCACCCGGAAGGATCGCTTCCTGACCATCGATGATCACGTCAACGGCTATATGGACGATATCGTCGACTTCATCCGCCGAGCGTACCGGCTCAAAAAAATCAACCTGATGGGCATCTGCATGGGCGGCACGTTTTCCGTGATCTACGCGGCGCTTCACCCGGAAAAAATCAGGAACCTGATCACCACGGTCACACCGACAAACTTCGACACCAACCAGGGATTGCTGCACACTTGGATGCGAGCGGTCGGCGCTGAGCAAATGGTGGATACCTTCGGCAATATGCCCGGGGACCTGCTCAACTTCGGATTTCTGCTGCTGAATCCGGCGCGGCTGATGATCGACAAATACATCGGCTTCCTGGAACAGATGGACGACAAGAACTTTGTCGAGAATTTCATCCGCATGGAGAAGTGG
This sequence comes from uncultured Desulfatibacillum sp., assembly GCA_964570965.1. Taxonomy (GTDB): domain Bacteria; phylum Desulfobacterota; class Desulfobacteria; order Desulfobacterales; family SpSt-501; genus SpSt-501. The sequence goes on from CAZNAX010000018.1 coordinate 19,920, forward strand.
ATCTTCGACAGCCCTGACGTCCCCGGCGAAACCTTCCGTCAGTTCATCACGGACTGCTACCAGAAAAATCTGTTGATCCAGAACAAGATGGAGGTCGGCGGGCAACGGGTTGATCTCAACCGGGTCACGATGCCGGTTTTGAACTTCTACGGGAAGTTCGACCACCTGGTGCCTCCGGAGGCCTGCAACCGGCTGACGCAAACGGTGGGAAGCCGGGATACGGAAGATGTCTGTCTCGACACCGGACACATCGGCATCTACGTGAGCTCGAAATGCCAGAGGGAATTTGCGCCCAAGATCGCCGCTTGGCTGAAGGAACGGGATCAGCCTGAACCTTCTTGATAACACCCAATGGCTTCCGGCGGTATCCGCCGCCGACCCGATTCGTTGAGAGGACAGCCTCGAATCGAGGCACCGAGGAGAGAGGACGCATGACAGAGCAACCCGACTACTTCAAGACATTTTGCAAGGTCAGCAAGGCGTTCGGCACGGTTCTTTCCACCGAGAAGCTGCTCGCGATGATCGTTGAGAGCGCCATTGAGACGATGGACGCCAAAGCCGCCTGCCTGTTTTTAGCCGACGAGGAAAAGGATATTTTTATTCCCGTCGCTCAGAAAGGCCTATCCGAAAGCTATTTGCACGCCAAGCCCATGCAAGCCAAAGCAATCGTTGGCGCCATTCTGAAGGGAGGCTACCTCCATATCCGAGATGCCACCCGCGACCCCCGCGTGGAGAATCACGACGCGAAAAGGGCCGAGGGCATCGCATCGATTCTGGATGTGCCCGTCATGGTGCGAGACAAGGCCATCGGCGTGCTGGCGCTTTATACCGCGGAGGCCAGGGATTTCAGTGATGATGAGATCGAATTTGTATCTGCGCTGGCCGAACAGGGCGGCATGGCGGTCGAGCGGGCCCGGCTTCTGGAACGCATTGAGAAAAACTCGGCGCTCTTTCTGCAACTGGCGTCCAGTATCAATTCCAGCCTCGACATCAAGCGGATCCTGCACAGCCTCACCGCAGAAATCACTCAATCACTCGGCATGAAAGGCGCATTGATCCGTCTGGTCAACGAAAAGACCGGTACATTGGATCTGGTCAGCACCTACGGACTGAGCGAGGAATTTCTGAACAAGGGACCCGTTTATGCAGAAAAAAGCATCGCGGAAGCATCAAAAGGCAAAACCGTTGTCATAAAAGACGTGGCCGCCGACGACCGCATCCAATATCGTCAAGAACATATTGATGAGGGAATTGCATCCATGCTCAATGTTCCCATAAAATCCAAGGAAGCGGTCATCGGCATGTTGCGGTTGTTCAGCACAGTTAAGAGGGACTACCCGGCGGATACGATCATGCTGCTGGAGGCGCTGGCCCACACCGGCGCCCTGGCCATCCAAAATGCTTCGATGTACCTGAGGCTCCAGGACGCCAAGGAGAATCTGGAGAAGGACATCTGGAGCCACCGAAGCTGGTTCTAGCGGGCTGAAGAACGGACCGTTCCCAAAGGGGGAAAAACCGTTGAAGGCACCGGTTCCGATTCAGGACTTCTTCCGCTCGATCTTGTTCGACCCTCGATCGGCAAAAAACCGGCTGAAGCTGTCTGCCAGCTCCTTGAATTGTTCGCTCTGAACCTGGATGAGCTCCTGGAATCCGCGCACCACGTCACCCTGGGCCATTCTGCTCTCACTCAGCTCAAGGCGGAGCTTGCGCAGGGCCGCCTCCTGATCCTCAGCGGTTTTCTGCAGCTCCTCGTATCGCTTTTTAAGCGCCGTGAGTTCAGAGCGGGGCACAACTCCCAATACGTCCAGATAGGCGCTGTAAGCCTTCACGAAAGAGGTGCGCGCCGATTTCCAGTCCTCATCCCCTCCGGTCCGCTCCCCGCCGAGACCGTAAAATTGCCGGAACATGACGGTCAAATCGCGAAAACCGCTCATTCCCTGGGACATCCACCCGGAGAATTCATCCAGTTGTCGTTGTCCCTGGGCGACGGAAAGAAGAAGGTTGCCCCAGAATTCCAAAAACTGCTTGTCCACCGATCGCGCCTACCGTTGAGGGCCTTTCGTTCAGCCCTGGGTGTCAACTTCGGATCGTATTAAATGCCTGTTTCTAGATCGAGCTGGAAGCGGACCGGCCCGCGGTAGTTCTTATCGCCGAAACGGGTATGCAGGGCACAAGCCGATTGGGGGTCCGACCAGGAGGTGGCTATCGCGACGTGGCCTTTCGGAAACGCTGAGACCTCGGCCTCCAGATGCTTCAAGGGCGCCAGGGCTGTCGGCGGTTCCACCAGATTGTCGTTCAGGCCGTAGCAGATCAGCCAGGGAATCCGTTTTTCCTTGAGCCGCCGCAGGTTCAACTTCCGGCCGAAGAGCGTTACGGGCAGGGTCCCATCCGTGGTGATCGGGGTATTATAGGAGACGAAACTCATCCGCGTGATCTCCATGGGGAGATCGTTGCGCTCGGTGTTCAGCCAATAGTTCAGTCCGGCGGCCGTTTTGCTGATCTTGAAATCGGCGCTGCTCTGAGTGGCGAACATCATCAGGTCCCTGAAGAAGGCGGCGATCGGCGACTCGTCCTCGATGCTTCTGAGTTTGTAGACCCAACCCATCAACTTCCCGTCGGCGACCTTGTTACCGTTGGGCAGTGTTTTGGTTCCGTAGTCGAGGTCGTTGAACCGCCGGGGCAGGTTGGCCAGAAAGTTCGCAAGTCCCTCGCTGCGCGTCCCGTCCATGGGTGCCACGCAAGTGACAAATGCGTCCACCAAATCGTCCAATTCGCCGGACAAAAGGTTGCATAAAGCGGAAAATCCGCCCTGGCAGTAGCCGTTGAGTGTGACGGCACGACCATGCCGCTTGCGTATCTCTTCGCAGAAGGCACGGGTGTCGCGGGCATCATCCTCGCCGGTCATAACCTGGAGCGCCTCGGTTGTCTGTATGTCTTTGAGGATGCGAATGTAGGTCGGGATGCCCTGGTTGGCGAAGCTGTGGGCGTAGCTGCGATTTTCTCCGGGCAAAAACCCGAGGATGTTGGCTCCCAGAACGTAGGGTGGGAGGATCAGGATAGGTTTGCCTCCGTTCCGGACGGATACCGTTGAGTCGCTGGGAAGGACCTGATAAACGTAAAAGCGGTCGGTTTCGGCAACCTTGGGGTTTTCTCCGCGTTCAAAGTGGAACCCGTATTCGGGCTCGATGGCTCTGATCGCGGCCGGATAGCGGAAAGCGACAAGTTCCAAAAGCTCCGTTTTGCGCTGAAACAGGTGTCCGAGGCTGCTGCCATCCCCCGAGAAGAAAAGCGGAGTGGCCGCTTCCACGGTCTTTGCGGACTCAAGGCGAAAATAGTCGCCAAACGCGCTAAGCGCCCCCAACAGTGCGCGGTTGCACAAATCCAGATTGAACAGCCCGAGATCCGTATAATCCTTATAATCCTTGAGGGTCTTGCGAGGGTCGTTTCGCCCTAGCCGCGTCAGTTCTACATCGCGGAAGTAGTTCGTGGCGAGCATGTAGGGAATGATGAATTCGTTGGCGTATCGAAACAGAGCAGACATGCTGTTCTGGGAAGCGGTTGCCAGGTAAGAGAGCCCGGAGAGGTAGGCCCTCAGGCTCCTTTCAGCCTCATCCGCTGCGGCATCCGGGGATGATTCGTCAACCATGGCGCGGTCTCTTTGAGAGGCCTTGAGTTCCAGGTTATTTCTTGAAGTATTCGTCCACCTTCTGAAAATTGTCGTCAACCATTTTTTTAAAATTTTCGCGGCCTTTTTTATAAGCGTCGACCCAGTCCGTGATAACCTTGCGCCCTTCCTCCGGCAGCCAGGTGGCCTGCTCCAACATCGTGCTGGCCATTCTTTCCGCTTGCTCCTGGAGCATAACCATCGCGTTGAAGGTATTGTCAAACGCCGCCTTGTTGAAATCAAACATCTGTTTGAACAGTTGTTTCTGATCCATAAGTATCCCCCTTGGTTCGATGGTCGGTTCTAGATCGGTCTGTTTCTCTGTCATCCTAACTTCCTGCTGGTAATTATAGCCGCGTGCTCAAAGATGTCAAGCAGAATTATTGCATCGCACAATATAATATTGTAAATTGTATTTATGGAGCTATAGACTTTAAGAACCTAATATTATATAGAATTAGAATTATTATTTGACCATTGATTTGGCTTGGTATATAAAATGTAAAAAAATATTGTTGCATTACAACAACTAATTTTACATCAAGGTAGGTTATGAAAGATACTGTGGTCTTGAAAAAATATGCGAACCGTCGGCTGTACGACACCGAAAGAAGCATTTATGTCACCTTGCAGGAAGCGGCCGGCATCGTCCGCGACGGGCGTCAGATCAAGGTGGTAGACGCAAAAACCAAGGAGGATGTCACCGCATTCATTCTTACCCAGATCATCCTCGAAGAGGCGAGAAACAACAATACCTTGCTGCCGGTACCTTTGCTGCACATGATCATCCAATTCGGAAATAACACGTTGGCTGAGTTTTTCGAAAACTACCTGCAGCAGATTATACAGGCATATCTGGCCCAAAAATCCATTTTTCAGGAGCATTTTAAACAGTGGATCGGCAGCGGGATGGATCTATCCGACCTGGCTGGGAGAAGCATGGGCGGCGGGGGTGGGTTAAAGGCGCTTTTTGAACTCAACCCATTTCTGAAAAACCTATACCCGAATGGACCGGACGACGAAGGCTTGGATAGAGGGAAGAAATAAATTTTTTCACTCAAAATTTTTCCAAAGGGTTATCGCCGGTTTTTTAAAACAAGGAGAGCTGCTCGCTCGTCTCCGGACGGGGGGCTGCAGAAATGGCGCGCTGCGGATCGAGGATTCGGCAGGGATCTTCCGAATAGGTTGCTTGAAGTGTGTCGCGCTCGGGGTGGCATACCTCTTCGAGCAGGTCGAACAAGAGTTCGGTTTCCTGGCGCGTGACGACCGGGCAGCGATAGTAACGGTTGAGGTATTTCATCTCCCGGCCGGTTTCTCGGCATTGGTCCACGAAGTCCAGGTGGTCGTCCATCCGTGACCGAATTCTCTGATTGGCATGGGAGATCAGAGCGGGAGCGTCTGAAAAAATATCCTGCCGGAACCCCGACTCAATTTCGTAGCCGATGCTGTTTCGGCCGGCGGCGGCCGCGGCTCTTAAAGTGGTGCCGGTCCCCAGGAACGGGTCGACCACCGTGTCGCCCTTGGCCGAGAACATGCTGATCAGCCGGTAGGCGAGCTCAAAGGGGAAGGCGCCGCTGCGGCTGCGCATTTCTTTTTTCTTCAGGCTCTGGCGCGCACCCTTCAGCTCCATCCACACATCGGAATACCAGGCATTGCGCTCCTCCCAGAAGAGGGCGCTCTCCCGTCGACGTCCTTTTTCCGCCTCCGAAGTGAATTCGCGCTTGCCGCCCTTGCGGGCGATGAGGATGTATTCGTGTTCGAGGGTGACATAGGCCCCGGCCGGATACATGCCCGATCCCATGAACTTGTTGGGAGCGTTGGTCTGCTTGCGCCACAGGATGGCCGGCAGCGGCGTGAACCCGAGTTCCAGCAGGCAGTTGAGAATGCGCGCATGGTTGGGGTAAAGCATGAAGTCATTGCCGACGGTGCGGGCGGCGTCGCCGATGTTGATGCAGGCTAACCCGCCGGGCCTCAATATCCGATGGGTTTCCCTCCACACCGAGTCCAACATGCCGTGCATAAGGGCGAAGGCCGCTCGGCCGTCGGATCGTTTCAAGGCCTTGCCAACAGCCGGGTTAAGAGCGCCGAACCCCTCATCCCACATCTCGATCATGGGGTAGGGCGGAGAGGTGACCACCAGCTCCACGCTATCCGGCCCGATCGCCTGCATGTTGCGCGAGTCCTTGAAATAGGCGCGGTGAACGGTTTGCATGGGGGGTTCTCATTTCACAACCGTTCGGGGAAGTCAACGACGCGCCGGATGGGGCTTGAATTTTTGAGGCATCAAGGTAAAATGTGAATCAGCTCAATGACCCGCTATCTGCTTCCAAGGGAGGAATGCATGCAAAAGCTGACGATTGAAGACCTGGATGTCAAAGGCAAGAAAATCCTGATGCGGGTGGACTTCAACGTACCGCTGAAGAGCGGCAACGTCGCCGACGATACGCGCATTCGAGCGGCGCTGCCTACGATTCAATACATCCTGGGCAAGCGCGGGCGGCTCATCTTGATGTCTCATCTGGGCCGCCCGGACGGCAAACGGGTGGAGGATATGTCGATGCGGCCCTGCGTGGACGTGCTGGCGAAGCGGCTCGGCCAAGAAGTTCGCTTCACAGAGGACTGCATGGGGGAGCGGGTCGAGGCGGAGGTCGCGCAGCTGAAAGACGGCGAGGTTTTGCTGCTTGAAAACCTACGCTTTCACCGCGAAGAAGAAAAGAACGATCCGGGTTTCGCTCAAAAACTGGCCCGGCTCGGAGACTTTTATGTCAACGATGCGTTCGGGACAGCCCACCGGGCGCACGCCTCCACCGAGGGGGTCACGCGCTTTTTCAAGCAGTCTGCGGCCGGCTATCTCATGATGAAGGAGCTGGATTACCTCGGCAAAGTCATCGGCAACCCAGTGAAACCTTATATGGCCGTTTTGGGAGGCGCCAAGATTTCCGGCAAGATCGATGTGATCACCAACTTGCTGCCCAAGGTGGACCAAATCGTCATCGGCGGCGGCATGGCGTTCACCTTCTTAAAAGCCCAGGGGTTTGAGGTCGGCAGCTCGCTGGTCGAGCCGGACAAGGTGGACGTTGCGGGGAAGCTCCTCGCCGAGGGCCGGGATAAAATCGTTTTACCGGTCGACTTTTTGGTGACCGATGCGTTGGATATCAAGGCGCGTAAGGTGGGCGAGCTCCAGGAGGTGCCGGCCGCCCAGATCCCGCCTGGGTGGAAAGGGGTCGATATCGGCCCCCAAAGCGTCGAGGCGTTTCGTTCCTTGCTGAAGACCGCCAAGACCGTCGTCTGGAACGGACCGATGGGAGTGTTTGAGATCGACCGGACCGCCCAGGGGACGTTCGCCGTCGCCGCCATCATGGCTGAGATCACCGCCACCGGCGCAACGACGGTGATCGGCGGGGGCGATTCGGCCGCGGCCGTGGAAAAGGCCGGCGTGGCCGCGAAGGTGTCCCACGTGTCCACGGGGGGGGGCGCAGCCCTGGAGTTCATCGAAGGCAAGACGCTTCCGGGAGTTGCGGCACTGACGGATAAATAGCGCCCATCCCCAAACATCGAAATACCTTTAACCTTCCAGCCCAACGGCTTTTCGAGTATGCTCAAAGCTATCGTCTTCGACTACAACGGTACGCTGGTGGATGATCTCGATCTGGCGGTGGAATCGTACTTTCGCGCCGGAAACGAACGGGGGTACTCTCTGGATCGGGAAAAGGTCCGGAAACACATTTCTCAGGCGCCGTCGGCCAAAAGAGGAATATACTTCGGGGCCATCTCGGATGCCGAATGGGCGGCGATCATTGGCCGGCGCAAGCAGATCTATGCCGAGCTGGCGCGTTCCGCCTTCAAGCTCTTCCCCGAGACGGAAAAAACCTTGACCGCATTATCGGGCCGCTACCGACTGGGGGTACTATCCAATACCTTTCGATCGCTCTACGAGTTGCTCTTCCCGCGGCATCTCGCCGGGCTTTTTCAGGCGAGCCTTTTTTTCGACGAGGTGCCGGATCCGAAACCTTCGCCGGCGCCGATGCGGGCCATGCTGCAGACGATGCAGATCCAGGCCCGGGAATGCGGGTACGTCGGCGATGCGGTCGAAGACGTGCAGATGGCCCGGGCGGCCGGGGTTCGATCCTACGGCCTCACGACCGGAGCCTGCAGCTCAAAAGAGCTGAGCGATGCCGGCGCCGACTGGGTGGGATCGGACCTCGGCGTTCTGACGCCCTTGCTGTTGAATGGGACCGGTTCAGAAAAAGCTTGACAGACTGTCCGGGTATCGTTTAGGGGTGGTCCAATTTCAACGCATGAGCAAGAAATGACGCAGGCATCTTCAGGCAGATTCTATTTTTACGATTGGTACTATTACGTTAGCACCGGTCTGCCTGCGGTGCGCTGAAAGACACTCACCAAAAGAAGCGCAAAAAAGCCGGGGCGGATCAGAGGCGCCTGCGGCTTTTTGTTTTATACGGAGCGGCCGCGGGAGCGAAAAAACCCGCGGCCGTTTCGTTTAATCGATGCGCAGGAGGGAAAGGATGCAGACGCATACCGACGATTTAAGGGTCAAGGGATACACCCGTCTGATCTCACCGAAAGAAATGAAGCAGGCCATACCTGTCAGCAAGGCCGCCGGACGGACGGTGATGTCGGCCCGCGACGCCATCGCTCGAATCCTGCTTAAAGAGGATCGGCGTCTGCTGCTCGTGGCCGGACCGTGCTCGATCCATGATGAAAAAGGTGCTCTGGAATACGCCGAGCGGCTGCGGGCATTGCAGGAAAAGGTCGCCGGTGCCATTTTCATCATCATGCGGGTCTACTTCGAGAAGCCGCGGACCACCGTGGGGTGGAAGGGGTTCATCAACGACCCGGGCCTGGACGGGGCCTGCGACATCAACCAGGGGCTGCGCCGGGCCCGCCGGCTGCTGCAGCGCATCAACGAGATGGGGCTTCCGGCGGGAACCGAGATGGTCGAG
>CAZNAX010000019.1:0-28006 GCA_964570965.1 uncultured Desulfatibacillum sp.
AAAGGTGGGAAACAAATCGATACCAGTAATATGTCCTGGCGTATGATAAGCCATTACAATTGTCTGACCGCCGGTTCCACAACCAATATCAGCAATGCGGGATTCGCTTGTCAGATTATCAATAAAGCTCAAGGCTTTAATAGTTACTTCAGGGCTACCAGGCCCTTGTCGTTCTATACTTGAAAAATATTCGCAGATTAATTTGAAGTCAAATTCGTGAATTGATTTATTTTCATCACTCATGGTTTATACCTCTTTAGCGATATCATATCACAAAGCTGTTGTTTCTGTGATTTGTCGGATAGTATTCAGGGCATCCAACAATTCTAAATCATAGCAGATTTATTGTGTGTATTTAACCCTTCTGTCATCCATCCATGTGTAAGGGCCGCCTGATAATACCAGTGTCCAATCGAATTTATTGGATATAGCGATTGCGCAATTCAGTCCAATTTTCCGTTTTCATCAGCTTCAATAAAGCCTTGTTTATCGGCTTTCGGAGCGGACTGTTTTGCGGCAAGGCGATGCTGACGAAATATTCGTCATAGATTCCGGGCAGAACCTGCACTCGGCCCGGGAAGTCTTTTTTGGCTTGATATTTTAGTATCTGTTCGTTCAGAACGAATGCATCGATCTTTCTGCTGGCAACCGCTGCCAGTCCATCTGGTATACCTTCAAAGGGAATTACTGCTATTCCTTGTTTAGTCAAAAAATCGAAACCTTCCGATTGGGATATTGATCCGACTTTGGCATTGTATAGATCGTTAAGGCCGTGAACCTTGCCCTTTAACTCATTGATGGTCAGCGATGTCGTAATGTTGGCCGTAAAGCTGGCGATAAATATGATTGAAAAAAGCATCCAAACAAGTGCGACGATTCGTCCGCCCGCTGTTTTGGGTGCCTTGTCTCCATAGCCCACCGTGGTCATGGTCACGATCGCCCACCAGATGCCGTGGCCAATTCCCCTCGCAGTGCCGTCACCGAACATATCGTCGTTCTTGCGCCTTTCAAACAGCCATACGAATATTCCAGCTGCCATGGACAACAACACCAGCAACCCTATCGCTTTCAGAACATGCTCTGAGAAAATGCTCTCAAAAACGCGCAGCCAGCGGTATTCGGTGCCTTCTACCGGTACCGCAATGGACAGCCCCGATTTCAAATAGGATTGACTGAAATCCATGGTAGATTCAAACCGCTCCCCTACCGCCAAGGAAGGAAAGACGTCTATTTCCCCCCTTTCCAAGGCACCTATCAGATTCTCCAGACTGCTAAATTCTCTAAATTCGAATGGAGCGTTTAAACGCTGAGCCACGGCTTGCCAGAGCTCAATGGCGAATCCTTCCCAGCGGCCATCGGCGGTTTTCATGTACAGTGGCGAGGCAGCTATCACCCCTACTTTTAGAACACGAGGGGTTGGGCTTTCATTCTGAGAAAAAGAGGTTGCAGGGAAAAGGAAGAATACCCATAAGGCAATCATTCCGAAGACTATTCCATGGAGGGCTCTGAGATATGGATACATGGTTTTTGTAAATTTAGGGAGTAATAATGCCAGGGTTCTTCTCCACCCTCCGGAGGATGACCTTGACCAGGGGTAGAGAATCAAATAAAATCGGCCCTTGGGTGGAGCCCCTATCACTGCAGCTCGCTACCCTCAAACTCGCAGATCGAAACCAGGATGTAACCGTGTGCCTCGCCGTCAATACCGATGCAAAAGGCCGTTTATCGGAGGATTCCCCGGATGTGGACAAGCTGGACTTTATGCTGCTACACCGGGTCGTTGCGGAGTATATGTCTATACGCCTGCGGGCGGCGACCGACGAGCTGGTCTTCAGCAAGAAAAAAATCAAACTGCTGCTTTCAAAGGTCTGAAGGTTTACCTGCAACTCAGTTTCTTTTCTACTTTCTGTCCGCAATCATATCCTGATCTTGCCCATTTTGGACTCTTCGAGCGTTAAATTGGACATTTGCCCCTTATCCAAAAAATAGAACTGACAATCGGGTCCTTGGTGTTGTGGTTTTAGTGGTCAGTCTCATTTAGAGCGCCGATTTTTCCGCCATGAAGTGGACCCCCAACCGCCTCCGGTAGACTCTAAGCTCCGAGCTCATAATGCCACTTTTCTATTTTGTTGAGAAGTAAAATTTCACTTTCTATTTTGGCGAATGAGTGCTAACATATTAAAAGATCGGATACGCCGCTCTATGCCTGCAGAAGAATCCCCGTTCTTCTCCTCACAATAGACGACGTATCCGATCCGTTTAGAGAATAATTTCGCGGTGGAGGCTTGTCAAAACCTCAAAAGGAATCCACTGCTCCGCAAACTCCACCAGGCCGTTTCCAAACCCTATCAAGGCCAAGCCAACCACCACCCGGTGAATAAGTTCCTCGGCCTTCGGATACGATTTTCCCTGCCATTTCAGGAAGGCGACGGAGATAGCGCCTGCGATAGCCCATCGGAAGCCGGCAAACACCATCATCAGAAGGCCACGTGATTAAAAAGCGGGAGAGAAACTCGCCCGCTCGGTAAAAAAATAGGTGTTGAGTGGGAACTTCTATTCTGATTTCTTCAGCGCTATCCCAGCCCTCGTTTTCCGCACTGTGAACTTGTCCTTGGCTCCAATGCCCAAGCTTTCAACCAGCTCTTTCGAAAGAATGACGCTGCCTCTCTTGCCAACGCCGATTGCCTTGACCTTGGCTACCTTTCCACCGCCCCGTCTTTGGATGGCCGGCACTTTCCCTTCGGCAATCAGAGCACCCATGTAAGCGGTCTTGAGCTGGGTGGAGGTCTTGAACCCCATCTTTTTCATGATCTCGGCTTGGGGAATTTCATCGTCGATCATTTTGATCAATTTGGCGGTGTTTAATGCTTTCTTTCTGGACATTTTGTGGGCTCCTTTCGGCCGGGGTGTGTTTTCCAACTATTTGGAAACTGGCCGGGTTTATCAGAGTTGAATATGCAAATGCAAGCAATCATCGCAAAGGCACAAAATAAACCGCAGAGCGGCGGCGCGGAAATCCGGGGGTCGGATCACCCGAGATTTCCATCGATATCCATATTGACAGGAAGCGACAACTGTTGGAAACTAGAAGAACTGGTCCGGACCTGATCCGAAATACGCATTCGGGTTGAAGGGATCAATTTCGATCATAGCGAGCGGGAGCACGCCAAGAACCGGCGGGCGGGATGGGTGGCTCAATAAGGGGTGAACGGTCTATGCGATCCAGTTTCGGCGCTTTGGTATTGATTGTCGTAGGGGTTCTTTTTCTCTTGTCGAATCTCGGCTGGGTCCCGCAGGTCTGGCCGCTTCTTCGAAAGTGGTGGCCGATCACCCTCATCATCGCGGGTGTCATCATGCTGCTGGAGCGCCGGGGGAAATAGCCGCGTCAAGCTGAATTACATCAAACCTTGAAAACAGGAAGGGCAGCGACCATTCTGCCCTTCCTGTGAAATTCATTCTTAGGTGGAAATGGTTGAGTTGCTTCAGACTCTCTTCAACGCAATTCCCGCCTTTGTTTTCCGAATCGTAAATTTTTCATCCGCGCCAATTTCTAGCCGATCGACCATCTCTTTTGATATGATGATACTGCCGCGCTTACCGACGCCTACGGCTTTAGCTTTGGTCGCTTTCGATCCCCGGCCGCCGATGATCGGGGTCACTTTCCCCGCTTCGATCAGGGCATTCATATAGGCGGTTTTAACCTGAGCCGAAGACTTGTAGCCGAATTCTGACATAATTTCTGCTTGGGTTTTACCGGCCTCTACTGCCTTGATCAGCGTTTTTGAATCGGCTTTCTTTTTCTTGGGCATTGCGCTTCTCCTTTAGTATTTTTTTATTGATATCGTAAAACGTGGCAACTTTTAACAAGCAATTTAACGCAAATCAAGCTTTTTAGTGAACGCCAGACGCCTCTGCTCGTCTCATCATTTCGAGCACCTCCCGTAGTATTGCGATGAAGCGACCTGTCCTTCAAGAAGGATGTTCCGGCTATGCACCGATCGGCCGGATTTATCGATTGCGGTCGTTAGGATCTTTCCTCCGTCAATCATTTCAACCAGAGTCATGCCGCCGTTGAGAGCCGGCATCATTTCAACGTCGAATTTTCCTTGATCGGTTAGCTGTTGGGCTGTTCCTTTTAACGTGTCGACGACAAAGACCAGTTTAAATTCGTCCTGCACCTTGTGAAGTCCCTTTTCATTGCCGTAGGATTCATACTGGCACGTGTAGGTCACCGTTTCACCTAAAACGGACGTCGACGTCATCGCCAAAACGGCGGCCAGAAAAATGATTCCAGATAGCATCTTCGCGTTCATCTCTTCACCCATCCGACGGAATTGAAATTCCGGTGGTTCCACCAAAATCATTAACGGCAGGCGGATCGTACGGCTTAAGGGCCGAGTCCGTTGATCAACGCCAAGGCGTTCTGGCCCAGCACATCGTAGTTGTAGCCGCCCTCGAGGACGGCAAAACAGCCGCCGCCGTTTCGCCGCGCAGCATCGCGCACCATGCGCCCCATGGAAAAATAATCGTCGGTCAGCAGCAGACCGCCCCAGTCCTGGCGATGGTTGTCGAAGCCAGCCGATATGCCGATCAGGTCCACCGGAAATCGTCCCAACTCCTCCGCCACTTCCTGCAGATAAGCCTCACGGCCGATCGAGCCGGGGTTATGAATGCTGACATAGCTTTTGCGGCCCAGGATGTTCTCGGTACCGTCGCCGAAGTGCAGGTCGAAATCCAGGATGTAAGCCGACCGGATGCGACCCTGTTGCTTCAGGGCCTCGATGGCCACCGCCATGTTGTTGAAAAAGCAAAACCCCCAGCAGGAGCCTGCCGAGGCATGGTGGCCGGGCGGACGAATCGCGGCGAAACAGGGTTCGGCAAGTCCGAGGGCCGCCGCCTGGATGGCGCCTCCGGCGGCCAGTGCGGCAATGTCGTAGAGCCCCATGCGCCGGATGCGTTCGACATGGGCCGGGGTGTGGACGGCAAGGATCTCGACCTCCGCGGCCGGACGAGCCTCCACCCATTCCACGTAAGGTTCGATCACCGATAGGATGGCTTCCATCCGCCCGGCAGCGGCGGCCGGGTCGTCGGTGTACACCTGACAGAAGTCGGCATGAAAGACCACCTTCATCACGGCCTCCTTGCGTGTCTTCGGGCCAGACGAGCAACCGATTCCACGTGAAACGTGTGCGGGAACATGTCGATCGGCTGGATTTCGAGCACCTGATAGCTCGCCTGGAGCAAACCCAGGTCGCGTGCCAGCGTCGCGGGGTTGCAGGAAACATACACCATCCGTTGCGGCGCCCGCCGCAGAACCTCCTGCACCACCTCTTTGGCCATGCCGACCCGGGGCGGGTCGATGACGACCACGTCCGGCCGCTCTTCAAGGCCGGGCAAGCAGTCCGAGATGTCGCCAAGGAGAAACCGGCAATTCGCGATGCCGTTGATCCGACAGTTGGTGCGGGCATCGGCCACGGCACTCGCAACCATCTCGATTCCGATGACCTCCCGGCAGCGGTCGGAGAGCAGGATGGGAATCGTGCCCGTACCGCTGTACATATCCAGCACGGTCTCGCCGCCGTTGAGCCCTGCGAAATCCGCTACGATGTCGTAAAGGCGTTCGGCGCTGCGGGTGTTGGTCTGAAAGAACGAGGTCGCCGATATTGCGAAATCGAATCGACCGATGCGGTCGCGCAAAGCGGTCTCTCCGGCGATGGGCCGTTCGAATTCCCCCACGGCGATGGCGGCCTTGCGGGCGGTGACATGGTTCACGACTCCGATGATCTCAGGAAACGCGGCGCACAGGCGCTCGGCCAGCGGCCTCAATGCGGCGAGGTCTTCAAAGGCGGTGACGAGGTTGACCAACCAGCGACCCCTGGCCGTCGAGCTGCGCAGCACCACGAACCTCCAGAAACCCGCGTGGCTGCGCAACCCGTAGACCGGGCGCCCCGAGGACTGGATCCCATCGCGGATCTCGGATAGAATTCGGTCGCCCGATCCCGGCTGAAGCAGGCAGGCCTGGGTGTCGATCACCTTGTGGAAGGTTCCCGGCACGTGCAGCCCGACGGCGAAGCCCTTTTCGGCCGACGGGTCCTTCAGTTCGGCCGGCATCAACCAGCGCCGGTCGGAACACGTGAATTCCATCTTGTTGCGGTACGCGAAAACGGCCGGCGACGGGACGGTCGGGTGAACGGGCACGTCTTTGATCCCGCCGATGTGCTCGAGGGACTCGGCCACATGCCGGCGCTTGTACTCCAGTTGTTTTTCGTAGCGCAGGAACTGCCAGCTGCAGCCGCCGCAGACGCCGCTGTAGCGGCACGGCGCCTCCACCCGATCGGGCGACGGTTCGGTCAGCTCCACCAGGTAGGCTTCAGCGAAATTCTTCTTGCGGCGCGTGATCTGGATGACGCCCCGGTCCCCCGGCACGGTGTTTTGCACGAAGACGGCCAGACCGTCGAGCCGGGCAATGCCGCGGCCCCCGAACGCCAGGCCGGTGATCTCAGCTTCAATCCGCGGGTATTTCTTTCTGCTCATCGTGAGGGTAGACTAAGAAATGGCGCCTGGAACTGCAAGCGAATTTATCATGAGGCAGGCATGAAGACCCCCTTCCAAAAGCAGGCGATCGAGGAACTGGAATTCCGTGCGGACGGCTTGCGCCTGCGCGGAGCCCTGCACCTGCCCGAATGCCGCCCGGCACCGGTGGTCGTCGGATGCCACGGCCTGTTGAGCGACCGGCGCTCGCCCAAGCAGAAAGCATTGGCGGAGGCGTGCCAGCGTCGGGGCCTGGCCTATTTTCGATTCGATCATCGCGGCTGCGGAGAAAGCGACGGCCGCCTGGAAACGGGCCTCTCCCTGGAGAATCGCGTCAACGACCTGTTGCACGCCGTCCGGTTCCTCGATCGGCGTCCGGACATCCAAAAACGGCTGGGACTGTTCGGCAGCAGCATGGGCGGCGCCGTGTGCATCCGAGCGGCCGCGTCGGCGGGCGCCGCCGCGATCGTCACTTGCGCCGCTCCGGTCCGCAGCCGGCCCCTGAAAGCGGTCTTCAGCACCGCCGAGCCTCACGGCCGCAGAACGCCGCTGCTGCATAAGGAATTCGACCTGGCGGACGATCTTCCGAAGATCCGCAACCTTCTTCTCTTCCATGGGGATGCGGACGAAGTGGTACCCGTCGCCCACGCTTATGAAATCCTCCAGGGCGCCGGCGACCCCAAGCGCCTGATCATCCAAAAAAGCGGGGATCACCCCATGAGCGATTCCCGGCACCAGGAGGAGTTCATCCGCGAAGCGGCGCTCTGGTTCGCTCAGGCGCTTGCCATCCCCGCCGCAGAATAGCCTGCGCCACGGCTCTGCGGCGGGCCGCTCAGCCGGCCTCAACCACCTGTTGGCCGTCCACGTAAACCGCACGGACGTGTTTCAAAGAATCGGGCAATTCGGAAGGGGCGCCCGGGACCACGGCGAAGGTCGCCGGCCGCCCCGGCGCCAGGAGGCCGAATCCGCCTCCGGTCAGCCCGGCACCGTTGCAGGACGCGCAGCGAATGGTCTCGGCCAGCGAAAATCCCGCCGCCATTAGGAGTTTCATCTCCTCGACCACTGCGGAGCCGTGATCCACGCCCGGACTGCCGGAATCGGTGCCCAGAGCCACCGTCACGTTCAGGAGGCGTGCCTGGTGCAGCTGCTCGAGCTGATGGTCGACGGTCCGGCGGGCCACCTGCGCCCGTCGGTCGGATGGCTCCGGATTGCGGGCAAAACCGTGCATCGGAGCGACCGTCGGCACCCAGATCACCCCCTGCTCCGCCATGCGCTCGAGGTTTTCCGTCCCCATGAAAAACCCGTGTTCAACCGAGCCGCATCCTGCCGTAACCGCGATCCGCACGGGTTCTTCGCCGTTGGCGTGGACCATCACCGGAAGCCCTTTCCGCACGCAGGTCTGCACGGCGGAGATCATTTCCTCCTGGCTGAACTGCGGCGCGGTTCGCCGGCCGAACTCGGTTAGGCTGTTCACCCCGGAGTTGATGATTTTAACGAGATCACACGGACTCTCGTCCCGGAGAATGGAAGCCCCCAGCTGAAGGCCCTCCACCGGTGGCCGTCCGATGAACCGGCCGTAGCGGCCTTGACGATGCCAGGCTCGGCCGGCCGCAACGACCCTTACGGCCGGCCCGGCGCGACGCTGAATCCCTTTGGCAAACCGCAGCGCATTGCCCCGCGCGCCGCCCGCGTCCCGAACGGCCACCACCCCGCACCGCAGATACTCCCGCAGGTTCTCTTGAATCGTTCGAAAAACGACTTCAGCCGGCGCCTGGCGCAGGCGGATACGCTGCTCTTCATCCATGGAACTCGACATGGAGAGATGGACGTGGCTGTCGACCAGGCCGGGAAGCACGGTGCATTCGCTGAAATCCGAGCCGGAATCCTGCGGATGTTCGACCGAAGCGCCGGATGTCGCCTGCGCCTCCGTGATCCGGTGGAGGACCCCTTTCACGATGTCAAGCCGGATCCCCTGCCGGATCGGCCCGCCGCTTCCGTCGATGAGCCAGCCGACGTGGAACGTGGCGGAATCCCCGGCCGCATTCGGAGGCGTCGGCGGATGCCCGGGCCCCACGGCGGCTTGGGCGCGATCGGTGCGAGCCACCCGCCGCGCCAGCGAGCCCTTCCATCGTTTCAGCCAAGCGGCCATCCGATCCATGGCATTCATACCGGTGGCCTGTCATCTTCCATTCCGCCCAAATGCCGCGCGATGAATTTCCGCACCGCGCCGGGATAGGCCGGGTCGAAGCTGGACTCGCTGTGCCGCGCGCCGGCGGCTACGAACAGATCGACGCGGTCGGGGGGAAGGCTGGCTTTGAGCTTAAGGGCAAAGCTCAGCGGAAACCGTCGGTCGTCGGCTCCGTGGATTATCATCACCGGCATACGCAAAGACGGAGCCAGTCGGGTGGGGCTTACGTCCTTCAGCCGGTTGCGGTAAAACAGGTTCATCCAGAAAACGATCAATGGTCCGAAGGCCATTCCGAAGAGGGGATTGAACCAGCGGTAGAGGCTCAAGAGCGCCTCACGGGTGTCCGCATAGCACGCTTCCAGAAACAGCAGGCGGACCTGCTCGGGGTGGCGGTGCGCCGCGAGAATGGCGGCAGCGGCCCCGGCCGAATGGCCGTAGAGCAACACCGGCTCGCCGACCCAGTTCAGCACCGCCGCGATGTCCTCGGCCATCCGTACGGCGTTCATGAAGCGCCGAGGGCTGGAGCGTCCGTGATCGCGGGCGCTGTGGATCACGCAGGTGAATCCCCAGCGGCCGAAATGGCGGGCGCGCTGAACCATGCGGTCCCGGTTGCGACCCCAGCCGTGGGCCAGCACCACGATGCCCCACGACGTCCCCTCGGGCTCCACGCGCCAAACCTCCAGCCGGCCGCCCTCGGCGGTCGCAATCGTGGCGTCGCTGACCCGGCCCCAATCCGGCGGGTCGCGGAACGGCTGGCGGGGGTGTTCCTGGACCAGATAGGTGAGAACCAGCGATAGCAGCAGGTAGGCGACGATCAAACCACCGATGGCGTAAATGAGTGTCTGCACGGGCGAATCGCAAGCAAAGATGGCTTAGGGCGTATGTGCCAGGCCGAGCAGCTCCCGCCTGAGCACATCCAGCGCTTTCAGGGCGAACATCTGTTTGTTCATCGAACGGCGGCCGAAATTTAAATGGAAGCGGTATCCGAGGGCCTGATCCGGCGCGGCCAGCCCGATGCATACGGTACCGACCGGCTTTTCGGAACAGCCGCCGGTGGGGCCGGCGATTCCGCTGGTGGCAATGCCGTAAGTCGCCCCGGCCAGTCGGCGCACGCCGACCGCCATTTCGCGGGCGGTGTCCGGGTGCACCGCGCCCCCATGCGCCAGGGTCTCTTCGGCCACACCCAGCACGCGCGTCTTGGCCTCGTTGGCGTACGTCACCGCCGCAAGCAGGAAATAGTTCGAGCTCCCCGCCACCTCGGTCAGCCAGTGCGAGATCAGCCCCCCGGTGCAACTCTCCGCCACGGCCAGCGTGGCGTTGCGCTCCCGCAGCAGACGTCCGACGACAGCCTCCATCGGCTCACCGTTGTCGGCGAAAACCAGATCCCCCAAGCGCTCGCGTACCCAAGCCGCCGCTTGATCAAGCGCTTCGGCCACTTGCACGGCATCCAGCCCGCTGCCGTAAAGCTTGACCTGTATTTCGGGGAACCGGGCGCGCAGCCCTAATCTAACACCGGGGAATTGATCCCCCAGACCGTCGAGCCGTTCGCCGGTCAAGGATTCCGTCAGCCCGAAACAGGACAGGGTCTTGACCCGCCGGATCCCTCGGCGGACGCCCAGCCGATCCGCAACTCTCGGCAGCACATGGTCGGCCAGCATGCGTTTCATCTCAAAGGGCACCCCCGGCAGAAAGAAGAACCAGCAGCGCCCGATTCTCAGCTGAAAGCCGGGCGCCGTACCCACCGGGTTGAAGAGTACCTCTGAACCGGCAGGCAGCAACGCCTGTTTGTGAATGGAGCGATTCATCGGACGGTTGCGCCGGCGGAAAAAATCCTCGATCGACGCTAAAGCGGCCGGATCCGTTTGAAGACCAACGGCGGCGGCCTCGGCCGCCGCCTGCGCGGAGAGATCGTCCTCGGTAGGCCCCAGCCCGCCGGTCACGATGGACACGTCGGCACGTTCGCCGATCTCCTTGAGGACAGCGATCAGCCGATTCAGATCATCCCCCACCCCGTTCAGCCGCACCACTTTCACGCCCGCATGTTCCAGCTGTTCGGCGATGAAGGCCGAGTTGGAATCGACCAGAGCGCCGGTGCGAATCTCTTCACCGGTGGCTAGAATTTCAGCGATCGGGGTGAGGGTCGGTTGAGGCTGCATCCCGGTTTCCATATGTTTTTTCTTTATCAGAGCCTTCCAATCCCTGGCAAGGCCTTAATTCCATGCTGCTGGGGGTATTGACATCACCGCGCTGAACTCGTATAAAATCAGGGACCTTGAACCTTTTTTTTCGAAATCTTCGTCCCGATTAGGATGCGCAATTGCTAAAGGGATCTTTGCGACGGTTGGATTGACCCCTGACGACACGGGATGCCGGGTTGAATGGTGGCGCAGTGAAAGGTTACAGGCCTGAAACAACGGCGGCAACGGGAACGGCCTCGAACAACACATGGATCGAACGTTCGGGGGTGGAGCGGCGTTCGGGCGCAGACAAACGCCGCGACGCCAGTCGAGTCTACTTTAGCCGAGGCGGCAGGGAGCGGCGCAGTAGCGAAGACCGCCGCCAGACCGCAGAGCGCCGGGACGGTTGGCTGCAGATCGCAAAATGGCGCAGCGCCTGTGTTTTTGATTCCGGCAAATAGAATCGATCCATCGCCCACCCGGCAGGGATTGGCGCTTCAACCCGGCCATTTAGGAACAGGAGGGCTGCCATGATCACTTGTGCGGACACGTTGCTGCTCGTCGTCGACATCCAAGAAAAGCTCATACGGGCGGTGCATGCGCGCGAGGAGTTCCTGATGCGGGCGCAACAGCTGGTCCAAGGCGCACGCGTGTTGAATGTTCCGATTTTGTGCACGGAACAGAACCCCCGGGGTCTGGGAACCACCGTTGCTGAAGTCGCTGCCCACATGCCGGGTGTTCAACCCGTCAGCAAATTCAGCTTCGGTTGCTGTGCTTCCGAAGAGTTCCTGCGCGCCCTGCAGACCAGCGCCCGACGTAATGTCTTGCTGGCCGGCATCGAAACCCATGTCTGTGTCTACCAGACCGCGATGGGGCTGCTGGGCCGAGGCTATCACGTGGAAGTCGTCGCCGACGCCTGTTCGTCCCGCACCCCGGAAAACAAGCAGATCGGCCTCGCCAAGATGCGTGCGGCCGGCGCTGCCGTTACGAGCGTTGAAACGGCGTTGTTTGAATTATTGCAGGTTGCCGAAGGCCCGCTTTTCAAGGATATTCTGAAAATTGTCAAATGAGGGCCGAGGCCCGGCAATCGCATTGAGATCCAAGAGAAGATCGAATGCTTGATCATCGCGTTCTTGTGATCGGCGGGGGAATCGCCGGACTGACTGCAGCCAGAACGCTGGCGCTGTTCGGGATCCATGTCGACCTGGTCGAACGCCTTGCCGTTCTCGGCGGCCACGCCGCCCAATTCGCCTGCAAGGCAACCGACCGCTGCGTCAAATGCGGCGCCTGCCTCGTTACGGAGGCGCTCAGCGCCGCAGCCTCGAATCCGCACATCACGATTCATACCGCAAGCCGTGTGGATGGGTTCCGCCAAGCTTCCGGGCGCTTTGAATTCACGATCGACCGCGAGGAGGCTGCGGGGCGCGCCGACGGCCGGCCCCCGGAAACCGAGCGCGGCGCGATCCCGCCTATCCCCGTTACAGCCGATGCCGTGGTTCTCGCCGCCGGTTTCGATGTGTTCGACCCGCAAGACAAGGCCTATGGCCATGGCATTTTCCCCAACGTCATCACGAATCTGGAACTGGAGCGCAGCCTGCGCCGGAAGGGCCGGCTTAACCGCCCATCCGACGGCGCTCCGCCGCAACGACTGGCTTACATCCAATGCGTCGGCAGCCGCGATGCCAAGCTGGGCCATCTGTGGTGCTCGCGCTTCTGCTGCGGAGCCGCGCTGCGCAGCGCCCGGCGCATCCAAGCGCTCCGGCCGCAAACCGAAGTCACCGTTTTCTACATCGACATTCAAAGCATGGGCCGGGACTTCGAGTCCTTCTACCGTCAATGCCGGCAGGAGGTGCGCTTGATCCGCGCCATCCCGAGCGAAGCCTTCGCGCTGCCAGGCGGAGGCATCCGCCTGATCTATACCGAAGGCGCACTGCATCCCAGCACGGAGGCGGTCTTTGATCTCGTGGTGCTGTCCGCCGGCATGGTGCCGCCGGCCGGGCTGGGTGCGCTGGCCGGCCGCCTGGGAATGAGGCTGGCAGACAGCGGCTATGCCCTAAGGGACGCCGAAACCGGAATTTTCGCGGCCGGCGCGGTGCGGGGGCCCATGGGCATCGCCGACAGCCTCGCGGACGCCCGCGATGCGGCTGCGCGGGTGCTCGCCTTTCTCGGCCGCCACCGCAACCCGCCCGAAAGGTTCCCGGATCCCATCCATCCGCCCTGCAGCCAGCGGGTCATCCCGCACGCATGAGCTCCGGCGAGGCGAGATGAAACCATCCCTCAAGGTATGACGATGACGCCCCTACGGATCTGTGTGCTCGGCAGCAATGCGTGCGCCTGGGAAATCGCTGATCGGCTGGACCGGGCCGAGGTGAACGTTCTCCTCGTCGCCGCGGCGGAAGCGGACGACCCGCGTCCGCGCAGCCGTCGTTTTGCTGAGTTCGCCCGCGTGGAAACCCTTTCCGGCGTACGCCTCACCGCCTGCAGCGGCCAGCCGGGACGGTTCGAGCTGGTGTTTGAGCGCCCGGGAGCCTCCATTCGACATACGGTGGCGGCCGTCGTCCTGGCCGAATCCGACGAACGCCGCCCCAATGAAGCCCTTTATGATCTGAGGCCGGCCGATGGTATCCGGCCGCTATCTGACCTTCTGAATGCCGGCTGCCGACCGCCGACCGCCGCGACGCCATGGAAGCAGGTGGTTTTTTTGAATGGCCTTCGAACCGAAAGCCACCCCGCAATCACAGAGAGCGTCATGCGGGCAGCGCTGCAGCTGCAAACCGAGCACGGGGCGCAGTGTTGCATCCTGACCCGCAATCTGAAGGTCGCCGGCGACGGCCTCGAAGCTCTGTCGCGGGAGGCGAGAGCCGCCGGTGTGCTGTTCTTCAAATTCGGAGACGTCGGCCCCTCGCTGCTTCAAGACGGAGACGGCCGCGTCCGCGTGCACCTCGTGGACGACCCGACCGGCAAAGAGTTCGCGCTCACGCCGGACCTGGTCGTCATCGACGAAGCCGTCCGGCCGTCGCCCTACGCGGTCGAGCTCGGCCGCCTTCTGGGGCTTGAGGCCGACCCGCTGGGATTCGTGCAAGGCGACAATGTGCACCGCCTGCCGGTGGCCAGCAACCGGCGCGGGGTCATCGTTGCCGGCCCGGCGCGGGCGGTGGGATCGGACCCGGCCGTCGAAGCCTCAAATGCCGCCCTGGAGGTGCTTTTGAATCTGGGAGCGCCGGCGGCCGATCCTTCGACGGCGGCGCTGATTGAGACCGGCCGCTGCATTCGCTGCCTCACCTGCCTGCGGCTCTGTCCCTACCGGGCAGTGGCGCTCGACGGCCGCCCCCAGGTGCTGCCGGCCGCCTGCGAACGCTGCGGCATTTGTGCCGCCGAATGCCCGCGGGAGGCCATCCGCATCGCCGGGCTCGAACCCGCAGACGTCCAGCGCCTCATCGCCGCCGGCCGGCCGGCTGATCCGGCCGCCGGAAGACCCTCCGTGGTGGCGTTCTGCTGCCGCCGCTCGGCGGCACCGGCGCTTCGTGCGGCCGCCGCTGGGGGCAGTCGCTGGGCGGCGGCGCTGAACCTCATCGAGGTGCCGTGCGCCGGCAGTATCTCAGCGGGGGCCATTCTCTCCGCGTTTCGTCAGGGGGCCGACGGCGTCCTGATCCTTGCCTGCCACGCGGACAACTGCCACTCGCGGCATGGCAATCAGCTGGCGCACCAGCGCGCGGACCAGGCGGTGGAGTTCCTGAAGCGCTGCGGCGCCGGGGGGGACCGCCTGGTTTTCAAGACCCTGGCCTCCAACATGCCGGCCGAGGCGGCGACCCTCATGACGGAGTTCAGCGCCGCCCTGGCCGGCCTGAAACCCAGCCACCGCTCTTGCGCAGCACCGCAAAAGGAGCTCTTATGACGACCCCCACCGATCTGTCGACCCTTCGACCCCGCGACGGCGCGCGCTGGCCGTTTGCGCAGGACGTTTGCATGACCTGCGGCATCTGCGCCTGCACTTGTCCCGTCTCGGGAGTGGATGGATTCGATCCCCGCAAGGTCGTCCGTCTGGCGGCCATGGGGCTGGAACAGGAACTGGTGGAATCCCGCTGGCCTTGGATCTGCACCCTTTGCGGCAAATGCGAACATGCCTGTCCCATGGAGGTGCGCATCCCCGACGTGGTGCGCCGCATCCGCTCGCTGCGGGAGCGTGATCACGTTCCGGGCGTCCTGCACAAGGGGCTTCAGGCTGCGCTCGAAACCGGCAACAACCTGCGGCTGCCGAAAGAGGACTTTCTCTTCATCCTGGAAGACGTGGCCGGAGAAATCCGCGAAGAACACGGCTTTGAAAAACTTCAAGTGCAGGTGGACAAAAAAGGCGCGCGCCTGCTGACCACCATCCACAACAAGCTGGTCAACACCCATACCGAGGACTTGAAGCACTGGTGGAAAATCTTTCACGCAGCGGGAGAAAGCTGGACCGTCTCCTCCGAAAACTGGGAGGGGACCAGCTGGGGCTATTTCACCGGCGATGACGCGGCCATGAAAACCATGGCCGGCCGGATCCTAAACCAGATGGAGACGTTGGGGATAGACACCCTGATGTGGCCGGAGTGAGGGCACGCCTACCTCGCAACCCGGTCCGGGTTCGAAACCTACTTTCCGGAAGCGCTGAAAAAGTTCCGTTTCGTCACGGTGTTCGATCTGCTCATGGATTACATCCGCCAGGGCCGTATCCGCATCGACCGCCGACGGTGTCCCCAGCTCGTCACCTACCACGACCCCTGCAACTACGGCCGCAAGGCCCAAATGCGTTTCGGCCACGGATTCTTCGAAGAGCCGCGCTGGATCCTGAGCCAGTGCGTCGAACGCTGGGTGGACCTCTATCCCAACCGCATGAACCAGACCTGCTGCGGCGGCGGCGGCGGGACGCTCACCACCGGCTACAACGATGAGCGCGTGTTCTACGGCCGCCGCAAAATGGAACAGATCCAAGCAACCGGCGCGGAGATGATCGTGGTCCCCTGCCACAGCTGCCATGGCCAGCTGGAGAACATCAAGCAGCACTACGGAATGGCGGGACTCGATGTGAAGTATCTTTGGGAGCTGGTGGCAGACGCTTTGGTGATCGAATAAGTTTACTTCACACCTCCGACCTCCGCCGTCCCACAGCAAACTTGCCCCTTCCGTCTTCCATCGCAGGCTTTTCTCTTGACTCCATTACAATGTAGCTTTAGTGTAGCTCCGTTATGCGTGCAATCGCCCATGTGGCCGCCGTCATTATCGATTCGCCCAGGAGACACCCCTGACGTGGCAGAGGAAAAGAAAACGGCCCGGAGCCTCCCGAACGAAAGCGACGAACCCGCCGATGAAACCGTAGCGGGCCTGCCGCCGGCGACATCCAATACCCGGGTCAAATTCGAAATCTACGGCGAGGAAATGATCGAGAAACGAGTCAAGGCCAGCGGCAACAGCGGCAGAGTTTATCTGCCCCCGGACTGGGTCGGGCACAAAGTGAAAATTATCCGGATCGACTGAAGGGAAGAGAACCGCCGTGGAGAATATGCGCATCCGCAGACTGAAGAAAGAAGATTCCGAAGACGTCGACCGAATTTATGCGGCGATCACCCGCAAACCGATCAGTGCCGATTTCAAACGCGTGGTTGCGGACCACGCCGACCGCGAGGACAGCGCCTGCTTTGTCGCCGAAATCAACGGCAAGGTGGCGGGATTCATGATCAGCTACATTTTGACCGCAGGATTCGGCATGACGCAGAGCGCGTGGATTCCCACCATGGGGGTGAGCCCGGATCAGATGGGCCAGGGCATCGGGGCCGCCCTGGCCGAAGAGATCTTTGCATTCTACCGCAGCCGCGGCATTGAAAATGTCTACACCTCGGTCCGCTGGGACTCGACGGACCTGTTGTCCTTCTTTAAAACCCTTGGTTTCGACCGCAGCAATTTCATCAATCTGCGCAAGGTTATAAAATAAAACATGGTTTTCTATCGGCTCTAAGACAAAGGGCATAGCCGAACAGGGCCGCCCCGACAGCACCGGCGATCTGGGTGTCCCAAGGAGTCTGCAAGCGTTCGATGCCGATCTTCTTCATCAGCCGGTCCATGACGCCGCGATTCTTGGCCAGGCCGCCGGTGATGGCAAAGCCGGGCCTGATCCCGATCCGCTCCAGCAACGCAAAGATGCGGTCCGCCATGGCCCCGCAGTAAGCCGCGAGCACTTCCTCCGGGGTCCAGCCCCTGCGCAGCCGACCGATAGCCTCCGACTTGGCGTAGACGACGCAGGTGCTGGAGACCGCGGGGGGTTCCTCCCCCTTGAATTCGAAGGACCGATCTCCGACGTCGGTGATGGGCACCCCGAGCAGTTCAGCGAAGACTTCCATGCCTCGACCGGTGCCGGCCGCGCACTTGTCGTTCATCAGGAAGTTCGTGACCTTGCCCTTCTCGTCGCACTGGATGCACTTGATGTCCTGTCCGCCGACATCCAGCACCGTGCGCACGTCGGGACCGTAGATGAAGCTCGCGCCGCGGGCGTGGCAGGCGATCTCAGTAATGGTGCGGTTGGCGAAGGGGACGTTGACGCGGCCATAGCCGGTACCGATGCGGTAATTCAAGTGCTCCTCCGGCATGTCGACCGCTTCCAGCGCGAACGCAAGGGCACTGCGGGCGCTGTTAGGGCTGTCGCAGCCGGTCCGCATGCTGGCGTAGCCCAGGATCAGGCCGTCGGCCACCAGTACGGCCTGGGAGCTGACCGAGCCCACATCGATCCCGGCCGTGATAAACCTGGCTGTATGCCAGTCCAGCTCGGGGTTTTTCCAGTTCGTCTCCGTCCAACGCCAAAATTCAGGTTGCTTATCTTCCACCATGATAATTTCCACTGGAGATAAAAACGCTAACAGGCGGCCGCCCCGCCCGCTTTCGGCATGGATCGGTTCACCGAATTCCTTCAGCCGCCAACACGGCCGCACCCGCGGCAGCGCCGAACTCAGGGTCATCGGGCGAGTAAATCTGGCTCACCTTGAGCTGCCTGATCATGGAGCCTAAAAAACCCGGGCTGCGGGCCAGCCCCCCGATCAGGACCACATCCTCATGGATGCCGATGCGCCGGATGATGGAAACGATGCGGCCGGCGATGCAATCGTAAATGGCCTTGCTGATATCCGGCTTGGCCGTATTGGAATGGATCAGGCCGACCACTTCGGATTCGGCAAAAATCACGCACTGCGCGTTCAGGGGGATCTCCCGGTCGGACTGCAGGCAAAGCGACCCCAGTTCCTCAACGGTCACCTCAAGCGCCCGCGCCATGGCCTCGATGAAGGCGCCGGCGCCGGCCGCACATTTTTCGTTGAGGGCGAAGTCTATCGGGTTGCCCCGATCGTCCAGCCTGGCCGCGCGTCCCTCTTCGGCGCCGACGTCGGCCACCGTGCGCGCGCCCGGAAAAAAGTAGAAGGCTCCCTTGGCCATGGCTTTGATCTCGTTCACGGAGGCATCGCCGATCCGGACGGCGTCCCGGCCCACGCCGGTCGTGTAAATCCGCCGAATATTTTTGCGGGGGATGCCGGCCGGCTGCATGGCCCGGACCAGCGAGTCTTCGATCGCTTGGCCCGGGTCGAAGCCGGTCAACCCCATCCCCTTCCCGATGATTTTTCCGTCTTGCATGATGAGGGTCTTGGTGTTTTTGGCACCGCAATCAATTCCCGCCGTAATCATTTTTTAATATAAAACCTCCACTTGCACATCACCCCATCTTGCCGGGGATCGGGCGGGGCGAACAGGCAACATGTTTCGATGCGCGGGTCGATCTGCCGCGCAAAACTGCTGAACTCCCGGCGGTGCATCTCACGGCAGTTGTATTCCTGCAGGCCCCGCCGTGTCCGTGCCTCTTGAGTGGGGCAGGACGGCACGCTAATCACCACCTCCTCGGGGCTCTCGGCGATGCGATAGCCCACCAGAATGCACCAAGGCCAATAGCGCAGCGCCTGCACAAACCCCTTTAACCCGCTTTCGGCGATCTCGAAGCGCTTGACCAGGTCTTTGGCAGCCAGCGCTGCGATACGGTCCCACACCTTTTCATTCAGCCGATCGGCCGTGGGTTCGTCGAACTGCTCGGCGATGTTGAGGTACCAGAAGGAATCCATCACCCGGTAATGCCAGAGCAGAAACTCGATATAGCTCCGCAGCTGCTGCACCGGCATGTCTTCAAAAACGTCAAGGTTCATCCCCCACCTCCTTCTGAAATCCGCCGTCGCCCGGGCGGCGGCCGACCACCAGCAAACTGGACAGCAGCGCGCCGACGACGATCAGGGCCCCGACCATCAGAAACCCGGCGCAGAAGGAATGCCGATGACTCGCCCACCCGATCAGGGCCGGCGCCGCGCCGGCACCGAGAATAAAGCCAAACGGCGTGACCATGGACACGGCGATGTTGCGTGCGCCGGCCGGGGCGACCAAGCCGATCGCCGCAAAACCCGCCGGAAAAAAACACACCGCCAGCGCCGGCTGCAGAAACACCAGGTAAGGCAGCCAATCCGTGGAGACCAGCCCGAGCACCATGGTCAACAGCCCGTTGAGCACCAGCACGCCCAGGATGGTTCGTTTGGGTCCAAACCGGTCGGTGAACCAGCCGCTGCCGAATGCGGCCAGCACCCCGGGTATCCGTGACAAGGCGAGCAGCGTGTTGGCGAATTCGCGTTCGAGGCCGTGCGCGCTCACCATGAAAAGCGGCAGCATCGTGTATATCCCCAGGCTGCCGCTGATGCCGAGGCCGAAGAGCAGAATCATCAACCAGTAGGACGGCTGGCGGCTCAACACACCGATCGATCGCAGGTTGGGCGCTTCGCCGGTCGATGCGCCCGTCCGGCCGAAGAGCGCGAAAACCATTCCGGACAGCAACGCCGCCGCGCCCAGCACGGCCAGGACGGCTTTCCACGAATACAACCCGAGCACGGCCTCGGCGAAGACCGGCGCCGTCACGAAGGCCAAATTCGGCGCGACCTCATGAATGGCGATCGCCTTGCCCCAATGCCGCGGGCTCACGAATTCCGTGATCGCGGCGATGGCCGATGGAAGATACAGTCCGGTGGACAGCCCCGTCAGGAAAAGCCCGAACCGGAGCCCCCAGATCCCCTCGCTGGCAGCGGTCGCCAGAAGTGTCCCTCCCGCACAGACGATGGACAGCACCATCGTCCAGCGATGGGTCAGACGCGCGGACACGAACCCCGAGCCGATGAGGGTGATGAAATAGCCGATCGAGAGAATCAAGAACAGCGACCCGGCTTCGGCATGGCTGATGCTCAGGTCGTTTTCGATCGCCGGCATCAACGGCGCCTGAACGATCCGCGCCATGAAATTCATATAAAAAAGCAGGGTCAGCAGAAACAACGGCCCCAGATGGGACCGGAAGGCCTCGGTACGCCCCATTGCGGCGGCCCCGGCGCCGGTGGGCGGCGTCAGGCTCATCAACCGACCCCCATGGCCTGCGGCCGGCGGCCCTGCGCGTGTGCCCGGACGTGGATCAGCTCGGCCACGATGCTGACCGCGATCTCCTGCGGCGTTTCCGCGCCGATCGCAATCCCGATCGGGCAGTGGACGCGCCGGAGGTCTGCGGCCGAAGCCCCTTCTTCCACCAGCGCGGCATAGATCAGGTCCCGTTTGCGTCGGCTTCCGATCATGCCGAGGTAGGCCGGCCGGCTCGTCAGGGCGCGCCGCAGGGCGTCCCGGTCGTGGGCGTGCCCGCGCGTCACGATCGCCAGGTAGGTCGCCGGCGTAACGGCGATCCGATCGAAGGCTTCCGCCACCGGGCAGACCAGGAGCCGGTCGGCGGACGGAAACCGCTCGGGATTGGCGAACTCCTCGCGGTCGTCGATCACGCATACGCGAAAGCCGACCGTGCGGGCCAGCGGCGCTACGCAGGTCGAAATATGACCGCCTCCGAACAGCACGAGCACCGCCTCGGGTTCCACCGGTTCGACAAAGAGCATCGCCGGGTCCGCTCCGGCTGCCAGGGGTTCGAGCGCAAACCCGCGTGCGCCGGCCCACCGTTTCAGGCCGGCGCCGGCTGCCTCGAATCGCCCGGCGGCATCGCCGATGAGGCTGCCCTCTTCGGTCAGCAGCGCCCGTTGCACGCCGCGCCGGTCTTCCGCTACGACGGTAAGCAGCACCCCGCGCCGGCCCTGCGCTTTCATTGCGTGAAGTGCCTGAAACACGGACAGGGCGCCGGCGTCCTCCGGAAGGACGGGTTCGATCAGAACATCCACGTTTCCGCCGCAAAGCATCTCGCCGCCCGCCACATCCTGACCCGACAGGCGGACCGCCAGCACGGCGAGCCGGCCGCTGGCCGCCACCTCACGCGCCTTGCCAAGGACCTCGTGCTCCAGGCGCCCGCCGCCGATCGTTCCCACCAGACGTCCATCGGCTTTGACGAGGAGTTTCGTTCCCACGGCACGCGGCGCCGAGCCGGCTTGGCGGATGATCCGCGCCAGAACGCATTTGTCTCCGCCCGAGAGGGCTCGCTGCAGTTCGTCGTAAACGTCGATCATCCGCTTCGCTCCTTCAGCACGGCCCTGCGCCGGTCGTCGTGCACGGATTCGCTGAATTCGTGTCGGAAACCCGTTGCAGCCGCCATCCGCTCCGATCGAAAAGGGCCGTTACCGGCGGATCATCCAGCACGTGGCCGACCGCCACCCGTCGGATCGGAGCGCAATCGATTCGTCCGAGAAGCTCGCCGATCCTCAGACCGGCCGCCCGGCGGTCGGGGGCATCGGCCTGGTTCAAAAACGCCAGGCAGCAGCAATCTGCCGGTGCACCTTTCAGTATACCGCGCCGGTGCGTAAAAGCCGCAGCAACGGCTTCTTCGCTGACCGTCGCGCCCGGCGCCAAGCCGGTGATCCGCGCGAAGGCCTCCGCCCGGAAGACCCAACGGTCCGTCAAGGGTTTGCCGATCGCGCGCAAGCCGATCATTCCCACCAGCCATCCGGAGCCGGACGGTATCACCGGCTCATGCGCAGCAGGCGCCTTGAGCGGCCGTCCGGCGGCCCCGTCCGCTTCGACGAGGATCCAATCGAACACCCGCGAGGCCTGCAGCCGGTCGATCTCCTCCGGGGCCAGGCCGGCAAGTTTTCCGGACTCATCGATTCGGCCGGAAGCGGCGGCGATATGCCGGTGTTGGCCGAGCGTCCCGGCTGCCTGCTCCAGGATCCGCTCCGCGGTCGGCGCCAGGATGCAGATGGCGCACTGATCCGCCAGGGGCGGATAGATCCGCGTGGTGGTGGTCGTCAGAACGGTCTGGCCGCTCCCGGCCAGTTCGCGCGCCAGTCGGTACATGAGGCTCGTCTTGCCGCCCGCCCCCACCAGGCTGACAATCCCGCCGCCTTCCAAAAGCAATGCCTCCCGCACGTGTTCCGACGCACCCATTTCCATTCCTATCCGAAACCGGGCTATCCGACTCCGAAATAAGTTCTTTTCCCCACCACCCTAACGGTTGTAGGTCCTCAGCACGGCTTCCAAAACCGAGCCGGCAATGGCCCGGGCCTTGTCGGAAATGCTGAAGCAAAAGGAGGCTTCGCCGCGCGGGTCGATGTCTCCGATCTTCAGCCCGCGGGTCACCCGCGTGCCGGGGCGGATCACCCCCCGCAGGACCCCGCCGATCCGACTGTGAACCTGTGAGGCTCCCACCTGCCCGACGACTTGCCCCTCCTCGATCCGATCTCCGATCCGGCTGGAGGTTCGAAATTCGCCCTCGGCCGGAGCTCGCAGCACCCGTTCGGTAGTCCGTCCAGCGATGGGTCCGGGAATGCCGGTGTTGGGCGCCGCCGCCCCGGTCGTTAAAATGCGGCCGAGGTGATGGCCCCGCTGCGTCTCGATCACGAAATGAACGTCTTGGCCCGCGACGAAACCGGGTCCCAGCCCGATGACCAGGCCCGCCTCGTCCTTGCGGGTCCCCAGGTTTTTCTTGGCCAGGATGGCGTCCACCAATACATGGGGCCGGATGTGGCGCAGCGCGTTCCAGGCCGGATCGACCGTCACGGCGATCTTGCCGGCGGCCCAGATCGTGTGAAAATGCTCCGGCCTCTCAGCCCGCAAAGCTTCGACGCCCTCCACGACTTTGGAACCGTCGTAGACCGCTTCGCAGAATGAAACCTCACGCCGCACCGCCAGCGGCGCGGCGATCTCCATCAAGAAAATGTTTGCGAAGCCGGCCTGAAAAAGCCGCCAAGCCGCCGCACTGGCCATCTCACCGGCGCCCTTGAGCCCTATGAGGAGATCGGAACGGAGCCTTTCCACTCGGATTTTCTTCATAACCATCGAATCGACGCCATCGCCTGCGGCCGGCGCTCCAGATCGTGCTCGTCAGCCCCCAACGACATCCTCCCGCTCGAACCTCCGAGCGGACGTTTCCCCGGCCTTCTCATGGGCCTCGATCCACTGCCGAACCCGAGCCTCGCCGTATGCCGTTTGCATGGCGGTCAGAATCCGGTCGTGCGGGATGTCCGCAAACACCCCGTGATCGGTCACGTATTCCATAAACTGGCAGTGGTCCTCGTTGAACGGCTGAAAGATGGAGTCCTCCCGGCCGTTGAATTCCAGCGGCAGGACGCGGTGGCGGCGGCATAGCTCGGCGTTGAAGGCCGGGGTCGCCTTGACCCATTTGCCTTCCAATAAAAATTCAGTGTAGCCATGAAACACGAACAGATCCGAGCCCAGGAATTCCAGGAACTGCCGCGTCGTCAGATGGTTGCGCACATCGGCAAATCCGAGCCGCGAGGGAATCCCGATCGCCCGCCCTAAAGCGCACAGCAGTCCGGCCTTGCCGATGCAGAACGCCCGCCCGCTGGCAAGGACGGTGCTCGCGCGGAAGTGCTCCGGTTTGTGAAACGGCAGATAGGGGTCGTACCAGATTCCGTCGCGCACGTCGTAGTAAAGCCGCACCGCCGCCGCCACGCGATCTTGTCCGCCATCGGCGCCGGCCACGGTACGGGCATGGGCCTGAATGCGCGGATGATCGCTGTCGATGATCGCCGTGGGGGCGAGATACGCGTCAACGATCGAATCCATTTTCATGCCATCTCCTCAATCGGCAAGCTTTAATTAGCAGAAGCGGTGGACAATCGTCAAAAGGGTATTTTATAGTGTTAGCTGTATCCACCTTTTCTAAGGAGGCATGGTGAAGGAAGGCTCCATCGCCGGGATCGTATTGGCGGCCGGGGAGGCAACACGCTTCGGCGGCTGCAAGCAGCTGGCGCAGCTGCAGGGCAAGCCGCTGCTGCAGTGGGTTCTGGGTGCGGCCCTGGCTTCGGACCTGGACGCCGTGATCCTGGTCTTGGGCAGCCGCCACCGGGCGGTGCGCTCGGCGCTAAAGGCCGAACTCGCGCATCGCCGCCTGCAGGTGGTGATTAACCCTGATTTCGCCTCCGGCCTAAGCACCTCGCTCAAGGCCGGTCTTAAGCGGGCCTGCGACGAATATTCCGCTGCCATGTTTCTGCTGGCGGATCAGCCTTTCATCACCTCCAACCTCATCAACCTGATGCGGGCGCGTTTCCTCCGCGCCGGCCGCCGCATCGCCGTGCCGGTCTATCGGGGCCGTCGCGGCAACCCGTGCATTTTCGAACGTTCGCTTTACCCGGAGATAGGGCGGGTGACCGGCGACCGGGGCGCCCGGGAAATCATTGGCGCTCATCCGGGCGACGTCCTTGAAGTGGAGGTGTCCGATCCGGCCGTCTGCAGGGACGTCGACTGCCCGGAGGATCTGAGCTGCTTCAAGGAGGATGCACCCTAAACCCATTCCTCCGGCGATCTTATTCCGATCGGCCTGCTTGAGAATCCAAGCCTCGCGCTCCCAGCCAGATGGCCGCTTAAAACGCTGCCCGAACCGCATCGCGGATCATTTCACCAAGCCCGGTAAAAAAGTGGCAATGGCGGGAAAAATCGTCAACAGCACCAGGCACACCAGGCAGGCTGCGAGATAATAGGTGACGCTTTTGTAGATGGTGGCGATGGAGATGTCCGGCGCCAACGCTTTTACGACATAGACATTGACGCCGACCGGCGGCGTGATGGCCCCCATGGTGGTCACCATGGTGAGCATGATGGAATACCAGATCGGGTCGAACCCCAGCCGGACCCCCAGCGGGAAAAAAATCGGGATGGTCAGCACCAGGAACCCCAGGGAATCCATGAAGCAACCGCCGACCAGGTAGATCAGCAAAATAATGGCCAGAACGACATAGGGCGACACCGGCAGCCCGGCGGCGTATTCGGCGACCTCGAAGGGCAGCCGCGTGACCGCCAGAAACCGGCCGAAAATGATGGCGCCGGCCACCAGCATGTAAACCATACAGGAAATTTTAAGCGTTTCCGTAAAAG
Source organism: uncultured Desulfatibacillum sp. (assembly GCA_964570965.1). Taxonomy (GTDB): domain Bacteria; phylum Desulfobacterota; class Desulfobacteria; order Desulfobacterales; family SpSt-501; genus SpSt-501. Next base: position 25,246 of record CAZNAX010000019.1, read on the forward strand.
AGCGCAGGATCCCCTTCCAGTTCAAACGCCGCATGATGAAGGCCACAGCCGCCGTAAAGAAAACCCCTACGGCGCCGGCTTCGGTCGGCGTGAAGATGCCGATGTAGAGCCCGCCGATCACCAGTATAAAAATCGCCAGGGCCTCCGTGATTCCCCACAGCGAGGCCAGTCGTTCGCGTGCGCCGACTTTCGGGCCGGCCGGGCCGTAGTGGGGGTGAATGCGGCAGAGAACAATGATCGTCAGGATGAACAAGGCGCCCAGCAGCAGCGCCGGAAGAATGCCGCCCAGGAACAGCTTGGCGATCGACTGCTCGGTCTGCAGCCCGATGATGACCATCACGACGCTGGGCGGCATGACGGTCCCCAACGTGCCGCCGGTGGCGATGGTGCCGCTGCTCAGCCGCGCGTCGTAGTTGTATTTTTTCATCTGCGGCAACGCGACGGTGCCCATGGTGGCGCTCGTTGCGGTATTGGATCCGCAGATCGCTGCAAACAACTCGTCCGCGCCGATAGTGGCAATGGCCAAGCCGCCGGGCCAGTGCCCCATCCACTTGTAGGCCGAGTCGAAAAGTCTCTCGGCGATCCCGGCATTGAAGGCCAGATATCCCATCAATATGAAGAGCGGAATCACGGTAAAGCCATACTTGGAGAAGGTGTTCCAGATGTCCGCACCGATCATGTTGACCGCGGCCGGAATGGACACCACCCAGGCAAAGCCGCAGAACCCGACGGCAGCCATCGACAGCCCGACCGGGCTCCCCAGAACAAACAAGACCAGCAGCAGGATCAGGATTCCGGCGACGCCGACGGCTGCAAGCTCCATCTTAGTGGTCTTTCGGTGCCGGGCGGGTGGCTTTCAGCATCTCGACCGCCAGGACCAGGGCGATGAGAAAACATCCGAAGGCGACCGCGTAGACGAAAGGGTGATAGATGATTCGCAGGGTTTCGGTGAGCTCGCCGGTGCGCTGCAGCGTGTTCCCCCAGCGGATGAGCTGCCAGCCGGCGACCGAAAAAAAGACCGCCCCGATCAGCGCGTTCAAGAACTTCAGCGCGTTTTGAGTCTTCTTCGAAAACCGGAGGGTCAGGGCGTCGACGGCGATGTGCGCGCTCTTCATCTGGCTGAATCCCAGGGCCAAGGCTGCGGCCAAGGCTCCGAAAAAACCGATCAACTCGACGGATCCTTTGATGGGCGCCCAGACGAGCCGCAGCCAGATGTTACCGACGGTGAGCAACACGATGCCGAACAGGGCAGCGCCGGCCACAATCATCAAAACCTGGTTCAGGCGCTCAATGATTCGATCGAGAAAGTTCATCACAAAGCTTCGCCCTCCAAGGGTCGTGCACGGGGCTCTATCCCGTCCGCGGATAAGGGCCGGCCCGTCGGATTCGGCTCCCGGCCCCCAACCGCAATGGATGCTTCCCGGCGCCGGCTTACTGGCTGTATTTTTTGATCAGCGCCTGGAGGTCGCTGATGATCTGCTCGGCGGCCAGGCCCTTGGTCTTGGCCTCGGTGATCCATTTGGCCGTCAGCGGCTGCAGTTGGGCGTTCCAGGCCGCCTTCTCTGCGGGGGACAGGTTGACCACGGCCACCTGTTGGGTGGTCTTGGACCATTCCATGGCCTCCTTCACATGATTGTCCATGTAAACCCCGGTCCACTCGGACTGCTCCACGCGCAGATCGTCGAACACCTTTTTCACATCGGCCGGCAGGGCCTCCCAGCTCTTCATATTCATGATGACGGTAAAGGGGTAAATCGATGTGTCGGTCATGGTGACGTGTTTGCAGGTTTCGGCGAATTTGAAGTCCTTCATGACTTCCAGCGATGAAAAGAGGCCCTTGACCACACCCTTCTGCAGGGCCTCCACCGTCTCCGGCATCGGCATGCCCACCGGGTTGGCTCCCCATGCGCTCAGGACCTCGGCCGCCCCGCCGGAGGCCCGCAGATCGAGGCCCTTGAGGTCTTCGAGTTTTTTCACCGCCACTTTGGACATGATGTTATTGGGCGCCGTGGTGAACATCGCCAGGACCTTGACATCGGCAAACTCCTGAGGCTTGTATTTTTCATAAAGATCCCAGAGAACCCGGCTGCCGACTTTGGCGCTGGGGATGCCGAGCGGCAGCGCGGTGGCGTTGGTGACGATAAAACGGCCCGGCTGGTAAGCCATGGAGGTACAGCCGATGTCCGCCGTTCCGGCGATGACGCCGTCCAGCATGTTCTTGGCATCGAGCAGGGTTCCTCCCGGAAAGGTCTGAACCGCCACCTTGCCGGCGGTGCGTTTTTCCACTTCCGTCTTCCAGCGCTCCATCTGCACGCAGGGGAAGGTGGGCGCCGGCGGAAAATTCGCATACTTGAGTTTGACCGCCTGGGCGCTGGCCGCCTGGGGCGTCCACAGCCCGATCACCACTGCCAGTGAGAAAATGCCCACGAGAACAAACGCCAGGTTGCGCTTCATGGTCGATCCTCCTTTTGGGTTGAGGGTTGTTTGAATGAGACAACCTCTAAAAAAACACTGAAAGCAAAGCCGGGGTTCACGATAAACCTTTCACCTCGAAACTTAAACCTCACTCTTCGATCACGCACGCCGCAGCGCTTTCCGCCCCTTTCTGGATTCCGCAAAGATCCAGCCCCTTCTTCGCGCGCAGGGCGGCCAGCACGCGTTCGGGGGTGATGGGCAGCTCCCGGATGCGAACGCCGACGGCGTTGTAGATGGCGTTGGCCACGGCCGGAGCCGTCGGCACGCACCCCGGCTCGCCGATGCC
>CAZNAX010000020.1:0-27705 GCA_964570965.1 uncultured Desulfatibacillum sp.
CCCCATGACCCGCGGGAGTCTGGGCACCTTGAGTCTGAACCGGATGATCCAGGAGTCCGCCAATCCGGCGCAGAAGGGCAAGAGCCAGCTGCTGGTGGGGGAGCGGATTTTCCGGATCGGCGACCGGGTCATTCACCGCAGGAACAATTACGACCTCGGCGTGTTCAACGGCGACATCGGGGTCATCAAGGCCATCGACAACGAAGAGCTGGCGTGCGCGGTTTCCTTTTTTCCGGAGGGTCGCACGGTCGAGTACCAGCGCGATGACATCCCGGAATTGGACCTCGCCTACGCCATCACCATTCACAAGTCGCAGGGCAGCGAGTTCGGGGCCGTCGTCATCCCGGTCCTCACCCAGCATTTCAAGATGCTGTTTCGCAACCTGATCTACACCGGCCTGACGAGAGCCAAGCATCTCGCTGTTTTCGTCGGAACGCGCAAGGCGCTGGCCATGGCGGTGAAGAACCAGGACACCAGCCGGCGCCAAACCTTCCTTGGAAAGCTTTGCGCCTGACAAAGGGGGGCAGAAGGAATTTCGTCCATTCGGTTGGATTCTTTTCCGGTGAATAAAAAAAGAGGTGGCCCGGCAAAAGGAGGGAAAACAGGCCACCCCAGATCAGAAGAAGACCGTTTGGGTGCCGAAAGAAGGATAGTGGCAAACTTTCGGCATCCGCACGCATCTCTTTAATCCACCTTCAAAGTGGGTCCGGTCGAGGCGGGTGTCAACTGCCCCGGAACCCTATTTCGTTCAGGGGGTGAATATGTCAAGCAAGAATCCCCAGGCCGGGTCCGATGGCGTCACGCGCCGCCGTTTTTTGACTTCGGTGGGCGCCGGGGCGATCGGCGTGGCGGCGACCGAAAATCTGTTGGCCGCCGGCCGGGAAACCGGCGAGTCGCAGGTTATGCCCGCGGGGCAGGCCTCCACGGTGTCCCTGCGGATCAACGGCGAAGCCCATGTGGTCTTGGCGGAGCCGCGCTGGACGCTGCTCCACGTGCTGCGCGAAATCATCGGACTGACGGGCGCCAAGCCGGGCTGCGAACGCGGGGAGTGCGGCGCCTGTACGGTGCTGATCGACGGCGTGCCGCGCTACGCCTGCCTGACGCTTGCCGTGGAAGCCCAGGGTCGGGAGGTCACCACCCTGGAAGGACTGATGGACGGCGAGACGCTCGGGCCCGTCCAGAAGGCCTTTGCCGAGGCCGACGCGCTCCAATGCGGCTACTGTACCCCCGGTCAGATCATGTCCGTCGAAGGCCTGCTGCGGGCCAATCCCGATCCGTCCGCCGAGGAGATCCGGCGGGGCGTGAGCGGCAACCTCTGCCGCTGCGGGGCCTACCACCACATTTTCCAAGCCGCCCGCCGCGCGGCTGAACTCAAGCGCGGAAAGTGAGGATGCCCATGGCGGATGAAAGCCAAGACATTTATTATGTCCAGGGAATTCCGGTGCCGGAGACCCCTCTGCCGGGCAGAGAGCCGCCGGCCTGGAAGCAGACGAACGTGGTCGGCCAGCGCGTGCCGCGGGTGGATGCCTACGAGCGGGTCAGCGGCTCGGCCGTCTACCCATCCGACATCCATCTGCCGAACATGCTCTATGGGGCGATTTTGCGATGCCCGCATGCGCACGCCCGCATTCGGAGCGTCGAGACCGTCGCGGCGTCCAAAATGCCCGGGGTTCGTGCGGTCATCAGCGGAACGACGCCGGAAGCCGACCGGGTGTGGAAAAAGGACGCTGCGGGAGAAACCCGCCTCTTCGACCCTCACTGCCGCTTCGAGGGGGAGGCGGTGGCGGCGGTGGCCGCCGAATCGCCTTACCAGGCCCGGGACGCGTTAAACGCCATCCGGGTCGACTACGACGTGCTGCCGTTCGTGGCCGACGAGCGCAAGGCGCTGCAAGCCGGGTCGCCCGTCGTGCATGCCAAGGGCAACCTGTCCAAAACCGACACCTACGAGCGGGGGGATGTGGCCCAGGGCTTTGCCGCTGCCGATGTGGTCCTCGATCAGAGCTACCGCACCGAATGCGAACTGCACACCCCTCTCGAGCCGCACGGCTGCGTGGCCAACTGGGAGGGGCGCTCGCTGACCGTTTGGGAATCCTCCCAAGGGGTCTACGCGGTCCAGTCCAAGGTCGCCGAAGTCCTAAAACTTCCGCTGGCGCGGGTGCGGGTCATCGGTCACTACATGGGCGGCGGCTTTGGAAGCAAGCTCGAGGCCGGCAAGTACACCGTCATCGCCGCCCTGCTGGCCAAGCAGGCCGCCCGTCCGGTGAAGTTGGTGTTGACGCGCGAGGAGACCTTCCTCGCGGTGGGAAACCGGCCCCCCAGCAACATGACGCTCAAAGCCGGAGTCAAACGGGACGGGGCGCTCACGGCACTGGAGTTCACCTGCCTCGGAACGGGCGGCGCCTACCCGGCCGGAGGAACTTCGCTGGTGGATTGGCTGATTCGCGATCTCTACACCTGCCCCAACGTTCGCACGACGTGCAGCGACGTCTTCGTCCATGCCGGTCCGGCCCGCCCGTTCCGCGCTCCGGGACACCCGCAGGGCGCCTGGGCGCTGGAGCAGATGATGGATGCTCTGGCGGAGGCCATCGGGATGGACCCGGTGCAGCTCAGGCTGAAAAACATTCCCGTCTTCAGCCAAGCCCGCGAAGGCAACCCGGCCTATACCAGCACCGGCTTCAAGGAATGCCTTGAGCAGGGCGCCGCCGCTTTCGGCTGGGAAAAGGCCCGCCGGGAAACCGGCGCAAATGCCGCTCAAGGCCCCCTTCGGCGGGGCGTCGGAATGGCCGGCGGCCTGTGGGTGGCGGGCGGCGGCCGGCCGCCGTCCACCGTGATCGTGAAGCTTTTCTCCGACGGCAGCGTCAACCTCAACATGGGAGCCAGCGACCTTGGGACCGGCACCAAGTCCGTGATGGCGATGGTCGTGGCCGAGGAGCTGGGAGTCAGACCCGACGCCATCCAGATCGAGAACGCGGATACCGGCACCACCCAGTACGCAACGCCCAGCGGCGGCAGCAAGACCGTGCCCACGGAGGCGCCGGCGGTGCGTAACGCGGCCGTGCAGGTCAAACAGAAGCTGTTGGAAATGGCGGCCGAGGCCCTGAAGGCGGATCTTTCGGAGCTGGCCTACCAGGGGCGCGAGATCGTCTCGCGCCGAGATAGCTCCCAGCGCATTGCGGTGAAGGATCTCGACGCCCTGAAGCGGCAGGGGGTCGTCGTCGGTGTCGGCTACCGCGGCCCCAATCCAAAGAACAAGGTCGTCAATCCTTTCGCCGCGCAGTTTTGCGAAGTCGAAGTGAACACGAGGACCGGAGAGCTGAAGATCCTGCGGTTCGTGGCGGCCCACGACAGCGGCCGCGTGATGAACCGGCTGACCTACGACAACCAGGTTTTCGGCGGCATCACCATGGGAATCGGTCTTGCCATGACGGAGGCTCGCATTCTTGACGCGGGTCAGACCGGTAAAATGGTCAACCGCAGCTGGCATGACTACAAACTGCCGACCGCCCTGGATGTGCCCGCCGATATGCTCAGCATTCCGATCGATCCGGGCGACGCCGAAGCCAACAACACCGGCGCGAAGGGCCTCGGCGAGCCCGTAACCATCCCCACCGCAGCGGCTATCGCCAATGCGGTTTATCACGCCACCGGCCTGCGCATCACCCAAACTCCGATCCATCCGCTGCAACTGGTCCAGCGGCTGGCGGAACGCCGAAAGGAGGGCTGAGGCATGTTCCCGAGCTTTGACTACGTTCGGCCGACCTCGCTTCAGGGGGCGATCGCCCATCTCGCGGAGGAGGGCGCTGTGGTGCATGCCGGAGGCACGGACCTGCTGGGCTGTCTGCGCGAGCACATCTTCGCGGCCCAGAAAGTCGTCAGCATCAGTGCCGTCGAAGAGCTGAACGGCATCGTCGAAGGCGCCGACGGAGGGTTGCGGATCGGGTCGCTGACCACCCTCCGAGCCGTAGCCGAGCACCCGCTGATCCGTCAACGTTTCAGCGGCCTGGCCCAAGCGGCCTCCGAAGTGGCCAGCCCGCAGCTGCGCAACCAGGGCACCATCGGGGGCAACCTCTGCCAGAAACCGCGCTGCTGGTACTACCGAGGGGATTTCAACTGCCTGCGCAAAGGCGGCGGCACCTGCTTTGCCGTCGACGGGGAGAACCAGTTCCATTGCATCTTCGGCGGCGGCGGTACTTGCTTCATCGTTCACCCGTCCGACACGGCTCCTATCCTGATGGCCCTCCATGCCACCGTGCGGCTGGCCGGGCCCAAGGGAATGCGCGATGTGCCTCTGGAGAGATTCTACGTGCTGCCCGAGATCGACGTGCGGCGTGAGACTGTGCTGGAGCCGCGTGAGATCGCCACCGAAATTCGACTCCCGCCGCCGGCCGCCGGAACCCGAAGCTCATACCGCAAGGTGCGCGCGCGGCGCTCGTGGGATTTCGCGCTGGCCGGGGTGGCGCTGGCGGTCCGATTCGACGGCCGGCGGGTCCTGGACGGCCGGGTGGTTCTCAGCGGGGCGGCTCCCGTTCCGTGGCGCAGTGCGGCGACCGAGCAGGCCATCCGCGGCCGGCAGCTCGATTCCGAGGTTGTTGCGGCCGCCGCCAAGGCCGTGGTTGCGGGGGCCGAGCCGCTCGAAAAGAACGGCTACAAGATTCCGCTGTTTCAAGGGCTGATTGAGGAGGAGCTGACTCGAATAAACGCCTCGGCTTGAGGCTAAGCGGAGGGGGCGTGGGATCCGATTGAACGAGGGTGAGATGCCCCTTGTCTGTTTTCCGGATTCTGAGATGTCGGGATGCTCACGGCAGCCTCCGGACCGGCTCCGCTTGCATGTAAGGTGGTCTGCATTAGAATTCGTCATAGGGGTTTGCGAAGGAGGAGCGTGTGACGTTTGTGCGGATTCCGGGGCTGAGCGGCAAGCTGTATGTGCCGGAGCCTTGCCCGGCCGCCGCGAAAAAGCATCCCTGCCGGGATTGCTTCGGCTGCCAGCGCTGCAGCGACGATCGCTGCAGCCTATGCCGCACGCCCGATCCCGAGCCGAGCCGCAGCAAGGGCCAAATGCCTAAATCCGAAACCCTGCCTCGCTGAGCGCCCTTTCATATTAAACGCACGGTTTCCGTCGACGTCCGCGGCCGTCTCACACGATCCCGGCTTCGCTCAGAGGCTGGTTCTCCAGGATCCGGCGCGGGCTGAAAATGGAGAGGTCCAGGGATACGGGCTTTTTTAAGATCCGCTCCGCCAGGTAGCGGCCCACGGCCGGTCCCTGCTGCAGGCCGTGGCCGGAGAAGCCGGTCGCGAGGTAGAGCCCTCCAATCTCCGGCCACTCGCCGATAATCGCGTTGTGGTCCAGGGTATTGACGTCGTACAGCCCGGCCCACCCGCGCACCAGTTTGAGCCGGTCCCAGGCCGGGACGAATTCGGCCAGCTCCGGCCAGAGAATCTCCATGAAGCGCTGGTCGTCCCAGGTGAAATTAAAGCCCACCGGATCGGCTTCCATGGATTTTCCGAGCAGGATCAGGCCGCCGGTCTCGGTGCGGAAATAGAGCCCGGAGAGCAACACGGTCAGGGGCAGCGGCCCCTCCGGCTTGACGGCGGGGTCCAGCGCAAACACTTGGCGTTTGACGGGGATCACGGGCAGCTTGACCCCCGCGGTTCCGGCCAGCTGGGCGGCCCAGGCGCCGCCGCAGTTGACCACGCATCCGCCGGAGAGGACATCGCCGGAAGCGAGCGCCACTCCGTCCGCACGTCCGCCGGCGGTTCGGATGCGCGCCACGTCCCCCGTGAGGTAATTCACTCCCTGCGACCGGGCTTTGGCCTTGTAGGCCATCAGCGCGGCATAGGCATCGAAATGGCCGTCGTCGGGGCCGAACGTGCCGCCGAGGATGCCCGTCGTATCATACAGCGGGTAGCGCTCCTTGATCTGGTCCGGCGACCACCACTGCACCCGGCATCCCAGGCTGAGCTGCAGATCGTAGGCGCGCCGGGCGGCCGGCCGATTCTCCTCCCCCACCAGAAACAGGTTGCCGTCGCGACGGAAGTAGATCCGGGGCCGGCGGTCTTCGACGGTCATCTCGTCTTCGAACGCCTCCAGAACCTGGAAGGCGTACTGGGAGATCTGGATGTTCTGCTTCAGGCTGAACTGGATGCGCACATTGCTCATCGAAAGCGTGGTGGAGGCCCGGGCATAGGACGGGTCGCGCTCCACCACGGCCACCTTCAGGCCCGGCGCCATGCGGCTCAAGTAATAGGCGGTCGCGCTGCCCATGATGCCGCCGCCGGTGATGATGACATCATAGATGTAGTTTCCGTTCATTCGAGCTTGCCTTCATTGTTGATGAATCAGACCGCCATTTCGGCGATCTGATTCATAGGGGCAGCCAGGTGCCGATGCCTTTTTCCCTGGCGAGCCGATAGAGCAGCGGGGCGACCGCCATATCGTCGATGGCCAGGCCGAGGTTGGCGGTCATGGTGCGCTCGGCAGGGGTTTGCCGGCCCTTTTTCCCGCCGCTGACCAGCTCGCCGAGGTCGGCGTAAATCGGCGGTATGTTCTGAAAGTACCCCATGGACTGGTACATGCGCAGCTGCGGCACGTCGTCCGTGCAGAACTTGTCGGCCTGGGCCAGGGCCTCCCGGCTCCAGTAGGAATCATAGTCCACCAGCGACGCGAAGGCGCCGGCTTCCAGCCATCCGGCCTGGATGGTGGCATGCGGCGTCTTCAGAATCGGCCCGGCCGTGATCACGATGTCGCATCCGCTCACGGCCTCGCGCGGCGTCTTGACCGGGACGACCTCGACGCTCAGGCGTTTTCCGATCTCCTCGGCATAGCGCTGCGCCGCGGAGGCATCCTGATCGTAGGCCAGAATCTTCTTGAGCGGAAACAGCACATGGAAGGCCTCGGCATGGCTGCGGCCCTGCACGCCGCACCCGAGCATGCCCATCACCGCGGACTCGGGCCGCGCCAGGCGGCGCGCGGCGATGGCGCTGGCGGCCCCGGTGCGCTTGGCGGTGATCCAGACGCAGTCCATGACGGCCAGGGGCAGGCCCGTGGCCACATCGTTGTAAATCAGAAGCCCTGAAATATAGGGCAGCCCCCGTTGGTGGTTTTCCGGAAACCCGCTCACCCATTTGACCCCGGCGGACTGCAGGTCCGGGATGTAGGCCGGCATGGCGTGGATGAAATTATTGCCGCCCCCGGGATGCACCCCCGGCTTGGGGGGCATTTCGGTGCGGCCGGCGCCCTTGGCCTGGAACGCGGTTTCGAGCGCGGCGATGATCTCGGCCATGGAAAGACCCACGGCGACGACATCGGCATGGGAGAGGTAGATCAGTCTGTTCTCGGTCATGAAGCCTCCATTGGGGGTGGGGTTCGGCAGGGAATTGCGACACCCAAAATGTCTTCCCCTATAGCGGCAGATTCCTGCGCGTGTCAAGGACCCCGCAACGCTTTGCGGTTGACCGCCCCGGGCGGGGCGATCTATAAATAAAAACCGCTGGGTCCCAAATCGAGCGATTTTTTTTCCGAGTGGTCGCGGGGAAGCCCGGAGGGGGGTCTGATGGGAGGCCGAGAGATCGCTCGATCTGGTTGAATTGGTAGCGCATATCTTCCGCCGGATTTCAATTTCGCCTGCCGCCGGCCCCATGGCGGCAGAGGGATTCATACCGATGGGCCTTGAAGCCTTTTTTTCGTTTCTGGCCGAGAACCGCATCGCCTTCCAGCGCTGCGACCATCCGGCGGTCTATACCGTCGAAGAAGCCGCCCGGCTGGTGCCGCCGCTGCCGGGCGCCAAGACCAAAAATCTTTTCCTGCGGAACAAGCCGGGCCGGCGGCATTATCTGGTGTGCGTGCCCGCGGCCAAGCGGGTGGATATCAAAGGCCTCTGCGCAGGGATCGGCGCCAACGGACTGAGCTTCGGCTCGGCCGATCGCCTCAAGCGCTGCCTGGGCGTGGAGCCCGGTGCGGTGACCCTGCTGGCGATTTTCAACGACCCGGACGGCGCGGTCAGCCTTTTCGTGGACGAGGATCTCTGGCGCTGCGATGCATTTCAGTTCCACCCGCTCGTGAACACGGCCACGCTGGTGATTTCGCGGCCGGAGGTGGCGCGCTTCGTCGAGCTGACGGGACATGCCCTGCAGGTGATCCGCGTACCCGCAAAACAGGACTGAGTGCTGAGGATCATCATGGAAGAATACATCCTGGCCATCGATCAAGGGACGACCGGTTCGCGGGTCTTGATCGTCAACCCGGCGGGCCATCCGGTTGCCAACGCCTATTCCGAGTTTCCCCAGATCTATCCCCGCCCTGGGTGGGTCGAGCACGATCCGGAAGTGATCTGGCAGACCACCCTGCACGTCATGCACCAGGCGTTGGTCGCCGCCAACCTGACCCCGGCGCGCATCGCCGCCGTGGGGATCACCAACCAACGCGAAACCACGCTGGTGTGGGAGCGCCGAACCCTCCGGCCGGTTCACAACGCCATCGTGTGGCAATGCCGGCGTTCCGCCGGCATATGTGAAACGCTGAAGGCCGACGGCCTAGAGGGGATGTTCCGTGAACGAACCGGGCTTTTGCTGGACGCTTATTTTTCGGGGACCAAGCTCAAATGGCTGCTCGATGGGGTCCCCGGCCTGCGCGCGCGCGCAAAGGCCGGGGAGCTCGCCTTTGGAACCGTGGACAGCTGGCTGATCGCCCGGCTGACCGGTGGGCGGGAGCATGTCACGGACTACACCAATGCCTCCCGGACGCTGATGTTCGACATCCACGAGCGGATCTGGGATCCGGTCCTGTTGGATGTGCTCGACATCCCCGCGGCGCTCCTGCCGGAGGTGGTGCCCTCCGCCCACATCGCCGGCCGGACCGATCCCGCCGTCGTCGGCGCCGAGATCCCCATCGCCGGCATCGCCGGCGACCAGCAGGCCGCGTTGTTCGGCCAGGCCTGCTTTGGGCCGGGGCAGGCTAAGAACACATACGGAACCGGCTGTTTTCTACTGCTCAACGTCGGCCGCACGCGGGTCGATCCGGGACCGGGGCTGCTCTTGACGCTGGCCTGCGACGCCGGTGGCAGGCCCTGCTATGCGCTGGAGGGCTCGGTGTTCATTGCCGGCGCGGTGGTCCAGTGGCTGCGCGACGGGCTGGGCCTGATCCGCTCGGCGGCGGAGACCCAAGCGCTGGCCGAAAGCGTCGCGGACGCCCAGGGGGTGCATGTCGTTCCCGCCTTTGCGGGGCTCGGCGCGCCGCACTGGGACATGTACGCCCGCGGCGGCATTCTGGGCATCACGCGCGGCACGAGCCGCGCGCACATCGTCCGCGCCGCCCTGGAGAGCATCGCTTTCCAGACCCAGGATCTGACGGAGGCCGTGGAAGCGGCCACGGGGCTGAAATTCGCCGAGCTGCGGGTGGACGGCGGAGCCTGCCGCAACGATTTTCTGATGCAGTTTCAGGCGGACCTGCTCGGCTGCCCCGTCGACCGCTCCCGCTACCTGGAGTCCACCGGTATGGGGGCGGCGTTTCTAGCCGGGTTGGCGGTGGGATTCTGGAAATCCAGCGCGGAGATTGCCGCGCTGCGGACCTCGGAGAAGACCTTCATGCCGAGGATCGACCGGGAGAGCCGTCGACGGCTTCAGCGCGGCTGGGCGGATGCGGTGGAGCGCGTGAAAAGCCGCAGGTAGCGGAGTTTTATTTGAGTCCCCGCAAGCGGTCCATGCGGCTGGTGATTTCGGTGATCCGGATTCCGTATTTTTCGTGGCGGACCACCACTTCGCCGCGGGCGATGAGAACATCGTTGGCCAGGATGTCGACCGGTTCGCCCTCGAGCCGGGCGAGCTTGACGGCCGAGCCGGGTTGAAGCTTCAGCAGCTCATGGATCGGCAACTTGGTGCGTCCCAGTTCTACGGTCAGCTCCACCGGGATGTCGAGGAGCAGGCCGAGCCCGAGATCCTCGGGGGCGGAGGGTGCGTCCGGGGTTGCGGAGGGTTCCGGCTGCGCCGGAAGAGGCGCCGTCGGAGCCGGGGAGAGCGGAGCCTTCAGCGGAGCGGCCGCCGGGTTTTCTGGCACAGCAGGCCCGAGCGTCTCCTGTCGGGCGGAGGCCCTGCTCTGCTCGGCCCGGGGGTGAGCCCCCTTGGCGGGAAGGGCTGCGGCCTGGACGAGCTCGGAGATTTTCAGGCCCATCTCCACAAAAGCGATGTGGCTTTCATGCCGGAACCCGAGGCGTTCAAAGCGTTCGAGATTGAGCGACTCGATCTGGAAATCGCTGCCGACGGTGAATGAAGGCGTGGAGAGGGCGCAGCGCAGACCGGTGTCGGTCAGCGCCGATTTCAAATTGCCACCCACGATGTTGCCCAACTCCCCGAGCATGTCCTCGATTTCGCTCGTGTCTTCGATCTCCTCCGGCTCCATGCCCAGCATATTGGCCGCCATCAAGCGCGACAACTCCTGGCTGACGTGTAGGCTGACGATCCCCGTAGCGTCACCGGCGAAGCATACCGAGGAGATGTAGCGCATCCCTGCAAGGCCTGCGGCCGACGCGGGGTCGATCCGCTCGAGCTTCAACGCAAACATGGTGTCGAACACATCGACGGTCGCGTCGGCCAGTCGGCGGTTGTAGTCCAGCGACTCCAGCTTCTGAAGATCCACGTGCGGTATGCGGCGGATGCCATTCGGCGAGTCGAAGTCGATGCCGGGATCGGCTCCCTCTTGCTCCTTGAGGCCGACCTCGATGATCAGGACGTGGTGGTCTTTCTGGAACGCATAGCGATCAAAGCGGTCCATGTTGAGGGATTTGATGCTGAAATCCGTGCCGTAGGTGATGCTGGGCGTGGAGAGCACGCAGGGATACCCGCTGTCGTTCAGAGCGGATTTCAGGTTGCCGCCGACGATGTTGGTGATTTCAGCCACCAGATCCCTGACCTCGGTGCCCGACTCCACTTCCTCGGGCTCCATTCCGAGGAGGACCGACGCCATGAGACGACCGAAATCAAAAGTGAGTTGGGTGTTGAAAATGCCGGTGACTTTTCCAGCGAAATTGAGGGTTCCCACCATGCGGCGGACGCCTTGTCCGGGCGGGGGTTCCTCCTCCACCGGTTTGATTTCCATGGAAAGCATGGAGCTGAATGTTTCCATAACCGAGGCGTTGACGGTGGCCCGAACGTCAATATCTGAAAGTGTGTTCATGGATGGCGGCAGTACCGGTTCAGGTGATGCCTGATCTGAAATAACGGTTCGACTCGATGTGCAGGGGGCCTTGCCGGGAGTGTACGGCGGCCCGGACAGAACCCCAGCTTCTCCGTACCTAAAGGAATTTATAATGTTTCAGCGTGTGTGTTTGTCGGCGGCAGTCGACATTTGTTTCACAAAGCTGCTCGCTGATCGGTCGCCAGAATAGGGGGCGATGGTTTCACCGTTCGGGTTCAGGAAAAAGATGGCGGGAATGCCGCGCACCTTGTAGGCGGACAAGGTTTCATCGTCTTTGTCCACGTCGATGTAGATGTTGATCAGGCGTCTGGATGCGGCGACCACCCGGCGGTCCGTAAAAACGTATTTTTTCAGCTCCACGCAGGGTGCGCACCAATCCGCGGTGAAGAACAGCATGGCCGGCTTGCCGGATTCCTTGGCCAGACGCAGACCCTCTGACAGGTCATGAACCCACTGAACTTTCGAGGGCGCAGCGTCTTCAGAGGCGGCCAGGCAACCGGTAACTGCCAGCAGCACCACCAAAAGAGAAGCGCTGCGCCTCATTCAATTGTCTCCATTTCAAGCTCCACGGGTTGAATCTGCCGCAGCGTGCGGCGGAGCCGGTTTATTCAGCCCCTAGCGCGGCTTCGCATTGAGCCTCCCCCGCCGCGGCGTCCGGGAGGGGAGGGGGCGCTGCGGTGCGCCGTCTATCGCCTCAGGCGTTCCCAGGGGTCTCTTTCCCATTCGGGGGGGCCGGCCTCCGCCGCGCTGCCGTCCGAACCGGTAAAGTCGACCGTCACGAGGCTCGAACACATCGACCGAATCCTTGCCGCCACCGGCAAGTGGTCGGGGTGCTCTTGATAGCGCTTCAAGGCAGGCAAGTTGGCAAAAAGACTGACTAGAGCGAAGTCATAGGATCTTTCCGATTTGAGGACATCCCGCCCGAATTCGTACATCTTGATTTCCATGATCCGGTTGGACAGCCCATCCAGCGCCGCCTCCAGATCGAGGATGTCCTGCTCGGAAACGTCCGGTTTGAACTTCATCAACACCACATGATTGAGCATTTAAGACTTCTTTCGTTGCGCCTTGGGAGGTTGATAAGACACACGCTGCTGAAAAAAGGCAGCCGTGTTGGCGACTGCCCCGCGGTCCCGGATCGTCTGAGGATATCAAAAAATTCGCTTTGAATGAAGCGAATTTATTCCCGCCAGGGCGTATCAGAGTCGGCGCTTGAACCGCCGCAGGGTCGGCCGGCGGCCAATTAGCGGGCCGATATCCAATCGGATCGGCCGGCAACCCGCACGGCCACGTCGGTGAACCAAACGCGGAAGCTGCCGTCCGGCCCGCGATGGTCGAGCGCAAGGGTGAGGGGGCCCACCCGCCGGTAGTCCTCCCAGGTGGTGATCCGCGTCGGCTGGGGGTCTCCCCCTTTCCGGTAGATCCACTGCTCGATCCGATCGGAAGCACCGATGAAAAGCTCGTAGACGTCACCGGGGGTGTAGCCCTCGTTCGAGGGGTATCGGACGACGAGCCGCCTGGCTTGGCCCGTACCGATGGGCAGCGGCGCCGGGGCGTTGTCTGCGGTGACCGTTGCCGACCGGTCCCATGCGAGCCGCAGGGGGAAGATCAGCCAGTAATTGTCGTTGATGAACCAGGCGTCCACCTTTTTGACGGATTCGCTCCCCGGACCTGCCAGGATCGAACGTTCATACTCGACGGTTCCGCCCTGCTCGGCTGTGCCCCTGAAGGTTACGCGGTCTTTCTGGGGTTCCCAGGTCCAAGTGCGGCGGATCACCCGGTCGGCAAGCTGGACGTTGAAGGTATAGCGCAGCGCCTCCACTTGCCCGAAATTCTCTATTCCATAGGCAACGGCCAGCTGATCGCGCGGGGAGGCGGTGGGTTGCCATCCGGCACAGCCGCCCAGAAGCGCCAGCACCGCGCTGCTGAAAAAAAGAACCCTGAAATGCAATCGGTCGAATTTCATTCAAGCCTCCCCTCCCGGAGTCGCCGGGTCCTCGAAACGAAGGATCGGATCAAGGGTCAACATAACCATCCCCTCCAGCATGAAAAGGTGGGCAGATGAAATCGGGCGGCTGCGGGCCGAGGCGCCGAGCCGTTCTCTCCGCCGTCAATCGAGGTCTTGCAGGGGGTTGCGGGAATGCACGATTTGATTTTTGAGTTCGCTCAGGATGAAGCTGCTCCTGAGACTCAGGGCGATGCTCGCATCGGAAGGAGGGGCGCCGAGCCTGGCGCGGGCGTGGCGGCGGATGTTTTCGATGGCATCGGCGACCGGTCGAATGAAAAAACCGGCGCGAGCCAGGCAGTTCATTTGGGAAGCGACGATCATGTTAATGCGCATGCCGGGGCGCTGAAAACAGGAGAAGGCGCGTGCGCTTGGATTCTCTGCAGGCTTCTTGCGCAGGTAGTTGAGTTGATTGGTGACCTCGTCGAGGGTGAAATAGGATTTCAGAACGGCCGCAATTTCTTCCTGGCGGGGTTCGGTACCCGTGGTGTGTGCGACGTATTTCATCACCAGAAGCAGCGCCTGCTCCAAATCGGGGCTGAGCCGGATCAGCTTCCGCGCTGGATCGCTTCGGGGCGAGAAACCGCCCTGCGGGGCGGGTTTCGCCGAGTGGATCGAACCCATGCTCAAAGGAGATGCCATGCCTGATAGCGGTTCTGGCCTGCAGGGAGCGAGCGCTCCCCGCCAGCGGACCTGATCGGAAGCGCGGCCCATTGCAGCGCCTGGCGGGCGGGCGCTGCGATGGATTTGTTCAGCGCCCGAACCGGTCGGCCGGCGGGTTTCAAAATTGAAGGGCGCTGAATGAGGTTAGAACTCACCCAGGGGGCGTTGAAAGGTCCACTCGAAAGGATTTTGGACCAGCGCCTCCGTAGAGGCATCCGTGTTGCCCCCCCAATAGGCGAATGGGTAGCTGACAACCCAGACCACCGATCCCAAGGCCGTCCCGACGATGCCGACCGGTCGCATGACCAGGGCGTCCCACATCATCATCCCCCCGGTCGGTTCCTTTTCGCATCCGCTATAGTAGTCCCGGTCGACGCAGTCCGAGGTCGAGGACCGATAGGCCAACGCCGGCGATCCAAACGAGCCGATGAGTACAGCAGCCACCAACGCAAGCGTCATTGCATACCTGAATACCGACATAATATCCTCCTTGTTGCCCGAGCTTAGATCGCGCCTCAGTTGCTGCCGCAGGCGCAGGGACCCTCTCGATAGCTTTTTGAAACTAAACATATTATAACTCAAATGCGGCAGCGATTCAAATATTCAAATAAATTGCAATATTTCAAAATGGTTATAGCAAGGATGGCGCCATGGCAGGGTCGGCTGGCAACATCGTCGAAATAGCGCTGGCGATGTCGGTCCCGGGAACGTATTCCTACCGGGTTCCGGAGGCACTGGCGCCTGCCGTGGCAGCGGGTATGCGCGTACTGGTTTCCTTCGGCGGGCGGCGCGCCACCGGCTACGTACTCGGAACGGGCTCCCCCCCGGAGGAGAAAGACCTCAAGCCCATTCTGGATGTCCTGGACGACGAGCCGCTCTTTCCCGCCTCCATGATCCCCTTTTTCCGTTGGACGGCAGACTACTATAAGCATCCGCTGGGGGCCGTGATTCAAACCGCGCTGCCCGGCGGCCTGACCATGGCCGAATCCTCCACGTGGTGCATCACGGCAGCGGGGCGCGAACGCTTAGATGCAAACGGGTTGCCGGCCGATGAAGCCCGGGTTCTCGACCTTCTCATCCGAAAGCCGCTGAGGTCGCACCCCCGCCAGGCCATCCCGGTTGCGGTGCTGGCCTCCCTGCAGCGCCGCGGCTATGTCCTGCGCACGCGAACATTGCGGGCGGGAAGCGCCAAGGCCCTGCAGGAGCGCTGGGTGCGGCTGGGGTCGGCCGCCCCGGGCGGCGGCTTGCTGTCGCCGAAAAAGCAGGCTCTGCTCGCAACCGTCGCGGCCGCCGGAGAGCTGCCGGTCCGCGCACTCGCCGCCCAGGCCCCCCATGCGCACACCCATCTGCGGGCATTGGCGCGATCCGGTGTTTTGGAGATCTTCACGCGCCGTCTCTACCGCGACCCCTTCGGCGAGCCCATTCTTCCCGATACGGCCCCGACCCTGACCGCCGATCAGGAAGCGGTGGTGGGCGGCGTTAGCGCTGCGCTGGGGGCGGGGTTCCGGACCTTTCTGCTGAAAGGGGTCACCGGCAGCGGCAAGACCGAGGTCTATCTGCGCGTGGCGGCGCACGCGCTATCCTCCGGGCAGTCGGTGATGGTGCTGGTCCCGGAGATCGCACTGATCACACAGACCGAACGACAGTTTCGGGCGCGCTTCGGGGAGCATGTCGCCGTGCTTCACAGCGGGCTCTCCGCGGGCGAGCGCTTGGACCAATGGACCCGGATTTTACGACGGGAGGTGCGGATCGCCATCGGCGTGCGCTCGGCGGTGTTCGCGCCGTTTTCCGACCTGGGGGTCATCATCGTCGACGAAGAGCACGATGCCTCCTACAAACAGGAGGGCGGCCTGCATTACAGCGCGCGGGACCTGGCGGTGGTCCGGGCGCAGCAGAGCGGGGCCGTGGCGCTGCTCGGGTCGGCCACTCCCTCCCTGCAGTCCTATTACAACGTCCGGTCCGGAAAATATACCGAGTGGGTGCTGCCGGAGCGCATCGAGGCCCGGTCCCTGCCCGAAGTCCGCACGGTCGACCTGCGCCAGTGCAGGGACCTGCGCGGCCCGGGTCGCTTTATCAGCGCCGAGCTGAACCGGGCCATGACCGAAACCCTCGGGCGCGGCGAGCAGGTGCTGCTGTTTCTCAATCGGCGCGGGTATGCCAATTTTCCGGTCTGTGCCGCCTGCGGCGCGGCGCTGAGCTGCCGGCACTGCAACATTTCCCTCACCCTGCACCAGGCGGCCAATGCCTACCGCTGCCATTACTGCGGCTTCAGCCTGCCGGCTTCCGCTGCCTGCAGCGCCTGCGGCTCCCCGCAGATCAAACGCCTGGGATTGGGAACCGAAAAGGTGGAGGCGGCGGTCCGCGCCCTATTTCCCGAAGCCCGTGTGGCGCGGATGGACCGCGACACCACGTCTCGCAGGGGGGACATTCTCCGGCTGCTCAAGGGGCTGCGCGAGCAGATGATCGATGTCCTGATCGGGACCCAGATGGTGACTCAGGGGCATGACTTCCCGGGGATCACGCTGGTGGGCATCATCTGCGCGGATCTGTCGCTGAGCTTTCCGGACTTCCGCGCCGGGGAGCGCACCTTTCAGCTGTTGTCTCAGGTGGCCGGTCGAGCCGGCCGCGGCGATCGCCCCGGCCGCGTGATCCTGCAGACCTACAATCCCGGCCACTTCAGCATACGGGCGGCTTGCGCTCAGGACTTCGACGCTTTTTACGAGCAGGAAATCGGGTTTCGCAAGGCGCTGGGTTATCCGCCGGTCACCCGCATGATCCAGCTGCGGGTCTCCGGGCGTGACGAGCGTTTCACCCGCGAGCAGGCAGAGGCGCTCGGCACGCAATGCCAGGCCCTGATGTCCGCCGAACCGGGCTGGAGCGACGCGCTTCAGCTTCTGGGACCGATCGAAGCCCCGCTGGCCCGGATCGCGGGCCACTATCGCTGGCAGATCCTGGTGAAATCGCCTCAGGCCGGCGCGCTGCATCGGTTTGCGGATCGCCTGCTGGCGGAACATCCCCGAGGTCTTCTTCGGAACCGGGTCAAGCTGGTGGTCGATGTGGACCCGCTGTATCTCATGTGAACCGACCGCCGCGAAGAAGCCGCCGCGCCGGCTTGACTTTGACGGCGGTGCGCCCTAAGATTTTCAGACAAGGCCGATTCGAATCAAACGATCGGGTTCTGTCGAGCCAACCTCAACGTGGGAGACGTTCCGAATGCGTTGTCATCATCCGGTTGCGGGAGCGGTTCTTCTGGCCGTTATGGCCTTTGCCGCTTTCCCGTGCTCCGCCCAGACTCCGCCTGCATCCCCGGGAGCCGACCGTTCGGCGCCCGGGGCCTCCGTCTTTTTCCCGGAGCCCGCCTTCGAGTTCCAACCCGTGATTGACGGCGTCAAGGTCGTCCACGATTTCATCGTGATGAACAAGGGCTCGGCGGAGTTGGTCATCAGCAACGTGCGCACCGGGTGAGGGTGCGCGGCGGTCTCCTATGCGAGACAGATCCCCGCCGGGGGCGAGGGAAAAATCAGCATCAAAGTGGATACGACCGGCTATGGCGGCCGCCGGCTGGAAAAGTCCGCCGACGTCATGACCAACGACCCGAAGACGCCGGTGGTGCACCTGACGATCGCCGGTCCGGTGGACCGTTTCGCGACCATTACTCCGCGCATGTTGAGCCTGCGCGGCGTGTCCGGGGAAACCTTGCGGGGCTCCGTCAGCATCATGCCCGAGGAGAAATACCCCTTCAAGATTCTGGGAACCTATCCGGTGGGAGGCAACCTCAAGGTGCAGTTGGATCAGGTCATCCAGGGCGGCCGGACGGCCTATGCCTTGCAGGTGGAGAATCTGAGGACCGATGCCGGATCCTTCAACGATACGGTGCGGGTGAAAACCGACCATCCGCTCCAGCCGGAGATGGATGTGCGGGTTTACGTTTACCTGCGGGCGCAGCCGTCCTTCGAGAAGAAAGCCAATTGATATGACGAACGTGAGGGTGGTGGCGTTTGACTGCGACGGCGTGCTGTTCGACACGCTGGAGGCCAACCGGCACTATTACAACCGCATCCTGCAGCATTTCGGCCGGCCGGCGATGAACGAAGACCAGTTGCGCTTCGTGCACGCCCACACCATCTACCAGGCGCTGGAAACCCTCTTCGAAGACGACGCCCAGCGGCAGGCGGCCTACGACTTTCGCAAGACGATCGATTACGGTGACTTCCTCAAGCACCTGACGATGGAGCCCGGTCTGATCGGGCTGCTGGATTGGATGCGCGGCAAATACCATACGGCCATCGCCACCAATCGCACCGACACGATGAAGCATCTGCTGCAGGCGTTCGGGCTCTCCGAGCGCTTCGAATTCGTCGTAACCTCGCTCGACGTCGAACGGCCGAAGCCTTCCCCCGATCCGCTCTTAAAGATTCTGACGCGCTTCAACGCCCAGCCGCATCAGGCCCTGTTCGTCGGCGATTCGGATGTGGATGCGAGCACGGCCCGCGCGGCGGAGGTGCCGTTCGTGGCTTACCGCAATCCGTCCCTGCCGGCCGACCACCACATCGACCTGCTGCAAGATCTCAGACCGCTTTTGGAGGGCTGAGGCGTACCCGAATCCCTCTTGTCAGAGAAGGAGTGAGACGATGAAACCGGGAGTCAAAGATAGCGATGCGCAACCGGCCGCCCCCGGCGTGGTCGATTGGGAGAACCGCCGGCTGTGCGGCGACGGGAACTGCATCGGGGTGATCGGGCCGGATGGCCGCTGCAAGGAATGCGGCCGGCCCGCAGAGCCGGGAGGGGTTTTCGAGGAGCAGGAGGCCGAGGCGCCTTCTGCCGTCGAGCCCGCCGTTCTGCCGTCGAGCCCGCCGCCGGCCGCTGCCGCCGGAGGAGCTCATGACGATTGGGAGAACCGCCGGCTGTGCAGCGACGGGAACTGCATCGGGGTGATCGGGCCGGACGGCCGCTGCCGGGAGTGCGGCAAGCCCTATGCCGGTTGACCGGCGGCGGCCGGCGCGACATCGTCCCGGCGGTTCCCGTCGCGGTCGTCCGGGCGCAGGGGCAACGCGATGGTGAACATCGCGCCGCCTTCCTTCGCATTGGCGGCCGTTATCTTGCCCTGGTGATCTTCGATGATGCCGTAGCAAATGGTCAAACCGACGCCCATCCCCAAGGGCTTTTTCTTCGTGAAAAACGGGTCGAAGATGCGGTTGAGGTCACTTTCCGGAATTCCCGGCCCGCTGTCCCTGAACTCGATCACCAACTCCTCGCCGCGGTTGTAAGAATGAACGACAATTTGTCCCCCTCCGCCGGGGGTGAGGTGGGCGCTCTCGAAATACCCGGGCACGCTGATGATGGATTCCACGGCGTTGTTGATCAGGTTCATGAGAACCTGTCCGATCTGCTGCGGCGAGGCGAAGAGGGTCGAGCACTTGGCCGTCAGGTCCAGCCGGATGGTGATCATGTTCTTTTTGAGCAGGCTCTTGACCAGGGCCACGGTGTTGTTGATGACCTGGTTGGCGTCCGTGGGCTGCTTTTTCTCCTTGCCCGGGCGGTTGAGGTCGATCAGGTTCCGGACCGTATCGCGGATGCTGTTGAAGGCGCTTTTCACCAGGTCCAGCTTGCGCTGCAGATAGTCGTCGTCGGTATAGGTCGAGCGCAGGACGTTCAGCAGCGCCGTGATGCCCTGAAGGGGCGAGTTGATCTCGTGGGCGATGGAAGCCGCCAACTGCCCCGTGGCGGCCAGCCGCTCGGAGCGGATGAGCTGATTATGCAGCAGCTTGGTCTGCGTAACGTCCCGAGCGACGCACAAAAAACAGGGCTCGCCCAAATAGACGACGTAGCGGCAGTTGATTTCATACGGCACTACCCCGCCGGACTTGGCCTGGAAAGAAAGCTCGAAGCGCGCCTCTCTCTCCCGCAGGACCTCCTGCAGCTTCGTGCGAATGAAATCGGACTGATCGGCGACCACCAGATCGGCGAGCGGCCGCGACACCAGCTCGGGATGGGAAAAGCCGGTGCTCTCATAGACGCGGTCGTTGCATTCCATGACAATGCCGTTGCGGTTGAGGATGAATACGCTGTCTCCGACGTTCTCGAACAACTCCTTGTAACGAGAAAGCTCCTCGGCCCGCTTGAACTCG
The DNA here is from genome assembly GCA_964570965.1 of uncultured Desulfatibacillum sp. Lineage (GTDB taxonomy): Bacteria > Desulfobacterota > Desulfobacteria > Desulfobacterales > SpSt-501 > SpSt-501. The sequence continues at coordinate 19,982 of CAZNAX010000020.1, forward strand.
GTGGTGTTCGTCGAGATGATGGTGGCGGCGATGACGCGATGGTCCATGCGCAGGGGGCCGACGCGGTAGGTGTACCAGGCGGGGCCGCGCGCACCGTCCATGCGGACTTCGAACATGTCGGTTTCCCCGGTGCGAAAGACGCTCTTCACGATTTCTTGAGCCGTGCCGCGGTAGCTTTCAGGAAGCAGGTCGTAGAGGCAGCGGCTGATCACGGATCCCGGCGGCATTTCGGCCAGCGGGTGGTTGATGAAACGGATGATACCCGCCTGGTCGACGGTCATGATGGTGTCCGGTGCGGTTTCGACGAGCGAACGCCACAGTTCTTCGGACTCCTTTAATTTCTGCTGGGCTTCGCGCAGGCGGTTGATGATGGCCTGGCCGTGGGAGCCCAAGATGACCAGCAGGCACAGGACCACCACGCGGATGTATATGTCGTAGAGGTCCGGGCCGATCAGCTGGGCGATCAGGTTGAACTTGTTCGAAAAGAAGATGTTCAGGATGGAATCGAGCACCCAGTAGACCGTTGAAACCATCACGACGGCCAGCACCATGGAGTCCGGGATTTTGTCGCGTCCCAGTAAGTGCGTTTTCATCGTTCAGCCCTCTTGTTTACTTCTTTGTGCGGCGGGAGACTTGAAACTGGCTCCTAATATCATATCTGCCCGTCGTTAACCAAACGAAATTTGAATGGCCACCCCCGCGATTCAGTTTCTGGCACGGCATCGCCTGCCCTTTGAGATCGTTTCCTACGAACATCTGGAAAAAGGGGCGGCGTTTGCCGCCCAGGCGACGGGGTTTGCGCTCGCGCGCACGGTCAAGACGCTCGTGGCGACGGCCGTTCCGAAGGGAAATCTGTTGGTGCTCGTCCCGGGCGACCGCCAGCTCGACCTGAAGCGTTTGGCGCGCGCGCTGGCGGCCAAGAGGGCCAGCATGGCCGACCCCGCCGCGGCGGAGCGCTTGACCGGCTACCACGTCGGGGGGATCAGCCCGTTCGGGGTCAGGCAGCCTCTGCCGGTGGTGATGGAGCGGGCCCTCCTTGAATTTGAAAAGGTCCTGGTGAATGCCGGCCGGCGGGGGGTCATGCTGAAAATGTCGCCGTTGGACATCCGCGCCGGGCTGAACGCTATGGTGGCTGAGGTTTCCGAGTGAATTCCTCGGCGGTCGATGGTCGAAGCGATCGGCCCATCGCCCGGCGGAATCCCTCGCCCCTCTGCGGGCCATTTTTTTCGGCGGCCCGGCTTTATCCTGCGCAACCACGAATTATATTGTTGTTTGACACGGTGGGCGTTCACGGATCGACGGAGGCATTTCGGAAGAGGGGCCTCGTGCAGTCGTTGTTTTTGCAGCGGCGGCGTCAGTTTCGGCGGCGCACCGGGCAGCAACCCCGGCGCCTGTGGAGGGCATTGCATGAAACGAAAAATACTTATCATATGGCTCATCCTGGCGGGGAGCGTCCTCGCAGGGATTTATGCGGCAACCCAACCCCCAATCGGAAAACAGACAGAAATGAATACCACCCCGGAAAATCAGAAAAAAGCGACGTTCGCAGGCGGCTGCTTCTGGTGCAGCGAAGCGGATTTCGAAAAGGTCGGCGGAGTGGTCGAAGTGGTCTCCGGCTACACCGGCGGGACCACCGAGGACCCGAGTTATGAAGAGGTCAGCTCCGGCCGGACCGAGCACCTCGAAGCGGTGCAGGTTATTTACGATTCCGCTAAAACCACTTATGAAGAACTCCTCGACGTCTTCTGGAGGCATGTGGACCCGACGGACCCCGGCGGGCAGTTCGTCGACCGCGGCGCCCAGTACCGCACCGCCATCTTCTTTCATGACGAAGAGCAGCGGCGCCTGGCGGAGGCGTCCAAGCAGGCGCTGGACCGAAGCGGCCGCTTCAAGAAACCGGTGGTTACCGAGATCCGGCCGCTAACCCGGTTCTACGCCGCCGAGGGCTATCACCAGGACTACTACAAGAAGAACTCGCTGCGCTATGGCCTCTACCGGCAGGGCTCCGGGCGCGACCCGTTCATCCAGCAGGCCTGGGGCAAACCCACTGAGAAAGCCTCCGGCGGCAGCGCGGCGTACGCTAAGCCCAGCGATGCCGAGCTGAGGAAGCGCTTGACGCCGTTCCAGTACCATGTCACACAGGAGGAGGGCACCGAGCCGCCCTTCGAAAACGAGTTCTGGGACAGCAAAGGCGAAGGGATCTATGTGGATATCGTGTCGGGGGAACCACTTTTCAGCTCCGCGGACAAGTTCGACTCCGGCACCGGCTGGCCCAGCTTCACCCGGCCGGTGGATCCCCGCTTCATCGTGGAAAAGGCCGACCGCAGCCATTTCATGGCGCGCACCGAGGTGCGCAGCCGTTTCGGCGATTCTCATCTCGGCCACCTCTTCCCGGACGGTCCGGCTCCGACCGGCCTGCGCTACTGCATCAATTCGGCATCGCTCAGGTTCGTTCCGAAGGAAGACATGGAAAAAGAGGGGTATGCGGAATACCTGGAGCGGTTTGGCAAGCAATAGCGCGATCATCAGCGGGACTTTCACGGCGTGCATTCCATAGTGTCACACGTCGCACCCTTCGTGCCTTGGCTGAGAAGCTACCGCAGTCAACACCTGCGGGCAGATCTCATCGCCGGGCTGACCGTGGCGGTGGTGGCCATTCCGGCGTCCATGGCCTTCGCTCTGATCGCCGGCCTGCCGGTGCAGATCGGATTGTATGCCTCCATTTTGCCGACCATCATCGGCTGCCTTTGGGGAAGTTCCGCCCACCTCATTACCGGCCCGACCACCGCTGTTTCATTTCTGGTGCTTGCAGCCTTGAACCAACTGGCCGAACCGGGCTCGCCGCACTACGTGGAATTGGCTTTCGCGCTGTCTCTGGTGGTCGGTTTGATCCAGGCGGGCATGGGACTCGTGCGCCTCGGCGTTTTCCTGAATTTCATTTCGCATTCGGTCATCCTGGGATTCAGCGCGGGAGCGGCCGTGTTGATCGCGCTTGAGCAGCTTCCGAATATCATGGGGCTGCAGGTTTCCAAAAAAGGACCGGCGATCGCGATGCTGCTGAACGTGGTTGGGGACCTGAACAAGGTCCACCTCATCACGCTTTTGCTAGGTGCCCTCACCATTTTTGTAATCGTTTTACTGAAAAAATTGCGGCCGGCCTGGCCGGGCATGCTTATCGCCATGATCGTCGCCGGTGGGGCGGTAGGTCTTTTCGACTTGAGCACGCGCGGGGTCGCATTGGTTGGATCGATCCCGAGAAGCCTGCCGCCGTTTCACTCACCGGTGACCGTGGCCATCGAAAATTTTACCGACCTTGTGCCAGGGGCCCTCACGATTGCCCTTTTGGGGTTGGTGGAAGCGGTTTCGATCGCCCAGGCCATCGCCAAGCAGACCCGCCAGCGCCTCAACATCAACCAAGAGTTTATCGGGCAGGGATTTTCCAATATCGGCGCAGCGTTTTTCAGCGGCTACCCCGGCAGCGGCTCGTTCATCCGATCCGCCGTGAATTTTCGATCAGGTGCCAGATCCCCCATGAGCGGTGTGATTGCCGGCCTGACCGTGGCCGTCATCGTGCTGCTGGCGGCGCCGCTGGCGGGGAGCCTCCCCAGGGCCACGCTGGCGGGTGTCCTGCTGGTGGTTGCGGTCGACATGATCCACCTCGAAGACATCCGGAGGGGCTTTCGCTCCACCCGCAACGACGCAGCGGTTTTGACCGTCACCTTTCTGGGCACGCTTTTGCTGAACATCGAGTTTGCCGTGTACGCCGGGGTGCTGCTTTCGATCGGCCTGCACCTGAAAACGGCCTCCCACCCGCGAATCTACTCCACCGTGCCGGACCTTATCAGCGGCAAGATGGTGGGGTCAGCGTTCGGACGGATGTGCTGCCAGATGGACGTCATCCGTATCGAGGGCTCCATTTTCTTCGGGTCATCCGCCTTTGTATTGGAAGACCTGCAGCGCAGATTGAAAAGCCATCCGCACATGAGTTGCCTGCTCATTCGGATGCACCAGGTGAACAACTTCGACGCAAGCGGGGTCCATGCTCTGGAGCAGGTCAACGAGGAACTCCGGGAGAGAGGCGGCGGGCTCTATTTTTCCGGTGTCAATGCCCGTGTATTTCAAGTGTTCAAGAACTCGGGTCTGCTCCGGGAATTCGGGGATGCCCGTATCCACAGCAGCACCCGTTCCGCCATCCGCCAGGCGATGCGCGAGTCCTTCTGCCCATTGATCTGTGCGACCTGCGAATTCGCGGTGTTCCAGGAGTGCTCGGAATTAAAACGCGGAAACTGGGAAATTCTAGGCAAGGGGGTCCATCCGCGTTGTCCGCGCGAGTGCGCGGACAGTATCGGAACAGAAGGGAGCAGGGCCGAAGCTATCGGTCCAGAAAAACAGAGTGTTGAGGCCTCGTCGCTTGGATAACTGAAGGGTTCTAAACCAAACACCAAACACCCAAACACCAAACACCCCAACACCATTTGCAAGGAGTATGCTTTGAAGATACTGGTGGCCATCGACGGAAAACCCGCTTCGGCGGCGGCGCTCAAGGCCGCCGCCCAGCTCACCGAGCGCCTGGGTGCGGGACTGGTCGTGATCACCGTCCGCTCCGGGACCCACGCCACCGAAGCCCTACCGCCGGTTGGTGTGGACATAGCTGCGGGAGACCGGCCGCACCTGCCGGAAGGCATTCAAATTCTGCTGCAGGCGGCGGACACGCTGACCGCCATCGGGCTTCTGGCCCCGGTTGCCCAAATCAAGCTCCGTGACCTGCCCCATGGGCATGTGTTTTTCGCACAGAAAGCCAACGGCGAACGCGTGCTTTTTTCCGAGCGCTTCGGAAGCCTGGTGGACGAACTCAACAACGAGATCGCCGAGAGCCAATTCGATCTGGTGGTCATCGCCGCTCCGCGGCGCGGACCCCTGGGGCGGTTTGCGCCTATGAACCTTCCGCGCAAGCTGGCCCTGGATCTGCATTGCTCTTTTCTGGTGGTGCGGGGCGGCATGCCCGACGGCCGCTATCTGGCGTGCGCCGACGGCTCGCCGTCCTCGCGCCGGATCTTTCCCTTCCTGAAGCGGCTGTTGCCTTCCATCCAAGGGCGCATCGATCTGGTGTGCGTTCAGAAACCGACCCCCGACCCGCAGGCGGTGGCGCAGGCCGAACACTGCCTGACCCTGGCCCGCGCGTGGCTGGAGCGCTGCGGCAAAGACGTCCGCGTGCGCCAGCTCCAGGGAGCCAAGCGATTCAAGGTGATCCTGGAGGCCGCCGGAAGCGATGCGATCATTCTGATGGGAGAAAGCCATATGCACGACGTCCGCCGCCGCACGCTGGGCACTCTCCCCTTGAAAGTGCTTCCCCGCACCGAGGCCAGTTTCCTCATGGTCAAACAGCCGACCGAACCCGACCCGGAGATGTTCGAAGAGTCGTATTCCTGCGAGTAGCTCTATTATGAGGCGTATTTTGAGCGGATATGCCGGCCGCTTCAACCGGCGGCACCGCCGTGCAGGTCATTTGTTTCAGAACCGCTATAAATCGATTTATACCCGTTTAACAGTAACAGGATATTCTCTATCTTCTTTTCAAAGCGGTGCGATAGATTTCCATATCCCTGCGATGACCGACGGCCAGCACAAATACGATGACCTGTTGCTCGCGGACCTGGAAAACCACACGGTAGTCCCCGATGCGAAGCTTGCGAAAACCGGCAAGATTCCCCGCCAACGGAGCGCCAAAGGATAACGGTGCCTTGGTCAGCCGCTCATCGATGGTTCGCACGATACGCCGGGCGGCAGCTCGCCCGATTCTTTCCAGGTCCTCCACAACATCGCCGTGGTAGATAAGTTTCCAGGTCACTTGCCGAACCGTTCCATGATTTGGCCATGGGTGATGGCGCTATCGGGGTCGAAGGTCTGCAATCGTGCCAGTGCCAAAGCAGTCAGTCTCAGGTCTTCCAGCTCTTCTTCCATGGCTCCATAGGCTTCGATCGAAAGCAGGACGGCCTTGGGGGAGTTGTTTTTGAGAATAATCAGCTTTTCGGTGTCCCCCTTTTCAAGCGCGCTCAGGGTGGCTGCAGTTTTTTTCGAAAGTTCCGTGGCAGAAATAAACTCGTTGGCATTCATGGCAGGATCCTTTATCCGTAATATTATTCAAATAATAATCGGATTTTTATCCTGTGTCAAATCAAGATTCCGGATAGAGGGTGCTGAACGCAATTGCCTCAATCAAAGCCATTCGAGGCGATGGGTGCGGCCATCAGCGAGAGGTTGGTTGTGAAGAGGAACGGGCAAGGTGTAATTCACGGTTCAAGCTCTGACCCATAGCATTTTCCTGCTATCAAATTTCAAACTTGTGGCGGGAAGCCTGAGGCGAGATAGTCGATCTACTCGACCGCATAGATACCCCTCGCTCTGCACGGCACCGGGGTTCACCGCGCCGGACCGATTATCTTGCATTGGAAATCTCTCATGGTTCCTCTTTTCCAAAAAGGGGAAGATTCCTCCCTTTAAAAGGGGAGGCCGGGAGGGATTATACTCGTTTATTTTTTTCGCGCATTTTAGAGGCCAAGGTTTCGAGACCTTGTCATAGATTTCGGCCGCAGCTATTAAGAAATGAATGAATGCATATCCGCAAAGTTCGATGTTTAAGGAGTTCATCAACCGATGAAGAGGCGGTGGGAGGGAACGGCCCAGATGGAGGGTTCCGCGATTTTCCGGATCTCCTTTCCGCGGTAGATGACGATGCCCCCTCGCCATTCGGCGCCCAGGCTTGCCGCAACGTCCCTCAAAGAGCGCAGGTCGGCGCCGGTGACCGTGCCGCGGGATTTGATCTCCATTCCGAGAATGCCCGACGGGGTTTCAAGGATCAAGTCGACCTCGAGCCCTGAGCGGGTCCTGTAAAAGCAGAGCTCGCCGAGCGGTTGGACCGTTTTCATCCACTTGACCAGCTCGGCGACGACATAGGTTTCATACATCTCGCCCGTCGGCTCGCCCTGGAATCCGCAGAGCATGCGCAGAAGCCCAAGATCCACCCAGTACAACTTGGGGGTCTTGATGACGGAGCTGGTGATATTGCGGTGGTAGGGCTGAAGGAGCATGGTCTGGTATGAGAGCCGGAGGTATTCCAAATACCTGCGGGCCGTGTCAACGCTGACGCCGGTGTCTCGCGCCATCTCGGAATACTGTAGGAGCTTTCCGGAACGCAGGGCGGAGAGTTTTTGAAATTTCCGAAAAGGCTCCAGGTCGTCAAGGCGGGCGAGGTCGGAAAGGTCCCTTTCCAAATAGGTGTATCCGTAATCTTTCAGCCATTTCCAGCGCTCTTCTGCGGGAAGATGCAAAAGAGGTGGCATTCCGCCCCACTGCAGCAAGTAATCCTGAGCAGCGCGTTGACGGCTTTCGTTTTCATCCAGGAGGATGCCCGGAGCCTCGCTGAAAATCTCGTCAATGGAGGTTTGGGAAAAAAGCCGGTCAACCAGCGGCTGCGCCAAATCTTCTTCAGCCTGCCCGTGAAAGATCTCGCCGGCCATCAGCGGCCACAATTCGTAGAGTGAGATGCGCCCTGCCAACGTCTCGCGGATTTTCTTGATGAGGAGAATCTGGCTTGAGCCCGTCAAGACGCAAAAAGAAACCTTGCCGGCATCGAAGGCAAATTTGACCTTTTCAAAGACAATGGGTTCTTTTTGGGCTTCGTCGATTACGGCGTCACCCACATCCCGGCCCCAGGACGATGTCGG
>CAZNAX010000021.1:0-27329 GCA_964570965.1 uncultured Desulfatibacillum sp.
GCAGCTGCTGCAGAAAAAACTCGCCCGTGCCGGAGGCGCATTTGTTGCCGGTGATCACGTTGGCGATGCGGGCAGCGCGGTCCAGTATATAGACCATGAAGGTCTCCCCGCCGGCGGACACGACGGCAGGGCAGTCGACCCCGGCGGGCTTCAAGAACGGATAGGCGCATTCGATCGCTTCCGGTTCCGAGATCGATGTCAGATTGACGAATTTGCGGAACTTGCGTCCGGTGGCGGCGATGCGGTCGAAGGAAGCCAGATCGACGCCTTCCAGAGCCCGTAGCAGGGTGCGTTTGGGGTCGCCTTCATGGACATGAACCGAATGGGCGATGACGCGCGGCGCGGAGGCGTCGCCGCCGCGGTCCTGTTCGACCTGAACCAGGGAGACCGTGGACGCGCCCAGGCACAAGCCAAGGGATTTGAGGGTATGGGTCATGGATGCCTCCCGCTTCTCCGAGCGGGCATTCACGCGCCGGGATGGGTTTGAGGTTTTGAACCGTTGTTCGCAAGCCACTCATCGCCGGGATATCCCGGACGGCCGCCGATTGGAAGAACCGGACCGCAGATGACCGCTGCACGCGAAACTCTATTACGGAATTATTGATAGTGCAAATCCGGGCATCTGGCAAGGGGGCTGGGGCACCTCCGAGAGGATTTCTGATCCTTTTCGGAAAACCGGCGTTAGTGGGCGCGCGCCGGTTTGGTGCGGTGTTCCCGGGCGGCGTCCTGGGGGTCGATGCGCCAGGTGACCAACGGAGACAGGGCATACAGCAGCATGAAGAAAAGGAAGCAGTAGCCGTAATAGGGTGTGAAAACCGAAATGAGCAGCAGCAGGGCCGCACGGGCCAGCCAGGGATGCCGGCTCATGAACCGGCCGGCATGCAGATAACGGATCGGATAGAGATTCATGAGGGCGGCCGCGGCAATCATCATGCCGAAGCAGACCATGCCCCAGAAGGCGATCGACCCCGACGCCTCGTTGACGCACTGGTTGAGAATGATCATGGGTGCCACCACCAGGAGCGCGGCCGCCGGGCTGGGCATGCCCTTGAAGAATCCCGGGATCGGATGCCGGTCCAGGGTGAAATAGATCAGCCGCATGATTCCGGCCAAGGCGTAGATCAGCGCGACGGCGGTGAAGGGCAGCTCCTGGAGGCGGGGATCGGCGAGGTCCGAGACCAGAAAGTAATAGATCCACGCCGGCGCGACGCAGAAGCTGACCGCATCGGAGATGTCGTCGAGCACCCCCCCGACGGTCACCCTGCGCGGCCGCGGGTCCTGCCCGGGCAGCGGTTCGGTCAAACCGAGCCGCCGGGCGACGGCGCCGTCCAGCTTGTCGAAGAGGGCCGCCCCGATCAGAAACAGGGACGCCTCCCGGATGCGGTCCTGGTAGGCGAAAAACACCGCCAGCAGTCCCATCATGGCGTTCATGACCGTCAGGGCGTTGGGAAAAAACGCCAGGATCCGCCGGCGCAGCTGCACGTTGCCGAGGCAGAGGTCGTCGAGGCACAGCGTTCCGTATTTGCGGATGTATCCGGCGATCGATCCGAAATTGATGACGAAGAAGACGATCTCGATGAAGAACAGCGTCCGCAGGGGAGTCTCCCCCAGGCGGGAGATCCAGCCGTAGGCAAGAGAGGGAGTGCCGTTCGGGATGTAGAAGGCATAGGCATAGAGCAGGGCGCCCACCGGCGCGGCCACGATGGTGCGCAGGCGCGTGAACTCGCGGTACTCCAATTCCTGATCGAAGCGCAGGGCGACCCCGCGCATGAAGTGGGCGAAGTTGTCGCGCACCAGCACAGTGATCGCCAGAAAGAGCACCAGCACGGCGTGCAGCAGCTCTGTTTTCTTGGGGTCCGGCAGAATGTAATGCAGCCGCCACATGCAGCCGACGGCCACCAAGGGAAAGATGATGGAGTAAATGAGCTTGTCGAGGATGCGGTCGGCCAGTTGGGCCATCTGGGGGTAGGGAAAAAATCGGGCGGCAAACCAGCCGTCGACCAGGTCGAAGGTCATGGAGACGAAGAGCAGGATGACCCCGAGCATGTAAAGCGTGGGGTTTTGGTTCCACATCACGGCCACGGCGCACAGCATGCCGCCGAACACGAGCGGCAGGCGTCCGTAGACCAGAATGGCCGTGATTTGCTGGGGTAATCGCCCCTTGTGTTGGGCCATGTCGGTAACCGCCTGCTGAGATCAACCGCGAATCGCACCAATGGTAAAACCTTCTCAACTTATAGGAAATAGGGTGATTGAAGTCAAGGAATAGAGAGGCCGCCGGCCCGTCTGAATGCGGTTTCTGGTCGATTGCCGACTTGCCAACCGCGCACCTTGCACGCGGTTGCAGGTTCAACGTTGAAGCACCGGCGTGCGCTGGCCTTTCCGGCCGATGGCCGAAAATCCAAGCTGCCCGCTCTGCGGCCGGGCGTTGACTCCGGCCAGGGATATCGGCTATGGATGGCGGCCAAAACCCGAGGGCGCCATGCAAGCTTCCATCTATCAAAAAGTCGGCATCGCCTCGCTGGTCATGATGGCTTCCGTTTTTCTCAGCCGCGTGATCGGCCTGTTGCGCGAAATGGCCATCGCCTGGCGGGTCGGCGCCGGCCCGGAGGTGGACGCCTACCAGATCGCCTTCATTCTGCCGGAAATTCTGAACCACGTGGCGGCGACCGGATTCCTCTCGGTGACCTTCATTCCGCTTTTCACCCGCCGGCTGATCCAGGAGGGCGAAGCCGAGGCCGGGCGGGTATTTTCCATTCTTCTGTGCGTTTTCGGCAGCGCCGCATCGCTGGGAGTGGGGATCGCCATGGTCTTCGCCTCCGAGCTCGTGGCCTGGGCCGCGCCGGGTTTGGAAGACCCGGAGGCGATGGCCGCGGCCGTGCGCATGACCCGCATCATCCTGCCGGCCCAGATTTTCTTTTTTGCCGGCGGCCTGCTGATGGCCGTGCAGTTTGCCCGCGAGCATTTTTTTCTGCCGGCCCTGGCGCCGCTGATCTACAACCTGGGGATCATCGCCGGCGGCCTTCTGCTGGGACCGTGGCTGGGGATCGAGGGGTTCGCCTGGGGTGTCCTGGCCGGCTCACTCGGCGGCAACCTGCTGCTGCAGTGGGTGGGGGCGCGGCGGTTGGGCCTGCGGTTCCGGCCGGTCTGGGACTGGCGTCATCCGGATGTGCGCACCTACCTGTGCCTGACGCTGCCGCTCATGATCGGGCTGACCATGACTTTTTCGACGGAGTTTTTCTTCCGGTTTTTCGGTTCCTACTTGCCCGCCGGCAGTATTGCCGTGCTAAATTTCAGCCTGCGCGTGATGCTGATCTTGGTGGGGATCTTCGGCCAGGCGGTGGGCACGGCCTCGTACCCGTTTATGGCGCGGCTGGCCGAGGAAAACCGGCTGGACGAGATGAACCGGCTGATGAACCGGACCCTGCGCTATCTGGCCCTGCTGATTCCCTTTTCGGTTCTGCTCATGGTGTTGAGCCCCGAGGTCGTGCGCATTCTTTTCGAGCGCGGGCGCTTCGACCCGTCCGCCACCCGGGTCACGGCCGCCGTGCTGGTGTGGTTTTTGGCCGGGGCCGTCGGCTTTGCGGCCTACACGGTCGTGGTGCGCGGCTACTTCGCCACGCGCAACACCCTGTTCCCGGCCGTGTTCGGAACGGTGGCCGTGGTGGCGAGCCTGCCGCTCTATCCGCTCGGAATCGTTTGGATGGGCGTGGAGGGCGTGGCTCTGGCGATATCCGTTTCCGGCATCCTGCAGGTCGGGGTCCTTTTCATCCTCTGGAGCCGCCGCAGCCGCAACGCAGGGCAGGGCGACGTCATGCGGTTCTATCTGAAGGTGGCTTTGTTGAGCCTGGTCTTGGCGCCGTTGCTGGCTGTGATCCGCGGCCTGGCGATCGATGTGGTGGACCCCTCCGGCCTGGTCGGCAGCCTGACGATTGCGGGGCTGGTGGGAGCCGCCTTCGCTGCGCTCATGCTGTTGGCCGGATACGGGCTGAAGATCACCGAAATCATCGAGCTGAGGGAGAGGGTCTTCCGAACCGTCCATTTCAGGCGTTGAATGATGGAGGCCGGTCATGTGGCTCGCGACGAGAGATTCATGGCAGGTCTGAAGAACCTTCTCTGAGATGGCCGTAGCTTTTGAACATTACCAACAGACTCCTTTACCCTTTGCGCATGGAGAAGCGAATGAACCCCCCCAAACTCCACTATGGTTGGATCGTCATATTCATGGGCATGCTGACCACCATCGCTGCCCATGGCTTCGGCCGTATGGCCTACACCATCATCCTGCCGGCCATGAAAGATGGTCTCAAGTTCGACTACACCCAGCTGGGCCTGCTGGGAACCGGGAATTTCGTCGGCTATCTGACCATGGCCATCATCGGAGGATTTCTCGCCACCCGTTTTGGAACTCGCATCGTCATCACCCTTGCCCTCATCCTGTTGGGGATCACTCTCACGCTGACCGGCCTCGCTCAATCCTTTGGTTATGCCCTCGGCATGCGATTTCTGACCGGCTTAGGCAACGGCGCCGCATATGTCCCGGCCATGGCCCTCGGCTCGGCCTGGTTCGCCATGAAACGAAGAGGTTTTGCCACCGGCATCGTATCCGGGGGGATCGGTGCCGGCACGCTCATCTCAGGCCTTCTGGTTCCCCCTATACTTTCCTCCTACGGGATAGAAGGCTGGCGGCATGCGTGGTACATCCTGGGCGGGATCGCCCTGATCATCGCCGCCATCGTGTTTGCCCTGATTCGCAGCCGGCCGGATGAAAAAGGCCTTCAGCCGGTCGGCACTTCTGAAAAAGATGCGCAGTCTGCAGCTCCCACCGGGCCGAAGGCCTCAACGCTTCAATGGTCCAGCGTGTACCGAAGAGGGTCGGTGTGGTATTTGGGCTTGGTCTATTTCTTTTACGGTTCTTCTTATATTATCTACATGACCTTCTTTGCAGCTTATCTCGTTAAGGAGATCGGCTTGACTCAAGCATATGCCGGCGGGCTGTGGGCCATGGTGGGTGCGCTGAGCACCTTTTGCGGGGTGATCTGGGGAGGCATTTCCGATCGCCTCGGCCGGAGCCGCGGCGCGGCGCTCGCATATCTCGTGCTGGCTATGTCTTACGTGGCTTTCGCCTTGATAAGAGCGCCGTTCGGCTTCTATCTTTCCGCCATCCTGTTCGGCCTCACCGCATGGAGCGTTCCGACCATCATGGCGGCGGCGGCCGGGGATTTCGTGGGCCCGCGTCTGGCGCCGGCCGGCCTCGGGTTCATCACGCTTTTCTTTGGAATCGGCCAGGCGGCGGCGCCGGCCTTCGGGGGGTATCTGGCGGACCTCAGCGGGTCCTTCACGCTGCCGTTTCTCGTGGCCGGAGGGATTTCGCTAGTCGGAATGGTCGCTTCGTTGTTTCTGAAAAAACCCGCTTGAGCCCTTCGGCCGCTATTCGCCGCGAGGCGGGGGTTGCCACCGGCATATACCAAACAGCGGCAATAGTTGAATCGAAACCGGCGGATGGGTCTTCTTGGTTGACAACCAAAAGAGGCGTTCCCATACTTCGGGGCAGACGGTCGGCTGGAGCGCAATCATATTCTCGGGCAACCGTTGCCCCCCAAAAGCGAATTCTTATCCCTCGAATCGATTCGGAGGAAAGGTTGAAGGTGCTCAAGCAGCAAGCCAAGATTGAACGCCCCAAAAGGAAGAGGCAATTCGGGAGCGGGCACTAAAATCCGAGGATGGGCCAAGCCTGTCGCCAAAGGTAAGCGCATGAAGGAGCAGCAGCCGGAACGAGGTCCTGTACCGAATGATCGTGAGTTCACTTGCAAGGTGCGCTTCGAGGCGACCATCCATGCCGGTCGCAAGGCCAGGCATGCCGACTGGATGAATTATCTCGACGTCGACCGTGTTCCCGACCCGAAAAACCAGGTTCGAGCCCTGCTTACGGCCGATGACTGCGTGCGGCTGCTCGAGCAGGGATTCGAAATACGCCTCCATCACGCCCATCCCGTGCGTCCGCTCGATCCCGCGCTGATCGAGACGGACGAGTCCGTGCGTCGCTGGCTCGACGAGGGACTACGGGGCATCGGTCGTCCCACGCCGCCGAAGAGATCCACGGGGCCAGAGGGCACATGATGTATCGCACGGTCGCACAGATAGACTCGGTAATGGAGCTGCTCGCTGCGTGGTTCCCGCAATTGTGTGCCCGCATGGAGTTGCCGAATCGATCGATTCAGGGCCGACGGATCTTCGCTCTCCGAATGCGGGCCGGGGGCGGCTCGAACCGCCGCGGAGTTCTGCTCGTTGGCGGGATGCATGCGCGTGAGCTGATGAACCCGGACGCCATCGTCGAGCTTCAGCTCGACCTCGTTCGGTGCTACTTGAACGAGACGGGCCTGGTGCTCGGCGGCCGGACTTGGTCGGCGCAGGATATCAAGGTGATGCTCGAGACACTCGATATCTGGATGCTGCCATGCGCCAACCCCGACGGGCGGGAGTACGTCATGACCGTTGACGACTTGTGGCGACAGAACCGGCGGGACAATCCCGGCACCTCATGCGGCGGGGTCGACGTCAATCGCAATTTGGATTTCGTGTGGGGTGTGACCACGAGCCACACGTCCTGCAATCCCTGCCTGGAAACTTTTGTCGGGGCCGGTGCGTTTTCAGAGCCCGAGTCGCAAAACATCATGCACCTTTGCGACACGTACCGGATCGACGTGTTCGTCGACGTGCACTCTTACAGCGAGCTTGTCTTGTACCCGTGGGGCCACGCCCCGACACAGACCACGGATCCCAGCCAGCGGTTCACCAGTCTGGCGACCGGGACCTGCATGCCATTGAGCCCGCCCGGCCATCAGGAGTACCTCTTGCCGCGGGACCAGCTCCGTTTCCAAACCGTCGCCGGGCGGATCGTGGATGCGATCCGGGCGGTCCGAGGCCGGAACTACACCCCGCAGCCGGGTCGGGCGCTCTACGCCACCACCGGCACGAGCTCGGACTACGTCTACAGCCGCCATATCGCGAACCCTGCGCTCCGCAAGACGTATGGCTTCGCGTTCGAAACCGGCCCTTTCGCTGGAAACCTCCGCGACTCGTTCCATCCGGCCGATCCGACCCTCATCAAGCGCGACGCCAAGGCCGGCATGCTCGCCCTGATCCAGCAATCTATCTGCGCGATCGAGTTCATTGGGGCGATGTTGCCTAGCCGCACGACCGACGTGCAGGCGTTCCGCGACGTGCGTGACGAGCTGTTCGCGACGACCGAGGCGGGCCGTGGGTGGATCTCCCTGTACGAACGCATCCAGATTCCGCTGTTGGGCGCAGTTTTATCCGATGAGTCGCTCACCCGACAAGCGATCCGCTTGTTGGAACGGGCTCGCAAGCTTTTCAAAAACGACGAGGCGATCGTGAGCGATAGCGACGTGCAGCGGGGCCTGGCGCTCCTGGAAGCGCTCGCCCACCGCGAGACGTTGGCTGGCCTGCGCCGCGACCTCGCTACCGTTCGCAAGCAGCTCAAGAAAGCGGGCGGCGAGAGCGTGCGCACGATGCTCGAAGACCTCCTCAGACCTCGACGACGCCCGGTTCGGAAGGCCCCCCGGTGAACTCCGTCCGAGATTCGTCAACGACCGAGCCTGGGTCTGGGTTCAGGCGCTCGCCGCGCTCCGCTGTAATTCATTCTGACGTCCTTTTTCTTGGTGTTTGCATTCATTGCGGGTACCCTCACCTTCACCCTATCTCCCGACGCCGTGGCGGCATTCCAGAAACAGAGCACGACTTGAAAGACTCCTATGAAGACCCTGCTCAAAGAAATTCATCACAATCCCCTGCTCTGGCTATTGCTGTTCGTGCCCGTGGTGTTTGCCACCGCAAAGCTCAAGCCCGAAGCGCTTCATGTTGGGCGCGTCGTTTCTGCTCGGCGGACTCAGGCACCACGTGCAGGAATACAACCGGATCAGCGCCCGCCTGCAGGCCGGCCTGCTCTTCCTGGCCACGATCGCGCTGTTGATTCCTTCGGCGGTCTCGCAAGCCGACGCCGCCACGGCGGCGGCGTTCACCAGGAAGTTGAGCGTGGGTCTGGTGGTGCTGCTCATCGTGGCCTACGGGCTGGGCACGCTGTTCTCGCTCAAAACACACCGCGAGCTGTTTGCCAGCGCGGAACATGGCGAGGCTGGCGAAGCGCCGTGGCCTATGGGTCTGGCCCTGGCCACGCTAGCTGCCGTCACGGTGCTGGTGGCGCTGGTGAGCGAGGTGTTCGTCGCGTCGGTTCAGAAGGCGGCGGAGGCCTTCGGGATGACTCCGGCGTTTGTGGGATTCATCGTCGTAGCGCTTGTCGGTGGCGCAGCGGAGATGGCCTCGGCGTTTTCAGGCGCGCGCAAGAATCGGCTGGACCTGAGCGTGGGCATCGCCTTGGGGAGTGCGTCGCAAATCGCGCTTTTTGTCGCGCCGGTGCTGGTGCTCGTCAGTTATGTTATCGGGCCGACGCCGATGGACCTGCAATTCTGGCCAGGCGCCGTGGTGATGATCCTCATCGCCATCCTCACGGCGGCGCTCGTCACGAACAGCGGGCGGTCGGCGTGGTTCGTCGGGGTGCTGGTGCTGATGGTCTATCTCATCTTCGCGATGACGCTTTACCTGTTGCCACCCCAAGTTAAATGAAGCGACCTTCCACCCGAACATAACAGATAGGGGAGTTCTCTCGCGCCGTCCAGCAGTATCAGGCCGGTCCGAGCCGCTCTGATACCGGCCGCCGCACACCCAACTGAGCAGAAGATTCGCGCCGGCCACATCCAGGCTTGACAGTGGCCGGCTGCGCCCATAGCTTAAAGCAGCCAAAATCCGGCCGAAGCATGTACGATGTCCCCCCTTCAGCCAATCTGCAGGAGCAGACGCCATGAAAGACCCCCTGCGCAGGAAACACACCTTGCTGATTGATCTCGAGAAACTCAACACTCTCAACGCGGAAGGCTGCCCTGCCTGTGGCCAAAAATTCACTTTAGGAGAGACCGCTGTTTTGGCCTGCGGCTTTTGGGAAGGGGCCCCGCGCATCATCCATGAAAACGATGCCGTCTGGGACCCGAAGACAGCCTCATTTATGGAGCGCAAATGCTACGAATCCCGCAATGCCTGACATATCCGCACCTCGCTTAAATTTTTCCGATACGGAATTTTACGATGAGGACTGACAGACTCATCCCGCGGGCCATCTTATAAAACAATGCAGCCTATTAAAGACGCACTGCGGCTCAAGATGGCCGGTTTGCTGTTCATGGTGCTCGGCTTTGTCGGCTTCAGCGTAACCGGCGATAAAATGGGGGACATTGGAAATCTCTTGACCGATTCCCCGCGCGGCTTTGCGTTCTTCGCGGGCACCTGGCTTGTTGCTGCCCACCTCTTTGCCTTCGGCTTGATCATCCTCCTCGCCGGTCTGAAAAATGTTCCGTTGTTGACAAGCACACGCGCGCGCCGCGGCGCATGGCGAAAGCTAAGTGGGTCCACGCTCATTATTCTGTGCTTCGCGTATGTGGGCCTTGTCGACATGCCCGCGTTCAAGTTCATGGACGAGACTGGGTGGATATTGCTGCCCAGTCTGGCAGGCTTTCTCATTTCGGCGCGAATCGGCTTCCAACTCCTTCGCAGCGGCTGGAAGTATGACGTGGTGTCGGCCGAGCAACTGCTGGCGGCCGATCCGCGCCCTCCCGTGGTGTACCTTCGGTCGTTCGAGGCTGATAGTGAACTCTTCCTGCGGCCGGATGGTTTCTGGAACAAGGCAATGACCCTTATCTTTGACTATGCGGTGACGTTCAGTCCGGAGCAGGAACTTGCCGAGATTCTGAATCGCGTGGGGCCGGTGATCGCAATCGGCAAGCCAGGCGAGCCGCTGCCGGAACTGGGTGCGGCAAGGCTCTACGTCGGCGATGCGGACTGGAAAGCCAAGGTCATTGATTTGATGGCGCGATCCGGACTCGTGATCATACGCACGGGGTCGACGCCAAATCTGCAGTGGGAGATCGAGCAGACCATGGAACGTGTGCCGCGCCGGCAGATTCTGTTCGTGAACCTCGGCGACGTTAAGAAGACGGCCGTGTTCGATCAGTATTTCGAACAGCGCTTTGGCCCCGTTATTCGGTCAACTAAGACAGCCGAGACACCGGTTTGGATGAAGCTGATTTCCTCGGGCAGGTATGTGGCCGGCAAGATCATCTACTTTGATCCGTCCCTGCAGCCACGGGAAGAACCGATCCGGCTCAAGCTCAGTTGGGCGGCCTTGGCGCTAGGGCTGATGCGCCCGTACAGAGATCCGATTCAAACGGCGATGAAGAATGTGTTTGCCTCACTGGGTCTGCCGTGGAACCCACGCAACAGCCAGACGGCCGCGGTCTTGCTTGCGATGTTCGCTGGAGTTTTCGGACTCCATCATTTTTACCTCGGCGATCGGCGGCGCGGTTTCAAATATCTCGTTTTCTTTTGGACCGTCATTCCGATGTTTGTCGGATGGTACGACACAGTGAAGTTGGCGCAGATGGAGCCTGGCGAATTCGGCACGAAGTATCCGCCAAAGCAGGCCGTTGGCGTACCGGCCCGAGTTGAAAGCAAACAAATTGGCTAAGCCACGTCTCATAAGGAGCGGGTTCGGGGCGATCAGGGACTGTGTCGATTTCGGTGGCGCCGTCGGATGGAATATCATTCAGGCCAAAACAACTGGTCTCAATCAGGATGGCCAGGTTGTCATCGAGTTTAGGCGGACCTTTAGGGTGTGCAGGCGGGGCCAGGTTCCGAAGCCTAGTCGTCCCTGGCGGTGCTATGAAGTCAAGCCGGTGCAAGCCCGCCAGGAGGTGCATGCAGTATTCCGTGCTTGCGCTTGATTATAGGAGGGGACTCTTAAAAAGGAGGTTGAATCTTATGGCACACTCGTTGTCATGTGTTATCCGACCAAGCTGTTTGCTAACCTTGCAGACCACACCTACATCAAAAGCGGCACGGGCAGGAAGGCCTGGGGTTGTTGGGGCGGCAAATCCGGCGGTACCGAGTTGCGGGGAGGAACGGGCAGTACAAAGCGGGCTGAAGCCCTCGCCGAACCGAACGAACGCGCCGGGATCAAGTGCTACCTCATCAACGGGGTGTGCCACCAGTCGGCCAGCCGCATTCTATTTCCTGCTGGCATTACGGTCAGAGGCGCTCGCGGATATGACGTCTCGGAGGCCTTGTTCGGCACCTATGGCAGACCCAGAGGCCCTACTGGCACATGCCTCTCTCCTTTCCATAAGCATGCCGACGTCACCGGCGATCTGCTGGGATGCGTTGAGACCCGTGTGACACGCAGCAGGTGGCTCGAAGGGTCCCACAGCAATATCGACCAATGAGCGCAAGCGGGAGCGAGAATATCTTAAGGGCGTACTGGCTATTTATGGAAAGGATGAACGGAAACTCTGGTCCGCTAGAGGATTGAGGGGCCCCGACCTGGCGGAATTTCACCTCAAGCTCTTCATGTACAAAGCCCAATACAGCTTGGGGTCCAAAGTAAACAAATCATTGTCTGCCAAGCTGAAGGATATCCGCATGTCGACCGAATGGTCGCGAATGAAGATCGAGGACTTGTTCGCCAATAAAGAGATGAAGGCTAGTGAGCTCGTGAATGCTCTTAACAAGGAGACTATCCTGTTCCAAGAGGCAGTGGCTAACGCCCTTAAGGCCGATCAGTACAAGCTGCTTTTTGGCCTGAAACCCGGCGATACCGTGATACTGGCCGACCCACGCATCGTGAAGAAAGTCTATGGTGGCAACTAGTTGAGTCTGAAGTACCTTTAAAACAAGCAAATGGATATCTATGTGCGATGCAGGAAGAGCTTAACCACGGCCCTCGCCTTACCGACGAGGAGTACGATAACGGGATAATCGAGCTTCACCGGGACCTGCCACCAATGCCCTCTGAGCAGCAGGACAGGCAGAAGCGCCGCATGGCTCTGAACCTTGCCATTGACCACCGACTGGGGCGCGAATTCCCTCAGGAACGCCGCGAGTTGCTGTGGGCGATTCAGCAGCGGGTGGAAAAGAGACGGCTGTGGCTTGCTTTCAAGTATCCGTTTCGAAGGATTTTCGCAAAGACCCTTGCCCGAGGTGCTCAGGGCCTGGCGGGTTACCTTGTGGATGAGTACGCTGACGAAGAGCGAGCTCAAGAGTTTTTTCGGCGTCGATGAAGGGCAGCGGCCGGCACTGCCCATTGACATAGACCAGCTAAAGGATCCTCGAGGCGGCAGGTAACACAGACGCTGCTGTTTCTTGGAGGGGGAAGTTCAATCTTGCTGAATCCCTAACCCGGTATTAGCTTGCATTTGTGAAAACGCCAGCGCCAACTAGAGAACAGGCGAGAAGGCGGGGCAATTCGATATCGGGGTTTCTATCGACAGTTGAAGGCCGCGAGCGGCCGGCGCTGTTCTGGGCTTTCAGCTGCTTCTTCAGCCTGCTGTGCGGACACTACGTCATTCGGCCGATGCGGGATGAGATGGCGGTGGCCGGGGGCGTCGAGCACCTGCAGTGGATGTTCAGTGCCACCTTCATCGCCATGCTAGCGGTCACGCCGATGTTCGGATGGGTGACCCGACGATTCGCACCGCCGCGTTTTCTTCCTTACATCTACAGCTTTTTCATCGCCGGGCTGCTGCTCTTCTACGCGCTCTTCACATCCGATATAGCCGATGCCTGGGTGGCGCGCGCCTTCTTCGTATGGGCAAGCGTTTTCAACCTGTTTGCCGTCTCGGTGTTCTGGAGCCTGATGGTCGATATTTTCGACAACCAGCAGGCCAAGCGTCTTTTCGGAGTGATCGCGGCGGGCGGAACCGCCGGAGCGCTTGCGGGGCCGGCGATGACAGCCGTTTTGGTCTTGCATCTGGGGACAGCCAACCTGCTGCTGCTGTGCGCTGCGTTGCTGGGATGGGCGGTTTTGTGCACGCGACGGCTGACCGCATGGAGAGGGGCTGCGGCTCGCCAGCGGGCCAAGTCCGAAGGTCATGCGACCGATCCGGGCCGAGACGTTGCGCTGGGGGGATCGATTCTGGCCGGCATACGGTTGATCGCCCGCTCGCCTTACCTCGCCGGGATTTGTCTTTTGATGCTGCTCTTCACCACCCTTGCGACCTTTCTCTACTTCCAGCAGGCACAAATCGTCCGCGACAGCTTCAAGGACTCCGCACAACGCACCGCATTCTTTGCCGGTATGGACTTGGCGGTCAACGCGCTCACGCTTTTCATACAGGGTTTTCTGACCGCACGGATCGTTGCTCGAATCGGGCTCGACTGGGCGCTCGCGTTGGTGCCGATCTTGCTCGCCGGCGGGTTTTTGCTCCTGTGGATGGCGCCCGGTCTGGCCGTAATCGCCTGCGTGCAGGTGGCCCGCAGGGCCGGTGAATATGCCTTGACGCGCCCCGCCCGCGAAATGCTTTACACGGTGCTGGGCCGGGAGGAGAAGTACAAGGCCAAAAATGTGATCGACACGGTGGTCTATCGCGGCGGGGACGCCGTCAGCGCCTGGGTCTTTGCCGGTCTGCAGGCGATAGGGGTGTCGGCGGCCGGCATCTCCTTTCTTGCGGTGCCGCTCTCTCTGGCGTGGGCCATTACCGGCTTCCGCCTCGGCCGCCGCCGGGAAAAGCTTGCCGCCGATCGCGCCGAAAACGACATAACCGGAGGAACGGGATAATGATCGGACTTAAACTAAGTCGCAGGAGCTTTCTTCTGGCGGGCGTTGCCGCAGCAGCCGGTGTCGGATTCGGAGCGAACAGGGCCTCGGGCCGGTCCCAGGCGCCGATCTTGCGCCGCATCCCCGCAACGGGGGAGGAACTGCCCGTGATCGGACTGGGCACCTCCGGCACGTTCGACGTCGGCAGCGCTCCGGAGGAGCGGGCCAGCCTCGCAGAGGTGCTCAATTCATTCTTCGCAAACGGCGGCAAGGTGATCGACTCCTCGCCCATGTACGGCCAAGCCGAAACCGTGGTAGGCGCTCTCTTGGACGCCATGAACCCGCGTCCCCCGGTCTTTGCCGCTACCAAGGTTTGGACCGACGGAAAACAGGCCGGGATCGACCAGATGCAGGCCTCCATGCGGCTGTGGGGGGTGCCGGTCGTCGATCTGATGCAGATCCACAATCTACGCGACTGGAAAACTCATCTGGCGACCCTGCGAGAATGGAAGAAAGGGGGCCGGATCCGCTACATCGGCATCACCACCTCTCATGGCCGCTCCCATGCGGAGATGGAGGATCTGATGAGGACCGAGCCTCTCGATTTCGTCCAGTTCAGCTACAGCCTCGATGAACGCGAGGCCGAAAAGCGCCTGCTGCCCCTGGCGGCGGAGCGCGGGATCGCGACCCTGATCAACCGTCCCTTTGCCCGGGGAGGCATGTTCCGCAAAACGAAGGGCAAGCCGCTTCCGGACTGGAGCGGCGAGTTCGACTGCCGCAGCTGGGCCCAGTTCTTTCTGAAATTCGTTGTCGGGCATCCGGCAGTCACCTGCGTCATTCCGGCCACGTCCAGAGCGGGCCATGTCAAGGACAATCTGGGGGCGGGCTTCGGCCGGCTTCCGGACGAAGCCATGCAGCGGAGGATGTTGAAGCATTTCGAATCGTTGTAGTTCCGCGGTGGAATAAAGATTGAATCGATACCTTTGATCAGGTAATCCCAATCCCCTTCCGCACAAGATATGATTCGAGTCAGGCACGCAGTATAAACCTTGGCAGTCAGTAAGAATTGCACTTTCTGAGACAATGAAGATGTCATCGAACATGCTGTGGACTATGGGAGGGTGTTTTAAAGAATACCGATGGTTCGATCAGCGGATTCAATCAGATCGACTATCGAAGAATAATCGCAAGCTGTAATGCGGCCAGCTTCGGACACCGGGTCTATGCCCCGCAGGGAGCAGTCCGGTTTTAGGGCCTTGACCACCAGTTGTTTTTCCAAGAGGGTTTGAAGGTGACCCGCAGCCGGGAATCGGGCTTCGGACCGGCAAAGATGAACTGCGTCCTGCAGCAAACAAAGGGTGACCGCATGGCCTCTTGATAGCATATCTGATGCCATCGTCAACGTTCGTTCGGCTTCGGCGGTATCCGGACCGTTCTTGAGAAGAATGGCGACCTTCATGTTCCGATTCCTTAGAAAATCAGCTGGAGACGGTGACTCGCCATCAAATCGGCGATTTTTTCATGTGCGATCGGCTCAAGGCCTTCCACAAGGTCTTCCGAGTTTATGCCGCGCTGCCGAAGCGAATCCGAGTCTACGTAAAATTCGGCTGGAGAGTCCTTTTTTTCATAAAGGCCCCGAGCGATAATTTCCTCCAGCGTCGCGCCGAGTGACAGCCACTCGCTTTGGCCGGGGTCTTGATTGGCTTGGGCCAGGTAAACACCATCGTCCATGAGCACCACGATCGGCCGGAACCCCAGAGAGAGTGACCCATTGGCGTGTCGCAATGCTTCGGCCGCTTGAAACCCACCGTAAGGACCGTGCCGGACTACCATCAGAATATCCCGGTTCATGGCATTCTCCATTCAAGATCCGACGCTGAGCAGAACATCGGTACAGTCCAATAACTCGAAAAGGCTTCTCAGGGTGCCCGGGTTGGCTCCCTCGATGAATTGCTCCTTCCGTAGACCACGGAAGCTGAAGCATGTTCCTCAGACATCCAATTGCAGTCCACGCTCGATGAGACCCGAAAATGCCTTTTCCGCATTGGGCGCGCCGGATACCCGCTGCCCTTTCAGGAAACAATAGGTGCCGTCTCCCGATCCCACCACCGCAACCCGATGACCCTTCCGCAATGCAGCATCGGCAATGCCAATAACCGTATCCAGGTCCTGCCCACTATAAGGTGGAGACGCAAGAATAAGAGTGATTTGTTTCATACGGTCTCCCATCGAAAGCAATCATTCACTTGAGCGATTTATAGTTTATCTCGGTATCACCTGCAAAGCGTTTATCGGATCTGCTGCTCATCATTGCAAGTCTTTTCCGACCTACTTCGGGCTTTTCGTAGGTGCCTCGATGTCTCCCGTAGCCAAAATGAAAGCGCCAGTTGATAGAGTGGTTGGAAAAATGCGCTCGAAAAATGCGGCTGTTTTTCCACCACTATGCAAATGGACCGCCGTTCGAACGCGCATATTCCTTATTGGGAGCCCTTGAAACATTGATCTGGCTTCGCCGACAGTGTGCCAATGGGCACCGTGATAAGCCCCCTTCCCACCCTTCCTGCCCTTCTGCAGCCAGAGAAGACTTTTCCGGTTGAGCAACCCGATGGCAAACCTCCTACGGGCCACTCGGAGTATCTCACGAACGGCGGCCGCTTCATCCGGGATAAAGCAGAGTGCGGCAATCGAGATGACCAAATCGAAGCTCGCATTGCGAAATGGAAGCGACTGGCCATCGGCTACTGCATAATATGACCCTGCTGTATCCCTTCGGCAGGCATACTCCACGTACTCGGTATCGATGTCAACCCCGATGACTTTGCCTGTTGTTAGACTCGAGAAAGCGCGTGTAAAAAAACCGGTGCCACAGCCGACATCCAGTACGGATTCACCGGGGCGGGGGCAAAGCTCCTTGTACAGCAAGTCGATTTCACAATTCCCAATCCATCGGCCGCGCGGAGTTGCGTACCAGCGATCGTAGTCCTCAGCTCCCAATGGGTGTTCCTCTACCTCCGCAATCGCAAACCCGCAATCTTAACTGCCCCCCGGTGATAACCGTCCGGGAAAAGTTTTTCTAATTCGCCAATGTCAATATTGTTGGCTTCGCAGGTCTCGGTGACCGTTGGAATCCTTCCGGTTTTGTAGTAGGTCGAGCGCAGATAACGAATGATCTCCCAGTGCCCTCGGCCGAGGTTGCCGCCCGGGATTTTCATCTCATAGGCGCGATGGGCGGCGTAGTGCTCGTCCCACTCGTCGGGATCCACCAGAAAGCCGCGCACATCCACCCGGTACTCCTGCCGCTGGACGACCTCATGCAGTGCCTTTGCGCTGTGCTCCAAGTAGTTCGCTCCGAGGTAGGCTTCCTTGTAACTGACTCCCGCCAGCTTGCAGGCACCGCGCATGTAGCCATGCGGGAACAGGCGCTTCAATTCAGCACGCTGCAGGTTGTTGGCTTGGCAGGTCTCAAAAAGGTTGGGGCACTTCCCGGTTCTATCTATCTCCCGGCGGATGAAATGGATGACATCATAGTGCTCACGGGTCAGCCCGCTGTGCATCCCGAGTTCCAGCGCAAGCCCTTCGGCCAAATCCGGGTCCCATTTCTTCGGGTTCAGTAAAAACCCGTCTGAATCCAGTTCGTAGACCTTACCCTTGCTCTTATAAATACGCATGTTCCCACCTCTCTTCGTCAATGTGAGTATGGCACTCGTCATTGCTGTCATTCCCGATGATCTGGGCTGTAACCCGACCGCGTAGCTCTCTGGTGAAAAAGCCGGTGCCACCACCGACAACTATCAAGGATTCGTCTGCGCGTGGCTGTAAAACGCCAAGCAGCAAATCGAACTCACAACGTCCGATCCACCTGCCGCGAGAAGTCGCATGCCAGTGATCGTACTCTTCGGCCTCCACGAGGGGTTGCCATTATTTCACAATCCGCAAGTGACGTTTTTTTCTGCGCCATTCATCGAATGCCTCCAAATGCGACAGCAGATCCTGGCACTCTACTCTGAAAAACTTCAAATTGCAGATACTGGAAGGCGACACACGATCGTAATAAAAGTGAAAAATACTTCCTTGAGCATGGCAACCTATAGTTTTTAAAAACCCGACAAGTCTTTCAGCCGTAGTCGTGTAATCCTTGATATCCAGAGGCTTTGTGATGATATCAGCGGCGAGCAGTTTTATTTCGTGATAAACATGAGGATGCACGGAAACCGCTTTATCGGTAACGAGCAAAGCATTTTCCCACCGTTTTTCCAGTTCCTCAACCGATAATTTTTCATTCATTTTGCAGTGCTGAAATCATCTGTGCGATAAAGTTGGCCGGAGGCCGCGGTTCGCAGTGTCTCCGGCCTTAACCCGCGGTTACTTGCCTGTCTCCGGATGAAATACGTTGACTTCTCTTAAATCATCGCCCAGATAGGTCCGTTCGTTCGGCCCGAGCACTCCCAGAGAGAGGCAGATTAACGTCCAGAGATGGACGACGGGATATCCGCCACCGTAATGCTCGCTCAGCTCGTGG
The DNA here is from genome assembly GCA_964570965.1 of uncultured Desulfatibacillum sp. Classification (GTDB taxonomy): domain Bacteria; phylum Desulfobacterota; class Desulfobacteria; order Desulfobacterales; family SpSt-501; genus SpSt-501. The sequence goes on from CAZNAX010000021.1 coordinate 18,177, forward strand.
ATCTGGGCATGGCAATTATGGCATCCCGCGATGCAGTAATCCGCCCCCGTGGCCTTGATCTGCTCGTCCTTCAGCTTCCCGTAAGCAAGGCGTTGCTCTTTGAACCCTGACTGCAGAAAGCCTCCCCCCCGCCGCAGCAGTAGTTGTTGGAGCGGTTCGGCTGCATGTCGACGAAGTTCTCTTCACCCACCACCGCTTTGACCACATAGCGCAGGTCCTCGGCGATCGGGTCTCCGAAACTCTTTCTTACGATCTGGCAAGGATCCTGCACCGTGAACTTGATCTTCAGGTCCCTGTTCCAGTCGGAGCTGACCTTAAGCCGGCCCTCGCGAATCCACTTCGCGTAGTATTCATAGATGTTCTTGACCACGAAGTTGTGCTCGATGTTGAACTTTTTCAGTCCTTCCAGGACTGAAAAGGTCACGTGACCTCACTCGGTGTTGAGAAAGACCTTGCACCCCAGATAGTCCGCCTGCTTTGCTGCGATGCCGGTAGTGTGCTTCCACGCATCGTTATCCGCAAGGAACATGCAATAGTTTTCGCCGCCCCACCCCTTGGACCCATAGGTCCAGTCGGCCCCGGCCAGGTGCAGTATTTTCCACAAGGGCACCATTTCATCCGGTTCGGTGACCGGCTCCCTCGAATTCTGATTCAGAAAGAACTCAGCCCCCTTTTTGTCGATGGGCGCCTGCATGTCAGCGAATTCCGGCTGAGCTTCCCGGTACTCTTCGAGCACATCCTCCACGACAAACTGGAAATCTTCGGGGGAAGCCCCCATGGCGCTGGTACTCTCGTTTCGAAGTTCCATATCACACGACCCAAGGATGCCCTTGGGTCGCTTTTCCCGGGGCCAGCTCGCCCGCGCGTTGTAAATCAGCCGCGGGATGTCGATTTTCATGGGGCAGACGTAAATGCAGCGCTGGCACATGGTGCACATCCACACCCAGTTCGAGCTCAGGATCTCTTCGTCCAGCCCGAGCGCGGCCATCCTCAGAAACTTCCGCGGGTCCATTCCTTCAAGCCCGGTTGCCGGACATCCGGACGAACACGCGCCGCAGGTGAGGCAAAGATTCAAATTGCCGCCATCCGGGATAAGTTTTTTTGCTTGGTCTAAAAATGTTGACCGCTTCTTTCCGCCTATCCGAATAACGTTTTCATCCATCGAAAGCCCTCCTATTGAGGTTGAATTCCCGTATGATTTAGAGAATACCCAGTTCAGTAAGGGCTACTTCATTCCTTCCCCGTTCGACTATCTATAATTGCAGACTCACAAATCTGCGGCAGTTTTCTTTCTGGCGGCAAAGCGTTCTTCAAATTCCGTTCAATCCAATACGCTCCAACAATCAGTTGTCAAAGAGAGGGTGTATCGAGAGTGTCCAAGGCAAGCCCCATGGCCCGCCAGTCTTGGATGCCTCCTTCAAGCCGGATGGCTTTGAAGCCGAATTTCCGCAGCATTTGAACAGCCTCAACCGCAAGCACGCAATACGGCCCCCGGCAATAGGCGACGATTTCCTGCTCGCGAGGCAATTCGGAAAGCAGTTTTTCAAGCTGATCGAGCGGAACAGACATGGCTCCGGGAATATGACCGGCACGGTACTCATCCTCCGGCCGAACATCCAGCACCGTGACGGCACCCTCTCTCAACCGCTGCAACAAGGCGTTCCGGTCGACCGGTTCCATGTCCCCCCTGCTTCTCAGAAATCGGCGCTTGATCATCTCGATTTCGGCCAGCCTATCTTCAGCCAATACGCGCATGGAATGGAAAAACTGGCAAACCATCTGATCCGCCAGACGGTATTTTACATAGTAGCCTTCTCTTTCCGCATCAACCAACCGGGCTGCTCTTAAGACCTGAAGGTGTTGGGAAGCGTTGGCGATTGTCAAGCCGGTTTCCCTGGCTATGGATTCAACGGTTTTTTCGCCTTGGCAGAGCAGGTCAAGAAGTTCCAGTCGTTTGGGGCTCGAAACCGCCTTGCCGATTCTTGCGAATTGCTCGTAAATTGAGTCCTTAAACCGTCTATTTGGATTTTTCATAATTAACCTTTCAATCATTCAATTAACTTATTGAACACTTTTTATCCTGAACCAACCCCAATTGTCAACCAATACATGTATCTGACCAGCCGCCATCCCCTGCGTTCCAGTCGGCCAGGGTTGATATCTGTTTTTTTGTATTGACAAATAGGTTTATGAATCTATAAATAAATGTTTATATCTAATTATCTGCTCTATCCGCATTTCAAGGATTATTTCCAATGAAAAAGACTACTAAAGAAAACTTGGCAAGCTACCCTGAGACGAAAAGAAAAAGTGAGGTTCGTGATGCAGCTGAGCAGCAAGGCGCGAGGCTGCTGGAAGAACACTTCCAAAAGGTCGCTTTCCTGGCCAAGAGCCTCTCTGACGAGAATCGCCTTCGGATTCTTATGTGCGTAAGTTGCGGTAAGAAACCCGTTTCGGGCATCGTCGAAGAGATGGGACTCTCCCAGCCTCTTGTTTCCCATCATCTGAAGGAGCTTAAACGATCCCTTCTGGTCAACGTCGAAAGAAGCGGCCCCTTCATCTATTATGAGCTGGTTGACCCGAGGATATTGGATGTTGTTCAAACCTTGAGTGCCGTCGCGACCGATCTGTTGGCCGCCAGAAAAACTTTTTAAGAGACAGGGAGAAACTGATTCGTATGGAAGACTTGCTTAGACTGGTCAGCCGCATGGAACCGGAGCAGGCGTTGGACGAAATTTCCAGGGCCCTGAAAGTTCTGTTTGCCACTTTGGGCGAGGAGGCTCGATCGCACTTCCTTTGGGAACTTTTGGGAGAGTCAAAAGATGACAAAGTATCCAGCCTGGTGCATCTCTGACTAGCTGAATGCATGGGCGAAGGTGTCGACCCAACGCAAATGTGCCAGAGACTGGTAGATAAGGTTGCTCAATCAAAACAGCTGATGGCTATCACCGATCCTGACCTTCTGGTCCTTTTCGAAGACTGGCTGGAGGAATTGGAAGATGAAGTCATCAGCATGAGCAAGACATACGGGCCGCTTGATCCAGCAGGACTCGCTAAAAAGACCGGCATTTCAATGAGGGGCTCAAAATTCCTTCTATCGAAGCTTAATCGCGAAAATAAGCTTTAGGGCATCAGTCGTTTTAACTCATTGGGAGGTTCTTAATGGAAAACAACAAGACGACATTCATCGCCTTTGCAGCGGTTATAATTACGATTGGAGCCCTTTGGTTTACCAATCGTGCCGTTACCCCAAAACAGGCTACATGGGATGATGTTTTGATCGAAGCGAAAACCGGAGGCTACCAGATCATAACCACCGAGGATCTTGCCGCACGGTATCGAAAAGAACCTCAAAGTCTCCTTTTAGTGGACACGCGCCAGGAGTGGGAGTACCGCACAGGCCATCTGAAGGGAGCCTTGAACTTCTCCATGGAGCCGACCTGGTGGGCGAGGTGGCGCAACGCGTCGGCATTGGGAGCATTTCTTGGGCCGGATAAAGAGCGCACCATCGTTTTCTACTGAGCCGGCTTGACATGAGTCCGCAGCGACTCGGCGGCCCGTGTGGCCGTTAAGCTTGGCTATCAGAACGTCTATCGCGACCCTTACGGCTATCCCGAATGGCAGAAAATTGGCATGCCGGTTGAAACCGCTCCAGCCGGATCCGCACAAGTGACCGAATCTCCTCAGCAGGCTCCCGGACCCCTTTACGGTTGGGCCATGATTTGGACGCTTTTAGGAATTTTTGCGGGCGGTATGGCGTTGAACCTCACCCCTTGCGTTTACCCGTTGATTCCCATCACGGTTTCATACTTCGGCGGTCAAGCCTCAACGAACGATCAGGGCCACCGCAAACTCATCGCGCACGGGTTATGTTATATGCTGGGTCTTGCGTTTACCAACTCTGTGCTTGGCGTGGCGGCGGCTCTGACCGGAGGATTGATGGGCTCGATCCTCCAAAATCCATTTGTGCTTGCCGCCATCGCCATCGTTCTCATTTCGTTTGCCACAAGCCTTTTCGGCCTTTGGGAGCTTCGTCTTCCGAGTGCCGTCACACAGGCTGCCGTAAAATCTTACAGCGGGTATTTCGGCACGTTATTTATGGGATTGACATTGGGGGTGGTCGCGGCACCCTGCATCGGTCCTTTCATTCTCGGTTTGCTCACATGGGTCGCGAGCATGGGCAGCCCATGGCTGGGTTTTGTGGTTTTTTTCACTCTGAGTCTGGGACTGGGACTGCCGCTTTTTTTCCTCGCGGTTTTCTCCGGCCAGCTGCAGAAGCTTCCCCGCTCCGGCGGCTGGATGCTCTGGGTCCGCAAGGTCATGGGATGGGTGTTGGTTGGAATGGCCGTTCATTTTATAAGACCGATTCTGCCCGGTTTTGGAGCAGTACTGATCATGGCGGCGGTTGCTATAGCGGCAGGAATACATCTGGGGTGGTTAGATAAAAACAAGGCAAGCTTCCGTCTATTTTCCTGGCTAAAGGCTGGTGTCGGTGTTGCATGCTTGGTTTTGGCAACCTTTCTCGTCACATCCTGGGCGATGAAAGGTCCCGGTGTCAGCTGGAAATCCTACTCGGAGGAAACTCTGAGAGAGGCTCAAAATCAAAACAAGCCAGTTATCATAGATTTCTATGCCACATGGTGCACCCCATGTCGCGAGCTTGAAGAAGTTACCTTTCACGATCCCGAAGTCGTCAAGCAGGCGGAGAAAGATTTCATAATGGTAAAAGTGGATGTGACCCAGGGAGGCAATCCATTTCACGAGCAATTGCTGCAGGAGTATGGCGTAAAAGGTGTACCCACCGTTGTCTTCTTAGACCCCAGCGGGAAGGAATGCCAGGAATTGCGCCTGGTGGATTACCTTCCGCCTGATCAGATTCTAAACAGCATGAGCCGACTCCAAAATAAGTGCAGCTGAAGAAAGGAAACTCCCATGTTGAAAGTTAGATTTTTTTTGAACGAACCCAACGGCAAGCCCTGAAAGGGCTTCAAGAACATGATGCCCAGGTTGGGCTCAACCTATCCGATCGAGATCGAGGTCACATCCAAGCCCATCGCCGAATACCAGACCGATGAATACTTTGAGTTGGATCTGCCCGTTGCCCCGGCCGTCATGGTCGGCGAGGAGATCGTAGTTGAGGGTTCCGGAATTTCGGATGAAAAATTAGAGGCTGCCATCTGCCGGCATCTGGGCTTGCCCGAGCCGACAGCGCGTAGGAAAGGTATTCTGGGTAGGCTATTCGGCGGCTGAGATTAAATCCAGGAAAAGAATTCATTCCATCATGGGAGCGCGATAGTGCCGTTACCATTCAAAAAATACGATGAGCCTTCTGTCTTTACTGCCGAAAATCTGCTTCGGGAGGCCCGACGGCAGAAGTCGACACCAAGTGGCTCCATTCCAAAGATCTGCCTGTTGGACCCGGACGACGATATCGTGCGGTGTCTTTTGGCTCATCAGCGGGCTGTCAAATGCCCCGTCTGGGCCTGTTATCACACCGACCTTTACCTTTTTGAACAGGAAGGGTTCCAGTTCGGTATAATTGGCTGCGCGGTGGGGGCCTCCTTTGCGGTGTTGTTGGCCGAGGAACTTTTCGCCTCGGGTTGCGAGTTGCTCCTCAGCATTACCTCCGCCGGTCAACTGATCGCTCTTCGCAATCCGCCCTATTTTGTGTTGATCGAAAAAGCGCTTCGCGACGAAGGCACTAGCTATCACTATTTACCGCCTTCGGACTATAGCGGCATCGACTATAAGCTCCTGGAGTGGTTGGAACCCAATCTCAAGTCATGCTCGCCTAAGGTTGAGATCGGCTCAACATGGACCACCGACGCGCCTTTCCGTGAGACCGCTTCTGCAATCGATGCCTGCCGCAACATGGGTCTGGTGGCAGTCGAAATGGAGGCGGCGGCGCTATATGCATTTTCCAGAGCGCAAAACAAACCCATCATCTGTTTTGCGCATGTCACCAACCAGATGGCCAGTATTGAGGTGATTTCGAAAAGGGAGCCGAGAACGGATCTCGGGATGCGCTTCGATTGGTGGTCACAGTTGCCCAACTTTGGCAGAGCCTTTCAAAGCAGCAATTCAACAAGCCAGTTAAAGTCTAAACGTAAAAAACAAAACCACCAAGAGAGATTGAAGCCGTTTGATTTCCTCTGGACCGAGAATGAGGAGCCGTGCCGAAAACGCGGAAGAAGACAGGACGAGAGATAAATTCGCATGGGTGATGAAACGATCTATCGGCTGGGGTTTTTTATTGGCGTTTTTGCCTTGATAGCCCTTTTTGAAATCTTGACGCCACGAAGGGTATTAACAACATCAAAGTCAAAACGATGGTTTTCAAATTTGACAATCATCGCGTTGAACCCGGTGTCTGTATACCTGGCTTTTCCGATCTTGCCTGTGGGAATGGCCCTGATTGCCGCTGAGCGCAACTGGGGGCTACTCAACAACCTGGATCTGCCTTTCTGGTTGGAAACCGCTGTCGGCGTAATTGCCTTGGATCTCACTGTCTATTTTCAACATGTATTGCACCATGCAGTTCCGCTGCTCTGGCGGCTGCATATGGTTCATCATGCGGATCTTGATTATGACCTCACCACAGGGTTGCGTTTCCACCCCGTAGAGATCATTGTATCCATGGCGTTGAAACTGGCGGCGGTTGCCGCCCTCGGCCCTTCCGCGCTGGCCGTGTTGATTTTTGAGATCACCTTGAACGCAACTGCCATGTTCAACCACAGCAACATACATATTCCGATCGGCATAGATCGGTTGCTCCGCTTGGCAGTTGTGACGCCTGACATGCACCGGGTGCACCATTCCGTGGTGATAAGGGAAACAAACAGCAATTATGGCTTCGCATTTCCGTGGTGGGACCGCCTTTTCGGTACGTACCAAGACCAACCAATTCACGGGCATGAGCAAATGACGATCGGCCTTTCCCAATTTAGAGATATCAACCAGCAATCGATCTTGCAGCTTCTATTAATGCCCTTTGTCGGAAAGCCTGGCAAAATCCCGATCAACCTGCATTGATATCGGCGATGAATAGAATCTCAGGGAATTTTTGAAAACTTGATGGTGTTCTTCAGGTAATCGAAAAGGCACGGTTAACGATGAAAGCGGGTTCAGGCCGTCGCTGTTGGGGCGTGATCTGGCCTTCGTGCAGACGCTTGTCACCGGGCAAAATGCGACCGCTATTCCCGAGGCCGGAACCTGAAAGGCGGACTTGCCCAAGCGGCCGTCTACTCAAACAAGCTCACGTCTCCGGCGCCGCGGCGGATGATCTGCGGCGTATCGTCGATCAGGGATACGATGCTGGACGGTTCGCCGGAGACCGGGCTGCCGTCGATGACGACATCCACCTGTTGGCCGAAGTGGTCATGGATCAACGAAGCATCGTGGAAGCTGTCCCCTTCGGGGGTGGCGGCACTGGTGGTGATGATCGGGTGGCCGAGCTCGCGCACCAGCGCCAGGCAGATCGCATTGTCGGGCACGCGGATGCCGGCGGTCTTGCGCTTGGTCAGCATGATCTTGGGCACCAGTTTGGAGCCTTCCAGGATGAACGTGTAGGGTCCCGGGAGCAGGCGCTTCATGGTGCGGTAGGCGTAATTGGAGACCTTGGCATACTGGCTGATGTTGGTCAGGTCCGAGCAGATGAAGCTGAAAGGCTTGCTCTTGTCCCGCCGTTTCAGCAAGTAAATTCGCTCGATGGCCCGCTGGTTCATCAGGTCGCAGCCGATTCCATAATAGGTGTCGGTCGGGTAGACCACGATCCCGCCGTTCTTGAGGATCTCCACCACTTTGCGGACAAGCCGTAGCTGCGGATTCTGAGGGTTGATGTTGATGATCATGGAGTTGCCCTTCCTTTGAGACTCTTCATTCTATATCACTCGGCGCATCAAAGTCAACGCCAACGCCCTGTTAATTATTTGAAATAGAATGACATTTTGTCGTTCCCGACCGCCGGGCGGACGCCCAAATAAAGATTGCCAAACGCTTGGCCTTCTGTTATTCGTGGGCACCATTTTTAATCTCGGCCCAGGAGGAGTCCGATGCCCAATCCGCTGCTGCAGGAAGCCTATTCTTTCGACGATCTGCTGCTGCTTCCCAACTTTTCCGGCGTGCTGCCCAAAGATGTCACCGTCAACACGCGGCTGACCCGTCGTATCCACCTCGCTATCCCGATCGTCAGTGCCGCCATGGACACCGTTACCGAGGCGGACACCGCCATCAGTATGGCCCGGGAGGGCGGCCTGGGGTTCATCCACCGGAACCTGGAGATCAAGATCCAGGCCATGGAGGTCGACAAGGTCAAGAAGTCGGAAAGCGGCATGATCGTCGACCCGGTCACCATCCACCCCGACCAGAGGGTGGCCGAAGTGCTCAAACTGATGGAGCAGTACCGAATTTCCGGCGTGCCGGTCGTGAAAGGGGACCAGCTGGTCGGCATCGTGACCAATCGGGACCTGCGGTTTGAGTCCGACATGGACAAGAGGGTTTCGGAGGTAATGACCAAGGACCATCTGGTGACGGTAACCGAAGGGATCGGACTGGAGGAGTCGAAAAAACTCCTGCACAAGCACCGCATCGAGAAACTGCTGGTGGTCGACAAGAGAGGGCGCCTGACCGGATTGATCACCATCAAGGACATCGAGAAGATCAAGAAATACCCCAATGCCTCCAAGGACAGTCTGGGGCGGCTGCGGGTCGGCGCCGCCGTGGGGGTCGGGCCGGACATGAAGGAGCGTGCCGAGGCCCTGCTCAAAGCCGGCGCGGACATCCTCCTGATCGACACCTCGCACGGGCATTCCAAAAACGTCATCGACGCAGTCAAGCGCCTGAAGCGAACCTTCAAGGAGATCGAGGTCATCGCCGGCAACGTCGCCACGGCGGAAGGCACGCGAGACCTCATCAAAGCAGGGGTCGACGCGGTCAAGATCGGCATCGGGCCCGGGTCCATTTGTACGACGCGGGTGGTGGCGGGGGTGGGCGTTCCCCAGTTGACGGCCATCATGAACTGCCGACCGGTTTCCGAGAAGACGGGCGTGCCGCTCATCGCCGACGGCGGTATCCGCTTCTCGGGCGATCTGACCAAGGCGATCGGCGCGGGCGCCCACACGGTCATGATCGGCGGGCTTTTCGCCGGCACCGAGG
>CAZNAX010000022.1:0-27174 GCA_964570965.1 uncultured Desulfatibacillum sp.
GTGAAGTTCCTCTCCGAGTAGCGGCGTGACGGCTAACCCCACGGTTGAGAGGGACACGCGCGCAAGGGCGGCGCGCGCCCCTCACCGTGAACGTTAAGAATATCACCGTAAACTCGACTGCCAAGAAAACTGCCTTTGTGACAGCATAATAAAGGCCTCGCATTTTATCCAGGAAGCCGTTTTAATGAGTTTTGACACCAGCAAATAATGCCCTATTAAACTCCATTAGAGTCCGTTTACAGGAGTCAAAACGCTGTAGGTAGAAGACGCCGCTTTGATGCTCAGGGGCACCAACGGTTCGATAGAAGGGCTTCAGATCCACTGAATCATTCTTGCGAGGTTTACGCATGGAAGAACAAACCCGGCCGTTCAAGGCCATCTTCTCCTCCGACTGGAGCGAGTGCCTGTCGCCCTCGGGACCGTTCGACTTCATCGCCTTCGTGTACCCGCAGATCGAGCCGGAGTTGAAGGAGGTCTTCCGCAGCTACACCGGCAACCGGATCTCCCTTGGCGACGCCTGCAACCGGATCCAACGAACACTACCCGGGCCGATCACGCCGGAGATGATGGACGCCTACCTGGAACGCGAGTTTGCGGTTTACCGGGGGGTTCCGGAGCTGATCGAGTGGTGTGCGGGCAAGGGCATCCTCTTCATGCTCAACACGACCGGAATGATCGGTTACTTTCAGCGGGTTTTCGCCAAGGGCCTCCTGCCGCGCGTGCCGGTGCTCTCCGCCAACCCGCTGTTCCGTTTTGCGTCGGACGCCAGTGATCCCTCCCTCATCCTCAATCTGCATGAAACCCGGGATAAGGGCCGGAACACCGCTGCCGTGGTCAACCAGATGGGCATTCCGGCGGAGCGGGTCATCGTGATGGGTGACAGCGGCGGAGACGGGCCGCATTTCGAGTGGGCCCATCAGGCGGGGGCCTTCATTATCGGCAGCATGACCAAGCAGTCGCTGGCGACCTACTGCGATAACCGAGGGGTCACCATCAGCAGGCGGTTCGGTTTAGTCTACGGCCCAGGCGAGATGCGTGACGTCGAGCGAGAGATGACAATCGATTTCAGAGAGCTGATCGGCACCATCGAAGAAGCCCTCACCCGCTAAGCCGCTGCAGCGCCTCAAGAACCTCTGCGGCGTGGCCTTTGCTGGGAGCCTTGGGCCAGGCGGCCTTCACCGTGCCCTTGGGGTCGATCAGCGCCGTGCTGCGCACGACCCCTTCGAATTCCTTGCCGTACATTTTCTTGGCGCCCCAGGCGTCGTAGGCTTTGATGACGGTCCGTTCGACGTCGCTCAGCAACGTGACCGTGATGTTGTTTTTCTGGGCGAACTTGCGATGGGATTCTCGCGAGTCCGGGCTGACTCCCAGGACCGCGGCACCGAGCTTCTCGAACTGCGGCTTGAGCTCTGAAAACTCCAGAGCCTCCGTTGTTCAGCCGCTCGTGCTGTCTTTGGGGTAGAAGTAGAGCACCACCCATTTCCCGGTGAAATCCCTGAGACACACGTTGTCTTTTTCCGCCGCCGGTAGGCAAAACATAGGGGCTTTGCTTCCCTCTTTGAGCACCTCTTCCTCCTTTCGATGGCCTGCAAGGAGACCAATTTCGGCGATGGGCTCCTTTCGCCTCCGCGCCAATCGCCCGGATCGATTTTGCGGTTGACGTTTCTCCGCAAAAATAGGATCGAGTGCTTAAAGATCAAGCTTGGATCGCATGGAGGTCAGGCCGTCTTTCGTTCGAACACCTTCTTGAACTTGAACCAGATCGTCAGCATATAAACCGCTGCTACCGCGGCCACCAATCGCGGCACCAAAAGCCAGAAGGGATTCACCCCGAGCGGCAGGAACAGCAGGGGATCTTCGATCATGGAATGATTGATCCCGATGGACAGCTGAAGTTTTTCAACCTCCTCCGGATCGATGCGCAGGCTGCTGGACTCTTCGACAATGACCGCCCCGCCATAAGCCAGCCCGAAAATAACGCCCGTGAGCCAGAGCACGCCGGCCCGCTGGTGAAGCCCCATCATTCTCAACACGGGGGCGAAGAGCCTGACCAAAACATCGATCAGGCTGAACTCCTTCATCAGCTCGATCAGCGTCATCACTCCGATGACGATAATCAAAACCTTCATGCACAACTGCAGCATCTCTACCATCCAGTTCTGCAGAAAGACCCCCATCGAAGGCCATTCCCGGACAGAACCGTAGATAGATGCCTCGGCTACGCCAGCCTCGGCCTGGAGGCACCAGGCGACGAGCACACAGGTCGCAAACGCAGCTATGATCCGCACCAGTGTGGTCTTCACGAAGTTGATCCCGGACTTGGCCTGGATGATGCCCTCTTGCGGCAGGTTGTGGGCAATCAGAATGAAAACGGTGATGATGGTCAAGTGATCGCTCGAAAGCGGCAGCACGGCCATGGCCGCCAGGGACGCATACACTCCTGCCGTCATGCCGATGAGGATCGGCAACGCCGCCGATGGCGGCAGGCTCAGCGTCGCCATGACGGGCTTGAGAGCGACATCCATGTGCTGGAGCCAACCGCTGTAGTCTATCAGCGCAGTCGCCAGGGAAACCGGAATGAGGATCTTCAGCAGCCAAATATAACCGCTCAGGGCTCTGCGCAGCCCCTCGCCCAACGCCTTGCGGACCCGGGAGAATGATTCTTCCATGTTGAACCTTGCGAGAAATTATCCGAAATAAAAAAGTGGAAATTTTTACCACACCGGTGGCCCAGGTCAAGGTCGAAATCAGCCACCGCATCCATTTAACGGCTAAAGTCATTCGGCAATTTTGTCGATGATTCCGATATGGCTACCTGTGCGATGCGTAAAGAACCGAGTCGAGCTCGCTCGGGGAAAATGGAAAAGACAACTGCTGACTACATTATCGAAGGGTCGATTATCATCGATTCGCTTGAGGCGTTCGCCAGGATTGTCAAAGATTTCCCCGGCCGCCCGGAGCTCATGCGGATGCATGCGGACCTGTTGGCCGCAGGGCATTTCCAGGCCGCCGCGGTCAAGCAATACGGGGAGGCCGCCGCTCTGTTTCTGTGTTCGGGCAGGCTGTTGCAGGCATGGGTCGCCAAAATCCTACAGTGGCAACTGCAGCGGCCGTCCCGCGATCAACTCGTCCAATTTCATCGCACAATCGAAGGCACTCCTCACAATGGTGCGCCCGTCGATGACTTCATCCAGAATCTCAACTCCGTGGAACGAATGGCCGTTTTTTCGCGTTTCCGGCACACACACGCACCGGCCGGGAAAAATATTCTCCAGCCAGGAAAACGGCACGCAGACCTCTATCTCATTGTCTCCGGGGTTGTGAAAGAATCTTGCTACGAGATGGTTTCACAAAAGCCCAGGTTTCGCAGGAAGGGCTGCGGCGTTCTTTGGGAAGCGGATTCCTTTGGTGAGGTCTACCCCTTTTCGGAAGAGATCCCCAGCCAACCGCACGTCGTGACGAGCACCCGAGCAGAATTGCTTGTGATCTCCAGACGCCACTTGGTTCGCGCCTGCCGCAAATATCCCAACATAGAAAGCGGAATCATCCGGCTTTGCCGCATCCGATCCAGGAAAAAGACCGAACCTGCTGCCAACGGCGTCCGCAAAGGAATACGTTACTCGATCCCAACCCGTATGTGCGTCGAGATACTCCCCGCTGCGAGGAATGAAGCACCCATTATCTTGAAAGGTTATTGCCGCGATTTATCGGTCTCGGGGGTTTCCTTCATACCGGAAAGCAACGGGACTCGCCCCGACCCGTCAGAATCGTTCCATGCGGATGACCTCATCCGCCGCCAGGTGCGCGTCACCATCCCCGCCGAGGAGCTTTCCGTAGCGATTTCAGGCCAGATCGTACGCAAACGCAATGTGGTGGTCAAGGGCCTCAAGATCCAATCCCTGGGGATTCAATTCGCCAAGATGCCGCCCCGCCTGCGGGGAGCGTTTTTCGCTTTCGCCGAAAGCGCTAAGAACGCCGATCCGTCTAAGATCCACCTTTTTTAAGAGAATCTGTGCCAGACTTGAGGTCTCTGGGTGTCGGACCGGCACTCCGCGGTCATGACCGCCGCCACATCCCGCTGGGGAAGACGCGAAGTACCCAGTAGCATCATTGCCTCCTTTCTGTTAAACCTGAGCCGACCCCACTGCCGTCTGACAAATGCTCTGCTGGAGGTGCATGCACGGTAACACCCCATATCTTATCGCTTTCCTATGGTCGCATCTCTGAGATAACATGTTGGAATTGGGATTCATCACCATCCTGGGGGAAGTTCTCCTGCCCCTGGCCTTGTTGGCCAGGCTGTGGCGCAGCACGTGCCGCAGCCGAATCGAATGGATGCTGCAAGTGCTTTCATTTTGCGCCTATCTGGCCTTGATCGCCGTCGCGGGCTCCTGGCTGCTGGCGCCCTGGTACTTGCCATACGGGTATGCGATTCTGGGCATGGGGGCCGCAGCGGTCGCCTGGTACCGGTCAGGGCGCTATGGCCCGCGCGGAGAGGAGGGAGCCAAATCCGCTTTTCCGGTCGCCAGCAGTCTATGGTTGACCATGTTTTGCACCAGCATGCTAGTGTGGGCACTGAGTGGATATGCTCCGCCGAAGGGCCCATCAATGAAGCTGGCGTCGCCCCTGAAGGGTGGAACCTATTATGTTGTCAACGGCGGCTACTCCATCCTGATCAACCCACACATGAAAACTCTGGCACGCGAATCTCTATCGGAATATCGGGCGCAGAGCTATGCTCTCGACATCGTTCGCATCGACCGATTAGGTCGAAGGGCGGAAGGGTTATGGCCGGTGGAACTGAGAGGATATCACATTTTCGGGGAGCCGGTGCACGCCCCCTGCGCCGGAATGGTGGTTCAAACCGAAGATCGATTGCCGGACCAAACACCTCCGGAATCCGATCGCCGGAATCCGGCCGGAAACTTCGTGCGGCTCGAATGCGGCGAAGCCGATGTGCTGATGGCGCACCTAATGCGTTCCAGTCTCACCGTGATGGCCGGGCAGCGGGTTCAGACGGGACAATTAATCGGAAGGGTAGGGAATTCAGGCTTATCGACGGAGCCGCATCTGCATCTTCATGCCCAACACCGCGGGCCGGATGAAAATTTTCTGGCTGGCGAGCCGATGCCGGTATGGGTCGACGGCCGGACCCTCGTACGCAACAGCCGTCTGACCGGCGAGAATTAAAACTCCAGAGAATCGTACTTAATTTCAGCATAGTATTCCAGAACCCGTTTCACATAGGCGCGCGTTTCGGGGAAGGGGGGAACGCCGTTATGGCGTAAAACGTTTTGAACGCCCGCATTGTAAGCGGCAAGCGCCATTGTCAGATCACCATCGAAACGATCCAGCAGCCACTTGAGGTGCCTGACCCCGGCATTGACATTTTCCTCGGGGCAATAAATATCAACGACATCAAGAGCATCGGCGGTGATGGGCATCAGCTGCATCAAACCCCCGGCGCCCTTTTTCGACCTGGCGGTGGGGTTTAATTGGGATTCCACCATAATGACGGCCAGAATGAGATCCGCATCCACATGATGGCGGCCGGCCGCCTCGTGAATGATCCGATCAAACGGCAGGAGTTCCGGTTCGGCGCCGGGAACAAACGGCATGGCCGCAAGATCGGAGATACCGGTTTCATCCGGACTCGATAAGGCGAAGGCGGGGAAAGTTTCGTCTCCGTTGACTAAGTGCTCTAAGGAAATACTACCTTTTTCCGTCTCGGCCGGCAGCTTAATATCCGCTATGCAGACCAACAGACCCAACACCAAAGCAAAGACCCAGCCCATTGATTTTCGGACCAGCTTCCTTTTTGGGCAGTCCTTCTCATGATAGGCCATATCATTGCCCTCCTTTCGCAGCGCCTTGACGTTCGATCCGACTCCCCCTTCAAACATCCGGCGCTTCGACCATAAAACGAGCAAAAATCGTGCACTTAAGACAGCTATTCGGATTTAATGTGGTATTTTGAACAGTTAGACCTTGTTAGCTGCAGCATTAAGCCCATCGGATTGGGCAACGGTCTAAACAGAGCTGGGGAAACAATTCATCCACCCGTGGAAGTCCATTCATAAATTGCGCATCGTTTTTTTGGACCCTATTGCAATGGCGGTTGTTTTGCAACCTCTCGTCGGAATTTTCTGCATTTAACCGCGAGGGCAGCCTGGATTTTAAAAACTTTATCCGCTCTGCAGGTTGCGTAACGCTCAGCATAAATGGTGCTTGACTTGATCTCAGGGTGCCTATACTTTTCCATCCCAATAAGATCGGCTGGTTGAAGCCATAACAAACTCCATATGAACTGACAAGCCTGGGGGTGGGGCATGCGCTGGGGAGACGGCCGCAGAAGTGAGAATGTAGAGGAT
The DNA here is from genome assembly GCA_964570965.1 of uncultured Desulfatibacillum sp. GTDB lineage: Bacteria > Desulfobacterota > Desulfobacteria > Desulfobacterales > SpSt-501 > SpSt-501. The sequence goes on from CAZNAX010000022.1 coordinate 6,372, forward strand.
CGCAGAGGGGTTCATGTATCGCGGCGGATCGCCGGAGGAGGTATCGGAACCATCCTGTTGGTTTTGGTGGCCATGTACTTCGGGATCGATCCGTCTATCATTTTAAATCAGAGTCAGACGCCCATTCCGGGTGCCGGCGCCCCGACGCGGTCCGAGCCCTATTCCGCTTCACCCGAGGAAAATCGTCTCGCGGAATTCGTTTCCGTGGTCCTGGGCGACACGGAGGACACCTGGCGAACGCTTTTTCGGGGGATGGGTCAAACGTACCAGGAGCCCAAGCTGGTGATGTTTTCGGGATCCGTTGAGTCTGCCTGCGGCATGGCCTCGGCTGCTGTAGGCCCTTTTTATTGCCCGATGGATCAAAAGGTATATATCGATCTCAGCTTTTACAGCGACCTCAAACAAAGATTCGGCGCTCCCGGCGATTTCGCCCAGGCCTATGTCATCGCGCACGAGGTGGGGCATCATGTTCAAAATCTTCTGGGGATCGCCGAAAAAGTGAATTCCCTTAGAAGCCGGGCGAGCGAAGGCGAATCAAACCGGCTATCGGTGATGATGGAACTCCAGGCAGACTGTCTGGCCGGGGTTTGGGCTCACCATGCCGATAAGGCGCGGCAGATTCTTGAAGAGGGCGACATCGAGGAGGCCCTCAACGCCGCGAGCATGATCGGCGACGACCGGATGCAGCGCCAGTCGCGGGGATATGTAACGCCGGACTCCTTCACCCACGGCAGCTCCGCTCAGCGCGTGCGGTGGTTTAAACGCGGGTTGGAGACCGGCAGCATGGGCCAGTGCAACACCTTCCAATCTGACCGGTTATAACCTCCTCCGAGCTGGAGGCAGGGGCTGCCGTCCAGCGGCCAACCCGCTTGACAATCCTGCGGCCGACGTGTAGTCATGGCCCTTGATACTTCGCGTCGCGCCACCCCGCGAATCGTTACCCCGCTGCTCTTTTTCTCTATCCATCCAAAGACGGAGGTCCCTATGAAAGCCATCAGACGCTTTATCTTCATCGTTGCCGGGCTTTTTCTCATCGCAGCTCCGGTCCTGGGGCAGGAAATCATCATCGCCCTCGGATCGGAGCCGACGACCCTGGACCCGCAGGTCCGCGAGGACGGCGGCGAACGGGCCGTTAATGACAACGTGTATGAAACCCTGATGGCTCGTTTGCCGGACGGCAAACTTACGGCAGGCCTGGCCGCATCCGAACCGAAGCTGGTGGACGCCAAGACGTGGGAGGTGAAGCTGCGCGCGGGTATCCGGTTTCACAACGGCGAGCCTTTCAACGCTGATGCGGTGGTTCACAGCGTAAAGCGCCTCATCGACCCTAATTTCAAGTCCGAGCAGATATCGTTTTTCTCCACCATCAAGGATGCCAAGAAGGCGGACGACCTCACCGTCCAGATAATTACGGATGGTCCCGATCCCATCCTGCCCGGTCGGCTTTACTGGATGAAGATGGTCCCGCCCGGACACAGCCAAGACCCTAAATTCGCCGAAACGCCGGTCGGAACCGGACCTTACAAGTTTATCAAATGGAACCGCGGCCAGAATGTGATCCTCGAGGCCAATCCCGCCTATTGGGGCGCCAAGCCGACCATCCAAAAAGTGACTTATCGCTTTGTGTCGGACCCCGGCACCCGTCTGGCAGGATTGATGGCCGGAGAATTCGATCTCATCACCAACCTGCTTCCGGAATTCACCAAGAAGGTGCCGCAGGCCATTCACATGCTGGGCTTGGAGCATCCGATCATCATTCTGAATGCGGACGGCGGAGCGACTCGGGACGTCCGGGTTCGCAAAGCCTTGAACTATGCCGTGGACAAGAAAGCCCTGGCCGAAGGGCTGTTTGAAGGCTACGCGCAGATCGCTCAGGGCCAGCTGTTGAGCCCTTCTTTTTTCGGCTTCAGCAAGGCGGTCGGCCCCTACCCCTATGACCCGGAAAAAGCCAAGACCCTGCTGAAAGAGGCTGGGGCGATGGGTGCGAGCGTCGAGGTCATCGGCACGGCCGGCCGCTGGCTCAAAGACCGCGAAATGGTGGAGGCCGTGGCGGGTTACTGGGAGGCGGTTGGATTGAAGCCCAAGGTGCGGATCTTCGAGTTCAACGAGTATCTGAATCGGCTGTTCGACCGCAAGACTCGAGGTGACGCCATTTTCGTCGTGAGCTCCAATGAACTCATGGACGCGGACAAGAGCTTCTCGGCTTATTACAAGGCCGGCGGCACCGGCTCTTCCAACAGCGACAAGGAACTGGCCGGCATGATCGATGCGGCGCGCTCCGAGACGGATGTCGCCAAGCGCGCCGCACTCTACGACCAAACCGTCAAGCGCGCCCATGAACAAGCCTATTTCGTCTGGCTGTTGAACATCGAGGACATCTACGGCGTCAGCAAGCGACTCGTCTGGCCGGGCCGCGTAGATGCCAAGATGCTGGTCAGCGAAATGAAGCTGAAATAAGAGGGGTTGGCCCGTTCGCCCGTCACCCGTTGGCCCCCAACGACGAAGAGTCAAAAAACACTTCCAGCATGGCTTTCTTTTTCATTTCGGGCTAACGGGTCAACGGGCCCACGGGCTCACGGACTTCCATGGGCCGTTATTTCCTCAAACGTCTTTTGCAGGGCGTCGCGGTGATCCTGGGGGTCACGGTGCTGGTGTTTGTCGTGACACGCCTAGTAGGCGATCCCGTCAAGGTCATGCTGCCCCTCGAGGCCACCGCCGAGCAGCGCGCGGCATTTGAAAAGCAGCTCGGCCTGGATCGCCCCATCTGGATCCAGTTCGCCGATTTCGCAGACGGCCTCAGCCGGTTCGAATTCGGGGACTCCCTCTGGCAGCGTCGCCCGGCCATGGAGATCGTTTTCGAAAAGCTGCCGCTGACCCTGGGATTGGCTTTTATGGGGATCGGGTTGGCTTTTTTTTTGGCGATCCCTCTTGGAATCATCGCAGCGCTGCGGCCGGGAGGCGCCTCCGACCGCAGCACGGTTTTCCTCAGCCTCATCGGGCTCTCGGTGCCGCAGTTCTGGCTGGGGCTGCTTCTGATCGTCGTGTTTGCGGTTCAGCTCGGCTGGCTGCCGACCTCCGGCGTCGATACGCCGGCCCACTACATCATGCCCACCATCACCATGGCGCTGCCCGCCCTGGCGCGGCTGGTGATGATCGTACGCTCCTCTATGATCGACGAACTCAATCAGCAGTACGTCAAGACCTGTTTTGCGAAGGGGCTCTCTTTCTACCGGGTGGTCGGCGTGCATGCCCTGCGCAACGCCTCGTTGCCGGTCGTCACCCTATGTGGCTGGGAGCTCATCCGGGCGGTGGCTGGCTACTCGGTGGTGGTGGAAACGGTTTTTGCCTGGCCGGGGCTGGGGCTGACCGCCATTCAGGCCATCGAACGCGAGGATCTGATTCTGTTGCAGGCCATTGTCTTCACCGTGGCCATCCTGGTGGTGCTGATCAACATCCTGATGGACATGGTCTATAAGGCCATTGACCCACGACTGAAGATCGCGTGACCATGGCAGCCATCACCTCCCATCAACGGGCAACCCCGCCAGGCCGCCGGGTGAAAGCCCTGATAGACGAGCTCTGGCGGGACAAGGCCGGGTTCGCCGGGATCCTCATGATCGCAGCCCTGATTCTCATGGCCTCCGCCGCCCCGCTGATCGCTCCGTATTCACCGACGACGCAGGATCTGCGGATGCGGCTGGCACCGCCGGTCTGGGAGCCCAACGGCAGTTGGAAACACCTTCTGGGAACCGATCATCTGGGCCGGGACGTGCTGTCCCGCGTGATTCACGGCTCGCGCGTCTCCCTCACCGTGGGAGTCGCAGTCGTTCTCCTCGCGGGGACCTTCGGCGTCATGCTCGGGCTCATCGCCGGCTACCGCGGCGGCCGCATCGACAGCTTCATCATGCGCTGGATCGACACCCAAGTGGCCTTTCCGGGATTGCTGATCGCCTTGATCATCCTGGCGGTCATCGGCCCCAGCATGCTGACCGTGATCCTCGTTCTCTCGTTGAACGGCTGGATGGTGTACGGCCGCCTGACCCGGGGCGCCGTGCTCTCGGTCCGCCAGACCGCTTATGTGGAAGCGGCCGAGATGGTGGGCTGCAGTGCCGCACGGGTCGTTTTCCGCCACATCCTCCCCAATCTGACCTCGCCGCTGCTGACCCTGGCCATTCTCGAGTTTGCGCGCATCGTCTTGGCCGAAGCCGCACTCTCTTTCCTGGGAATGGGCATTCAACCGCCGGCGACGTCCTGGGGCTTGGATGTGGCGACCGGCAAGAACTATATGTTCCGCGCCTGGTGGCTGGTGACGTTTCCGGGCATCGCCATTTCCTTCACCGTGCTTGCTATTAATCTGGTGGCAAGCTGGATGCGCTTGATTTCAGATCCCCAGGAGCGTGAAAAACAGTTCGCGCGCCAGATGCGTGCCCTACGCAAGAAGCGTGCGTCGCATGCGCTTCAGGAGACCCCTTCGTCATGACGCTGCGCCTGGAACCCTCGTTGCTGGAAATCGACGACCTGGTGGTTCATTTCACCACCCGGTATGGCGTCGTTCAGGGGGTGCGCGGCGTGAATCTCGTCGTCCGAGCGGGAGAAACGCTGGGGATCGTGGGCGAGTCCGGATCGGGCAAGAGCGTCACCGTCCAGTCCGTCATGGGGTTGATCAACGTCCCCGGCGAAATCATCAGCGGCGACATTCGCTGGAAGGGCAGATCCCTGCTGGGCCCAAGCGGACGCGCCTATATGGAATCGGTGCGGGGCCGGGAGATCACTATGGTCTTCCAGGATCCGATGACCTCGCTCGACCCGCTTTTCAGCATCGGCGCTCAACTCACCGAAGTTCTGCGGCACCACCTGGGTCTGGGCAGGAAACAGGCCCGGGACCGGGCCGTCGAGCTCCTGGCGCTGGTGGACATCGGTGCGCCCGAAAAGCGCCTGAGCCAGTTTCCGCACGAACTGTCCGGCGGCATGCGCCAGCGGGCGATGATCGCCATGGCCTTGGCCTGCCAGCCGCAGCTGCTTATCGCCGACGAGCCGACCACCGCACTCGATGTCACCATCCAGGCCCAAATCCTTGAACTACTGGCCGGGCTTCAGGACCGACTCAAGCTCTCAGTCATCCTGATCACCCACGACCTGGGAGTCATCGCCCAGATGTGCCACCGGGTGGCGGTCATGTATGCCGGCAAAATCGTCGAGGTGGGTCTGGCCGAAGACATCTTCGAACGGCCGGCCCATCCTTACACGCAGGGGCTGCTCAGGGCCACGCCGCGGCCGGACGAAGTCGCCGAGCGCATGGTCGCGATCGAGGGGCTGCCCCCCAATCTGATTATGCCGCCGCAAGGCTGCGCCTTCGTGTCGCGCTGCAACTGCGCCCGCGAAAGCTGCCGCATGCAACCGGAAATGGTCTCCTATGACGAAGACCGCATGGTGTCATGCTGGTGTGCCGGACAACAACAGCCGTGAGAAGCAAATCCGAAATGCGAATATCGAAATCCGAAACAAATCGGACAGGTCAATAAGCCAGTCATGCCCGTTGCAGAAAATAGGAATCAGGCGCTAAACAGCACTCCGTTGGTCCAGGTACAGGGGTTGACGGTCCGTTTCGATGCGGGTCGCAGCGGGTTCTGGGGACAGCGCCGCCTGCAGGTCCATGCGGTTGAAGATGTGTCGTTTGCGATCATGCCCGGTGAGACACTGGGCCTGGTCGGCGAGTCGGGGTCCGGCAAAAGCACCACCGGCCGCGCCATCCTGCGCCGATTGCCGTTATCGGAGGGCCGGATCTATTTCAAGGGACGCGATATCACCCATACGACGCCCCGGGATCTCCGGCCCCTGCGCCGCCACATCCAGCTGGTCTTCCAGGATCCTTATGCGAGCCTGAACCCGCGCATGCGTATCCGCGACATCGTTGCCGAGCCGTTGGTGGTTCACGGCATGGCGGCAAGCTCAAGCGATGCCGAGGCAAAGGTGATCGAGCTGCTGCAGCGCGTGGGCTTGCCGCCGGACGCCGGAAACCGCTACCCGCACGCCTTCAGCGGCGGGCAGCGCCAGCGCGTGGGGATCGCCCGGGCGCTCGCCCTGAACCCCGAGTTCATCGTAGCCGATGAGCCCGTCTCCGCCCTGGATGTATCGATCCGCGCACAGATTGTGAATCTGTTGCAGGATCTGCAGAAGGATCTCGGCATCGCTTACCTGTTCATCGCCCATGATCTGGCGGTGGTGCGGCACATCTCGCAACGCATCGCCATCATGTATGCGGGCAAGATCGTCGAGCTCGCCGGGCGCACCGAGATTTACTCCCAACCACTGCACCCTTACACGCAGGCTTTGCTGTCGGCGGTGCCCGTACCCGACCCGAAAATCCAGCGGATCCGCCGCCGGATCACCCATTCCGGCGAGCCGCCGAATCCGCTGGAGCCTCCTCCGGGTTGCCGGTTTCAAAGCCGCTGCCCCCACCGCACGGGCCAGTGCCGTCTGCAGCCCCCGCCGTTCGAGGATCGGGGAGGCGGGCACTTCGTGGCCTGCTGGAACGTTTGAGGAAGTCAGCGCTCTGCGAAAACGCCGGCCAGGCCGGTGGCATCCAACCGCGCTTCGATCTGTTTAAGATCGAGGGTATAAAGCCCTTTGGCTTTCATCCGCTCGAAATAGACCGAGCCTGAGAAAGTGTATTTCAGGCTGAGGAGGCCTTCCTCACGCATCTGCTTTCGGACGAAACGGATGGCATCGCCGACGGCCAGCGTGTCCGGAAGTACGAGCAGCTTTTCTCTGCGTACCGATTTAACGGCGTTGTAGCCGGCGAGGGTGCCCGTGCAGATGGCCTCGGTGTGGCCGACCAGTAGACCGGCCTTCTCGCCGCCGCAGAACAAATTGGCAACGCCCTCGACCCTGAGGGCGTCATCGCGGGGCGCCATGCCTACGTATCGGATCGAATTGCCGAGTCCGCCGGCGTAAGGGTCTTCATAGCGCGCGTTCTCGAAGCCGGGGATAGCCCGCAGCAGGTCGAGCGGAAAAAACGGAGTCATAAGCTTGGCATGCCCGGTGTCGAGCAGGATGATGTTTTGCTCGAATTCAGGGATTGCATACTGCTGACAGCACTTGAGGCCCAGCTTGCCTTTGAGCACCTTGGAGGAGGGCAGCGGGACCACCGCTACCCCTTTTTCATCGAGAGTGGCGACGATCTGCGGGTCGAGGGATTCCTTCAGGAGTTTGCAGGAACCGCTCATGGCACCGATCTGGTCGCCCTTGCGGCCGATCATCTCCTTGACGCCCGCTTTGGCGGTTACGCTCACCCGACCCCCGAACGAGTGGCAACGCAGGACGCACATGGCGCAGCCGTTGCCGTACTTGCTGCAATTCGCCGGTCCGCCGGCGGTTCCGGTGGCATCGATGAACACATCGCCTGCATACCGTAAAGATTCATTATTCTGCCTGGCGAGAACGGCACGGATGGAGCCTTCCGCCATCTCGACATCCGTTACGCGGACCTGGCAGTTTATCGAAACTCCCTTTGAGAGCAGGAAACTCCTCACCATGGGCTCCATGCGCGCGACGCTGTAAAGATTGGAATGCCGATGACCCGGGAATTCGATCCCCCGGTGCAGGCTGTTCCGATCGGCCAACTCGAAAAGCTCGCCGCCGCCCATGGCGATCATTTCCTCCGCAGCCGTGAAACGGCCGTTGTTGCGCATGATTCCACCGACCAGCCCGGTTCCGAGCAGCATGTCGGTGCGTTCGATCAAAACGACCTCCGCACCCTGGTTGCGGGCGGCCAGGGCGGCCGCACTGCCGGACCATCCGCCGCCGATGACGATAACTTTCATGAGTGCATCTCCTTGAGCATCTCAACGATCAGTGAATCCGAAAAGCCCCGGTAGCGCAGGAATCGCTGAAGCCGGAGCATTTTATTCCGGAATTCCGTCTCATTGGCCAATGTTTTCCATTTCTTTTCAGCCGCTTGGCGCGCCAGCGAGCGCTCTTCAGAAGGGGGCACACTGGCGTGAAGCAGCGACTCGGCCTGCTCCCCTTCCAGACCGCGTTTTTGAAGCTCATGGCGGATGCGACGCACGCCCATTCCCCGACGTTTCATCCGGTCGATCAGCTGTCGGGTTGCGCGCCGGTCATCCAAATAATCCATCCGGCCGCATTCGGCGACGACCCGCTGAACCATCCCTTCGTCATAACCGCGATGGGTCAGTTTCTGAGTCAGCTCGAAAACCGAGTGATCGCGACGCGCAAGGATCCTCAAGGCGCTGTTCAAGGCGTTGCGATAGGTGTTGTCGCCGGGGTCTTTCATGATCATCCGCCTGGAATGCTTCGAAATTGGCGCGCTGCTGAAAAACGGCTTTGTCGGGTTTGCCGTGGCGGTCATGCCGATTAAAGAGCCGTTTAGCGAAAAATTGCCTACATGGCAAGCCGGCACGGTTTCAGGATGTCGCGCGGGCCCAGTTTTTGAAAAATGCGAAAAATTATGAAAAAAAAACTAAAGTTGGTTGGAAAGGCGCCGATAATACCATCAAACGGGACGGATGTTTGACACTGAAAACGGACTTTGTTAGCTTGTAAGTATACCACCGGCCAGTTGGGGTGCGGCGCGAAGGTAAGGAGCGATAAATGGAAATTAATATAAAAAATCAAACGGATATGGTTGACGCCTATGTGAATCAGGTCCAGGCGAAACCCAAGAGCGGGGATGCCGCTGAAAAGGATCTTCGACAGCAGTCGATCACAGCGGATACAGTGGTCATTTCCGAAACCGCCAAGCGGATTCAGGAGGCGCGCTTTCAGATCGAGTCAATTCCTGATACAAGATCTGAAAAAGTTGCCGAGATTAAACGCAGTATCCAGGATGGTACTTACAAGATTGAGCCGGATAAAATTGCGGACAAAATGATCCGTGAATCCCTGCTGAACGATTTATTCAAATAATCTCACCAGATAAAAAAGCGAAAGGCGGCTCGGGATGGCTCCCGAGGCCGCCTTTCGCTTTTTTGGGGGCCGATTCCAATCCAAGTGGATGGTTTCGATCACGCTTCCGTGCCTGTGAATTGAAACATGGATTTGCCGACTCCGCCCTCCCGGACCGCCTTCTGGTTCTCGCTGGAATAGATCAGGTTTTCGCCCTTCTCGGTGAGCCTGAGGTTTAGGTTGGGGCCTTCGACATTCTCGACGATTTCCATCGATATTAATTCTTGGATGGCCTTTTTAAACAGTTTTTTCTCTTCGGTGTTGAGTTTTTTCAGATAAACCAGCTCCAGCCAATGAGGCGGAAGAATATCATCGCTTTCCGCATTGAGGACTCTGAACTTGTCCAGAAGATCTCGCTTGATGGTCTTCTTGTCCTTCATTACCGCTTCCTCCGTCAGCGCCTTATGTGAGGTAAGTTCTCATCTGCTAAAGAACGATAATACCACGGGAATGTTACAAAACGTTAAGTTTTCTAAAATACTTGACAATTTAGGCAATAAGCATAAATCCCTTTGGGATCATTTAGTTTGATCATATCGTTTCCGAATGATTCCGACACCATTTTCAGGACTGCAGGCGGAGTTGGTGCGGCCCTTGCGACGATCGTTTGTATCAGACCGGAAAAAAGCTCATTGAATTGCTTCAGCAGGCGCTCCCGGCGGGAAAGCGGCTGTTGAAGATAATCGACCGTATATTTTTCCAGACCCGCCTTTTTTGCTGCTGATGCTATGGCGTCGTCCAACCTGCCGAGCTTGTCCACCAGGCCTAAATCTCGAGCGGTTTGCCCGGCCCAAACCCGCCCCTCTGCGATGCGCTCTACCGCTTCCGGATTCATTTTGCGGCCTTCCGCAACCCTGGATAAAAAGGTACTGTAACTTTGATCCATGATTTGATTGAGCGCGTTCGCCATCGCGGGGTTCATGGGCCGGCTGGGATTAAAGGCGTCCGCCAATTGGGTTGTGCCGACGCCGTCATTGAAGACACCCACCATTTCCAAGCTACGTTCAAAGGTCGGAAAAGCGCTGAAAATTCCAATCGATCCGGTAACGGTTGTGGGAGCGGCCCAGATTTCATCCGCTCCCGATGCAATCCAGTACCCGCCGGATGCGGCCACCGATCCCATTGAGACCACCAAAGGTTTGCCCGCCAGTTTCACCTGCTCAATTTCACGCCGAATGGCGTCAGATGCAAATGCGCTGCCTCCCGGGCTATCGATGCGAAGCACCACGGACCGAATGGTGTCGTCCTTGCGCGCCTGCCGGATCAGGGACGCGAGCGAACTGCCCCCGATTTTACCTGCCGGTTGAATGCCGTCGAGGATCACGCCCTGAGCCACGATAACTCCCACCTTTGGGTCCGCTTCGCTGTTCCTTCGGTCCGGACGGACCTCTTTAAGGTACTCTTTAAATGGGATGTGGCGAAAGGTGTGCTTCGAAGGGTCCTCGCCCGCCAATTCGATCAACTCCCGCCGCACGTCCTCGGCCGTCTTCAGCTCATCCACCAGCCTGAAGGACAGTGCAAGCTGGGCGGCGTCCCCCCCGTGATCCGCTAGGCGTTCGGGATAATGGTTGGTGTAATCGTCGAGGGCTTTCGGATCGATACCTCTAAGGCCGGCTACATCCGCTTTGAAAGAAGCCCACAAAACCTCCAACAAAGCGGAGCTGGCTTCCCGGTCGAATTCGGACATGTTGTTTCGCATAAACGGCTCCAGGGCCGATTTGTAGGTCCCGACCCTGAACACGTGAAGCTGCACCAGAAGTTTGTCCAGTGCTGCCTTGTAGTAGTTTTGATATATTCCGAAGCCCGTCAGTAACACGCCCCCCATGGGGTTCAGGTAAATCCGATCGGAGTGGGCGGCAAGGAAATAAGCTCTTTGCGTGTAGATGTCCGCGGCGGCAATCACGGGTTTTCCCGATTGGCGGAAACGCGTTAGGGCCGCGCCGACATCCTGAAGCTTGGTCAACCCAGCGCTTCTTAGGTTGCGAAGGTCCAGCAGAACCGCCTTGATACGGGTGTCCTCCTTGGACAGTTCCAGCGCATCCACAATGTCCTGGAGGACGGTCTCGGCCGCCACGTCTTCTCCGAACAGCTCGTTCGATAGGATTCCTTCCGAGCGCTGTTCAACGATAACGCCCGCTGGCGAGAGGACCAGGACCGCGCTGTCCGGAAGGCGGTCGCGTCGGCCGATCAAGATTAGAGCCAACAGGAACACGATCACGGCAATGAAAGCGACATTGACTGCCAGCCGGCGTAAGAAACTGATCAGTTTCCACGCGGTGGCCAGCACCCGGCCGATGGTCTTCAAGATCGATTTCATTGCTGCAAACATTCCACCCGTTCGCACATAACTCTACCCAGTTGCACGCGGTTTTGTTTTCGATTTTGAAATATAAGACCTAACTTTTGGTTGTAAAATCCAATTCCGGGGTTTACTTCAAAAGAACCGCGCCCAGCCGATTCTTTGCTTTGCTCATTTATCAGATCACGGCTTCACCCGATTGACTCGGTCGCCGCCTTTTTTTATTCTGAAGGATAGGGGCCATAGGAAGGTCCTGAATTTAGCAGGCCTAATTCGGGCTTGTTGCGCAAAAGCCTAGCGGGGTGCCGCGTTTGAAGAAGCTCGTATTATCGGTATTACTGCTGATCTTTTTCTTCACAGGGGGCGCCGTTGTATACATTTACCTTTCCCTGCCCACCATCAGCCATTTGAGAAACCAAAACCCTCCGACGACCGCTTTGATTGAGCAGCGGCTCAGGGAAGCCCAACGAGCCGGCAAGGTACTGAAGGTCCGACAGATCTGGGTCGGCTTTGACGGTATTCCCGCGTTGCTCAAGGAATCGGTGCGCGTGTCGGAGGACGCCCGTTTCTACGAGCACGAGGGCATCGATTACGAAGAAATCAGTGAGGCGGCGAAAAAGAACCTGGAGCAGGGCCGGTGGGCGCGTGGAGCCAGCACCATTACCCAGCAGCTGGCCAAGAATCTTTATCTGTCAACCGAAAAAACCCTTGTCCGTAAACTCAAAGAATTTTTTCTGGCCCTGCACCTCGAGAGGGAATTATCCAAGAACCGCATTTTTCACTTGTATTTGAACGTAATCGAATTGGGTCCCGGAGTTTTCGGCGTCGAAGCTGCCGCGCGCCACTACTTCGGGAAAAGCGTCGGCCGCCTGAGCCTGGAAGACATCGTCCGGTTGACCGCAGTGATTCCGAAGCCGCTATCCGAAAGTCCAATTCGTCAAAGCCGTTGGCTCAATCGAAAAGCTCGCTGGATTCTGTCCATCCTTCGCAAAACGGGACATATCAGCGCCGAACAGTACTATCAGGCAGCCATCGCATTCAAATGACATCGTTGATTCCATCGGATCAGGTCCATCATTTCTAAGCCCTCCCTCATTTTTCGGTTGTTTTATTTTTAATCCATATTATTATTGATTTTGGGTTGTCTAAAAAATAATATTTAGGTTTTATAAGTCAACATTGGTAACATTACTTTTTTATAATTATCAAATAAATAGTTTTACATAGCCATGCATAAAAATCAGGATCATTCACTCATAGGCGATGTCGATCTGCCCCAACCCGATACAGCCGACTTGCGAGGCCGGCAATCGGTCCGCGCGACTTTCAAGCTTTCCGCCCGGGCCATCGAGGCCCTGAGCATCGTTGCGGTGCATTTGGGAATAAAGCAGAAATCCCTGTTCGATCACCTCATCGAAGATGTTCGTACGCTTAATGCGATTGCCAAGGAGATTGAAGCCGAAGGATTTAAGTCGTTGAGCCGCGTTCAAAAGACGTTCGTGATCAGTCGCCGGACCCTTACGTCTCTGGATGAAATATCCAGACAATTCAAGGCGCCGCGGGATGCTTTAGTGGAATATTCGATTCAGCGGCTGCTTCCGGTGATACAGCGCGAACGCGAAAAACACCGACGGCGCAAGCAGCTTCTGATTGAAATCGATCAGCATTTTCAGGAAGGACTTAACCTGTTGGAGCAGTCTGTGTCGGCGCTCGGCGAGGACGACCCGGTTTCGACCCGGCTTGCCGTTGCGATGGAGGCCTATACGGGAGCTCGCGATCAGATCGCGCATTTTGTCGCGAAAGCGGACGTTATCGAAGAGTTTTAAATGAGGTTAAAAATTGGCTGAGTGGGTCATAGGATTTTGATCACCACCATGGTGATGTCATCCGAAGGCTTGAGACCGTTGCGGAAGGTTTCAAGTGCCTGAATGACTGCTTTCGTAATATCCCGGGCGCTGCGGTCGCAGGTGGTCCGAATCAGATCGCGCAGGGAATCTTTGCCGAACAACCGTCCGTCCGGCCCTGCGGTTTCCCAGATACCGTCCGTCCCGATGAAGATAATTCCGCCCGCCTTGAGGTTCTTCTTTTCCCTTTCTTCGAAAACGGCATCCTCGTCTACCCCAAGAGGAAACCCCTGACCTTCGAATTCTTCGAAGCGCCCAGATCCGGGGTCGTAGAGGATAGCTGGATCATGGCCCGCTCGGACCCACCGCACGGCAGCCCGCGTACTGTCGATTGCAAGGTAGAACAGCGTCATGAAGGCGCCGCTGCCTCCTACGTCGGCTGTAAATTGACGGTTCACGTCGGCAATGATTTCCGAAGGCTCCCCCGGCAGTGAAGCCCGCAGCCGCAGAGCGGCCCGGGCTGAAGCCATCAACAGCGCGGCCTGGGCACCGTGGCCGGACACATCGCCGACCACCACTGCCGCCGCTCCCAACGGGTCTTTGGAGATTTCAAGATAATCGTAATAATCGCCGCCGGTTTCGTCGCAATAAAGGCTGAGCCCGGCAATGTCCAGACCCGGCAGGGATGGCTCGCTCTGCGGCAGGAGATTCTGCTGGACCTCGGTCGCCAGCCGCAGAGACTCGTGCATGCGCAGGTGGTCTTCCAATTTGGGCACCATGTCGTTGAACGCCAGGATCACCTGATCCCGTTCGTCGCCGGTTCGCAAGTGCGTCCGGACGCTGAAGTCGCCGCGGCTGAGACGCCCGGCGGCGTCCGCCAGTTCATACATCGGCCGCGTAAAGCTGCGCGATCCGAGAAAAGCGGCGAGCGTAGCCAGCAGAATGGCACCGACCGCAGCCGCGGCCGTGGTCAGCAGCTCTTCATGCGTGTACTTTTCAACGATTTGAAGCATTTTTCGGGGGAGCTGGTCGAGTACGGATCGCGGTACGATAACAATAAAGTTCGTTTTTCTATCGAGAGGGGCGAATGCCCAGGTGGAATCAACGCCTTTGTATGGCATCTCCAGATAACCGGAGCGGCCGCTGCGCAGCTCGTCGGCCAGTCGGGCCATTCGAATCGGGTCGTCGGAAGTGAGCCGTTCCGGATCAATGGACTGTTCCCATGAGGCATTCTGGGTCTGATAATCTTTCTGAGCGATAATGAACAGATCGCTGATCTGGGTTTCCGGCCGAGTGTCGGGAACAACCAGAAACGAGCGCACAGCGGTGGTCCAAAGCGAAGACAGCGCCTCGATGCGCAGCACCTCTGTTAGGAGCAGATCCATGGCCACCACTCCCGCACGTGATCCGTCTGCGGATCGGATCTGTTTCGACGCCGTCATGATCACCTGGCCGGTGGTGGCATCGACCAGGGGCAAGGTCCACCGGATTTCATCCGCGGCCTCCAGATACCAGGAGCGCTGACGCGGATCATATCCGGCCGGATAGCCCCCATGGCCGGGATAGGCAATATGCACCCCGTTCTCCAGGCTGACATAGAGCCAGTGCAGGGTAGGCGCCATACTCAAGGAAATATCGGAGAAGTCGTCCGTCAGCAGGGATAGCCGGTCAATGTCCTCCGTCACATCGGACGCCGCCGTCCCGGGAGCAAGCAGCACGACGGGGTGATTTAAGCTGACCGCATCGTTCACCAGCCGCCCGTCGTCGGTTCTTCTCATGTATCCGGCTCGGAGGCTAAAATCCGGAGGCGCTGTGTCAACCTCGTCGAAATCCGATGCGAAATAGACCTTCACGCGGGCCGGCGGCTCGTCTGCGAGAACCGCTTCCGCCTCGAAGGCCAACGCCGTGATGGCAAATTCAACCGCTAGTTTGCTTCGCGCGAGAATTGCGGCGGAATTTTCCGCCGTGATGGTGAGGACGCTGTTGGCAAGGCGTGCGAGGCTCTGATGAACGTCCGTGGACATCACGGCGCCCATGCGGCTCATCGCCCGGTGGCTGATGACGGCAACCGCAGCAAGCGGGATCAGGCTGAAAACCAGCAGGATGAGAAAAAATTTGGAGCGCAGCTTCATTTCACCCTCCTCCGGTGTTCCGACGATGAATCAGCTTCGCATATCGGGAGGTTTGGAGCAAGTGAGCGTTTGCACCGCGGATCCTTGCACGGGCGTCGGGTCGGTGTTAGGTAAGAAACATCAACCGGTCCCTCGATCCCATCCAAGCGAGGCAAGAGATGAGAATCGACCTGCTTTACGGCCGCGGCAAGCTGGCTGTGGATGTTCCGGAGAATCTGCACGTTACGGCGATCCGCAAGCAGCCGATGCCGGTCGCGTCCGATCCGGTGAGGCGGTTGCGCGAGTCGTTTCAGCGAACCGCTTCCGGCCGGCCGCTCAGGGAGCTGGCCCGCGAGTGCAAGACAGCGTGCATCCTGATCTGCGACATCACCCGGCCCGTTCCTCACGGAACGTTGTTGCCGCCGCTGATCGACGAACTCACGGCCGCCGAAATGTCGATGGACCAGATCCTGATTCTCGTTGCGACCGGTCTGCACCGGCCCAACGAGGGCGCGGAATTGCGCGAGGTCATCGGTTCCGACGCCGTTTTCGACCGGGTGCGCGTTGCAAACCACTTTGCCCGGGACCGGGAGGCCCATTCCGATCTCGGCCGAACGCCGTCCGGAATCCCGATTCGGCTGGACCGGCGCTTCGTGGAAGCCGACCTGCGCATTGTCGTCGGCCTGGTGGAACCGCATTTCATGGCCGGCTATTCGGGTGGGCGTAAGCTCGTCGTGCCCGGCGTCGCTCACAGCGACACCATTCTCAAGCTGCACGCCGGGGTCATATTGGACCATGCCCGGGCCGCCAACGCCGTCATCGAAGGCAATCCCCTGCATCTGGAGCAGCTGCATATGGTGCGCGCCGTGGGGGAGATATTCGCGTTGAACGTGGTGATCGACGACGAACGCCGCATCGGGTTCGTCAATTTCGGCCCCATCGAAGAAAGCCACCTGGAGGCGGTGGCCTTCATGCGGCCGTACGCGGAAGTGCCGGTCCCGCGCCGGTTCAAGACCGTGGTCACGACCGGTGCCGGCTACCCACTGGATAAAACCTACTATCAGACGATCAAAGGCATGGTCGGCGTTCTTGATATCGTGGAGCCCGGGGGTACGATCATCATCGCCAGCGAGTGCTCGGAGGGCATGGGCAGCCCGGAATTCGCGGAGGCCCAGCGGACCCTGTGCCGGATAGGGCCCGATGGCTTCATGGCCGAAGTTATCGCCCGCAATCATGCCCGCATCGACGAGTGGCAGACCCAGATGCTCGTAAAAGCGCTGCGCAAGGGGAGGGTTAAGCTTTATGCAACCGGCCTGCGGCCTGTCGATATCGCCGACATCTTCGTCGAGCCGGTCGCCTCGGTCGAGACCGCCGTAATCGCTAGCGTCACGGCCCACCGGGACCCTTGCGTGGCAGTCGTTCCGGAAGGCCCCTATGTAATCCCGGTGTATAAAATTCCAAATTCGAAGGTTTAAATAGACAATGACCGAATTATGCCGTTGCCTTCAGGTACTCCTCCAACTGAGCAAGGGTGCCCACGTTGAACACCCGGGCAGGAGAATCCTTGGGCAGGATTTTACGTAGCAGTCCGGACAGGACTTTGCCGGGGCCGACCTCGACGAACTTGTCCGTTCCTGCATCCTTCATGCAGAGCATGCTATCGTACCAGCGCACGGGACTGCAGAGCTGACGGGACATGATCTCTCTTATTTCGGCGGGGTCCTGGGCCTCGGCTGCGGTGACGTTCAAAATGACTTTTTTCTGCGGGGCCTGAAAGTCCGTTTTGGAAAGAACCTCGTTGAATTCGCCTTCAGCGCCCCGTATCAGCTCGCTGTGCCAGGCGCCGCTGACCTTCAAAGGCACGGCCTTAGCCCCCTTGGCCGCCGCCAGGGTGCCCACGTAAGCCACCGGGTCGGGGGCGCCGGTGATTACGATCTGAGTTTCCATGTTGTGGTTGGCGACGGCCACCACCCCTTTTCCAGCTCCTTCCGCGACCAGGGCCCCCACCTCCGCCAGCGGCAGGCCGATGATGGCCTGCATAGCGCCCTGATGCCGGCTCGCCTCGCGGTGCATGAGCTCGCCCCGCCGGAACACCAGCCGCGCCGCATCGTCACGGCGAATGACTCCGGCCGCGTGCAGCGCGCTGTATTCTCCCAAACTGTGGCCGGCGCACATGGCGAAATCGAAGCCGGCATGGTTCAAGGCCTGCAGGCAGGCGAGATTGACGGCGGTCAGCGCCGGTTGCAGGTGCACCGTGCGGGTCAGCTCTTCCATCGGCCCCTTGAAGCACAGCTTGGATATGTGGATTCGGGTGATCTCCTCGACCATGTCGAAGATCTCGCGCACGAAGTCGAATTCACGATAGAGATCCTCGCCCATTCCTACCGATTGCGATCCCTGTCCGGGAAACAGACAGGCTGTTTGCTGCATGGTGACCTCCTTGCCCTTATTCGTCCAATTTAAATAATTTTCGAACCGTGTCTAGGTGAAGCGACTTGTCGCCGAGCATGCCGTCCCGTTTCAGGCATATCGTCGGGTCGTGCAGGACCTTGTTGATGAAGCTGCCCATCATGCGCTGCAGCGCCTGCGCCGCTTCGGCGGACATTTCCTGTGCCTGAACCGTGCGCTTGATTTCGGTATCCGCCATGGCCTCCAGTTTGGCGCGCAGCGCAACGATGGTCGGAACCACGTCGAGCGTCTCGTGCCATTCGCGGAAGCGGATGACGGCCTCGTCGATGAGCCGCTCGCCCTTGACGGCCTCCTTCTGGCGGTCCTCGATGTTGTCCTCGATGATGCCCTTTAAATCGTCGATGTCATACACATAGGCGTTATCGAGTCGATTGATCTCGGGGTCGATGTCGCGGGGCACGGCGATGTCGATAAAAAAAATCGGGCGGCTGCGGCGGGCGCGGAGAACCGGCTTCACGATCTCGCGAGTGATGACGAGGCCGGGAGCGCCGGTGGAGCTGATGATGATGTCCACGATCCGGAGGTGCTCTGCGATTTCCTCGAAGCGAATCGCCTGGCCGTTGAACCGGCGCGCCAACCCCAGGCCGTTTTCAAACGTGCGGTTGGCGACGAAGGTCGCGCCGACCTGGTTGCGGATCAAATGCTCCACGGCCAGCTCGGCCATTTCGCCTGCGCCGACCAAGAGCACCCGTTTGCCCTCCAGGCTGCCGAAAATCTTGCGCGCCAGCTCGACCGCGGCGTAGCTGATCGACACGGCGCGGTCTCCGATTCCGGTTTCGGTGCGCACCCGCTTGGCCACGAAGAAAGCCCGGTGCATCAGACGGTTGAGGATAACACCGGCGCTCTTGGCCTGGGCGGCAATGCGATAGGCCTCTTTGATCTGGCCCAGGATCTGAGGCTCGCCGACGACCATCGAATCCAGGCTGGCCGCGACGCGGAACAGATGGCGCACGGCCTCGTCGTTGGTATGGACATAGAGGCTGTCCTCAAATTCGGTGAGAGGGATCTTGTTGAAATCCGACAGAAACTTTTTCGCGGTGTCGACCGCGTGGGTGCGATCGTCGGTAACCATCAGCAGCTCCACCCGGTTGCAGGTAGAGTAAAGCAGCACTTCATGGATACCGGCGATACGGCGCAGCGCATCGATGGCCGTCGAGGATTCATCCTTGGAAAAGGCCATGCACTCCCGCAGCTCGATGGGAGCGGTCTTGTGGTTGATGCCGATGAGAAGAATATCGCGCATAAGGCTATAAACGATTAAGGGTTCCAGGGGTCGAGGGGCCCAAGGTTCAAGGAGACCTAAAAGTGAGAACCATCGGTTTCACTCGACCCCTTGACCCCTTGAATCCTTGTACCCTATTACTTTGTAAACTCCTTGTGATGGCCTTCCATGAACAGATTGACTCCCAGAAAGGTGAACAACAGCACCACGAAGCCGAGGATGGCCATGATGGCCGACCGACGGCCGCGCCATCCGACCGTCAGGCGTCCGTGCAGCAGCGCGGCATAAAACAGCCAGGCGATGCCCGACCACACTTCCTTCGGGTCCCAGCTCCAGAACCGGCCCCACACCGATTTGGCGTAGATCAGTCCGGTGATGAGCCCGATGGTCAGCATGGTGAACCCCACCACGATGCAAGCGTAGCCAGTGGAGTCCAGCAGGTCCAGCGACGGCAGTCGTTTGAAAACGAAGCGGCGTTTTTTGGCCTTGATCGAGTTTTCCTGGAGCAGATAAAGAATGCCGGCCCCGCAGGCCAGGGCAAAGGCGGCCTCTCCGACGAAAATCAAGGTCACGTGAGCCACCAGCCAGAAACTCTTGAACAGCGGGGTGGCCTGCACGGGTTCGTCGGGAAGCTGGGACACGATTACCATGATCATTGCGACGAAGGGCGCGGCATAGACGCCCAGGATTTTCAGGCGGTAGCGATAGTTGAGCAGGATGAAGACACCCGCCGTGGTCCAGCCGGCCAGCGACAGGGTTTCGCGCATGTTGGCCGCCGGGAGGTGGCCCTGCTGAAGGCCATTCAGCACGAGCGCGGCGGTGTGGGAGAGGAAGCCGCCCAGCACCAAGATGATGCCGGCCCGCTGCAGGTAGCTTCTTTGGAGCAGAAAATAGGCCAGGTAAGCGGCCGCGCTGAGCAGGTACAAAAGGATGCTGATAACCATCGCGACTTCCATGGGCTCAACCATCGTTGGGGTTAGCGGTTTTTCGCAAGAAGCTCATCCGCGCGCCACCCGTCGCCGAGAATCTCAGCCAGCAGGCGGTCGATGTCGCTCCAGCGGCCCTCGCGGATCCAGGCCACGATGTCGCTGTGAACCAGCCGCTCAAATATCGGCTTGTGTTCCTCGGGCGCATGCGCGTCGGCGAGCAGCCGCTCGCGGATCGCCCCCATCAGGCTGAGAAACACCGTGTATTCATGGCCGAACTGCACCTGCAGGTCCTTGCGCAGCTTCTTGGCCAGGGCCGGGCTCCGGCCCGATGTGGAGACCGTAAGGACCAGGTCGCCGCGGTGAACCACTGCCGGCAGGATGAAATCGCATAGCTCGGGCCGGTCGGCAATGTTGCAGAGGATCTTCAGGCGCTCTGCATCGGTGCGGATTCGGCGGTTGAGCGTTTCGTCGTCGGTCGCCCCCATCACCAGAAACATTCCCTGCAGATCGAGGCGATCGTACTCTCTCTGCAGCAGGGTGAGGTCGCCGGCGGCCGCCAAGGCCCGCAGCTCGTCCGTGACCGACGGGCTGACCACGGTCACGTGGCCCCCACAGGAAATAAGCGATTTGGCCTTGCGGGTGCCGACGCGGCCGCCGCCGACCACCAGGCAGGGGCGCCCGTGGATGTCCAGCTGAATAGGGAAATATCGCATCGCACCAACCCACTACATGTTACCGGATGCGGCATGCTGGATACTGGATAAAAAAAGGGGTCGCGTGGGTTTGTTTCGTTATCCAGAATCCCGTATCCGGTATCCCGGGCCCCCAATCAGGCCCAACCTCTCACTCCAGGGTCATACGGAGAAAATCCCGCGCCAGGATCAACGGACCGTCGTACGTCCGGCGACATTCTCCTTCGATGTCGGCCTGGTCGCAGACCGGATAGAAATGCGTCAGCATCA
>CAZNAX010000023.1:0-26821 GCA_964570965.1 uncultured Desulfatibacillum sp.
GCTCGTTGTGCGAAAACAACGATAAGTTCGCCATCCAGCGCGAGCTGCCGCCGATTGCGGAGGGCGACCTGCTGGTGATCCACGACACCGGCGCTCACGGTCACGCCATGGGGTTCACCTACAACGGCAAGCTGCGGCCGCAAGAACTGCTGCTGCGCTGCGACGGGTCGGTAGAGTTGATCCGCCGGGCCGAAACCGTCGAAGACCACTTCGCCACGCTCGCCTTCCATCCGGATGTGCTGAAGCTATGACGGCTTCGAAGTTGACGCGGCTGCGCATTCTGATCCCATTTGCGCTCGCCTATTTCCTCTCCTATCTGTTCCGGGTGGTCAACGCCGTCATTGCGCCCAACCTGGTGGCCGACCTGCAGATCGGCCCGTCCGATTTGGGGCTGCTGACGTCCGTTTATTTCGTCTCGTTCGCCGCCTTTCAGCTGCCGTTGGGGGTGCTGCTGGACCGATTCGGGCCGCGCTGCATCGGAGCCGGCCTGCTGGTGTTCGCCGCGGCCGGGGCGCTCGTTTTCGGTATCGCCGAAAGCATCATGGGCTTATCCTTGGGCCGTGCCCTGATCGGTCTGGGGGTTTCCTCCGGCTATATGGCCGCCATCAAGGCCTACACCCTCTGGTTCCCGGCGCATCAATGGCCGCGCATCAACGGGCTGCATCTGGCAGCCGGCGGCTTCGGGGCGCTTTCGGCGACCCTGCCGGTGGAGTTGGCGCTGGGCTACACGGATTGGCGCGGGGTGTTCATTCTGCTGGCAGCCGCCAGCGCCTCTGCGGCCGCGTTCATATTTTGGGTCGTGCCCGAGAAGCGCCAGGAGGCGGGCGCCACGCGCTTGAGTGATCCGATCAAAGGCATCGGCCAGGTTTTTGCCAGCGCCCTGTTCTGGCGCATAACACCGCTGACCGTCCTCTCCCAGGTGGCGTTCATGTCCGTCTACGGCTTGTGGTCCGGCCCTTGGTTGAGGGACATGGCCGGCATGGACCGCACCGGTATCGCCGTGGTGCTGTTCTGGACGTCGGCGGCCATGACGGCCGGTTATGTCATCGTTGGTTTGGTTACGGAGCGGCTCAATCAGGCGGGCATTCAGCCGATGACGACCGCGGTGGGGGGGATGTTTCTTTTCATGGTCGTCCAGGCCCTGCTCATGGTCGCACCGGTGAGCTGGGCCACCGGGCTGTGGATCCTGTTCGGGTTCATCGGCACGGCCGGGGTCATTGCGTATCCGGCGCTCGCCATGAGCTTTCCGCCGCAGCTTGCCGGCCGTGTCAGCACCGGCCTCAATGTGATCGTCTTCCTCGCTACCTTCGCGGCCCAATGGGGCATCGGCGTCGTCATCGCCTGGTTTCCCCTCACGACGGCAGACCGTTACGCGCCTCAGGGCTACCAGGCCAGCTTTGCCATCCTTTGGGTGCTCCAGGCCGCATGTCTGGCATGGTACGGTCTTGCCGCCTACACGCGCCCACGGCCTTCAGGGCCAACGGACGGCCGTAAGAATTGAAAGCGACCGGGCGCCGGATCGGCATCGGGTGCTGCGGCTCGGCGGTTTTATTTCAGATCCACCGAGCGGATGACGCCGTCTTTGAAGTAAAACCGGTGATAAGTGGGCCCGGGAGGATCTCCGCGGAAGCCTTGGGTGATCACCATGGACTCCCAGACCGCTTCCCCCTGCCGGAGGTTCCTGTCCGGCACCTCCGCCTCGGCCGCTTTCGGCCGGGGCAGCTCGATGGACAACACCTTGACAGCGTCGGGAACATCCGAATTCATCCGCAGCCAGGAGATGATTCGTATCTGATAATCCTGGGGAAACGGCCCTGGCTCAAGTTGTTCGGGCGACAGGACCGGACCGCCCTTGGGGGCCGGCGGCGGCTGCGATGCGCAGGAAAGCATGACGGCGAGCATGAGGAGGGTAGACAGGTATTTCATTTATTTCTCCGGGTTCGGGGACTTCGTCCAATGAATCGGCGATGGGCTGCCGTTTACTACAGTCATCCAACCAGCCGCTAAACCCTTCCACCGCTCCATCTGAGCTTGGCTTTTAAAACGTCGAAGTAATGCCGATCCGGCAGCAGGATCAAATTGAGGGGATGATCACTTCGGCGCACCGTTATCACGTCTTTGTCCGTGATGCTCAAGCCGGTCTGGCCGTCCAGGGTCAGGACAATGTCTGATGAGCCCTTGTCCAGGCGCAGGGTGATCTCCACCTCGTCGGGTACGATGAGCGGTCGGTTGGTAAGTGTGAAAGGGCAGATGGGGGTGATGATAAAGCCGGGGACCTTGGGGTGGACCACCGGCCCGCCGGCGGCGAGGGAGTAGGCCGTCGAGCCGGTGGGCGTGGCGATGATCAGGCCGTCGGCCCGGAACGTGGTCAGATAGTGGCCGTTGATATGGGTGATGACGTTCGCCAGGCGGGCCAGCGCCCCCCGGTTGATCACGATGTCGTTCAGGACCGTCTCGCGGACCAGTGCGTTGCCCTTGCGGGTGACCTGGACATCCAGGCGCATGCGGCGCGAGAGCTTGAATTCTCCCTTCAAGACGCGGCCGGCCACTTCGAAGAGGTTTTCCTCCGCGATCTCGGCCAGGAATCCGAGGTCGCCGAACTTGACCCCGAGCAGCGGAATTTCGCGATCGCCGATCCAGCGCACGGCACTGAGAAAGGTCCCGTCGCCACCGAGAACGAATGCACAAAAAAGATCCTTCGGCGGCTTGACGGGGCCGGTTCCGGAGCTTCGGCCCAACGGGACCGGACTGGTCTTCATGACGACGTCGATCCCTCGTGCCCCCAGCCATTCCGCAAACTCTTCGGCCTTTCCGGCCGCCCGGGCGTCTTTTTTGACGTACAGGCCCACCTGACGTGCGCCTGCGGCGGATTTTTTGGGCATTCGCGTTCTCTTCATGGAGTTGGATTTAAAGCCTTTCATACCGTCTTGAGCGCCGGGTGACAATCGTTTTTTTTGGATCCAACCTTCATTTCTTCCCTTTCAGCAGGTCGTCCAGCTTCGCAAAGGGGCTGTCGAGCGCGGAGGGCCGTTCGGCTTGTTCCGGCGCCGCGCCGGTGTACCACTCCGCGACCTCATCACGGGCGTGCTCGTTGTCATGGCAGTAAATGCACAACAGTTCCCAGTTGCTGCCATCCGGAGGGTTGTGGTCGTGGTTGTGGTCCTTGTGGTGGACGGTCAACTCGCGCAGCCGCTTGCCCGAGAGTTCCCGACCGCAGCGGGCACAGACGTGGGGAAAGAGCTTGAGGGCGCGCTCCCGATAGGTGGTTTCCTTCAGCGCCCGCTCGCGCCGGGCAGCGGCGACGATCTTCTCCGGAGTTTGGGGTTTGCGATCGACCATTTGCGTGCACCTCCGAGTACCAAAATAGACGCGCGGGTGGGCTTTCGTCAAGCATCGGACCGCTTCGCGGCTGGCGGATTCAAGCCTTGACACAGTCGCGCCGGGCGATGCGGACGAAGACCGCCACCCGCTTCAAGTGGTTCTGAAATTCAACTTCGGCCAGGCGGATGTCGCGCTCGCCATCGCCGCTGGCACCGTCTTGCTTGACGCCCATCCAGTTGAGCCGCATGCCGATGGGGGTGACGGTCAAGGCCTGCTGGGGCGCATTCAGGACGGCCTTGAGCTGACGCAAATACTCCTCGGATGAGTCCGATTCCGCAGCGAGCTCGCGGATCTGCCGATCGAGACCGGAAAGCACCGGGTGGACGGATGGCGCCGCCGGTTCGGTTGGGGCTGTCTCCGGATTCAGGACGTCGAGACCCTGCATGCGGGTTTGCTGAATCTTGAGCTGGATTGCCAGAATGCGTTGGTGCTCCTTCAGCTCGTCCAGGCGAGACCGAAGCTGCAGTACGGGTTCGAGGATTTGGCTCACCAGAGTGTCCAAAGCGCGGTCGATCAAGGCGCGTCGGGTTTCCTCCGCCGTCGCCGAAGGATCGATGATCCGGTGGTCATGGAACTCCACGGCGGTCTGTGGCACGTCGCGCCGCACGATGGCGCCCTCCACGGCGGTGCCGAAGATGGTGCGTTCTTTTTTGATTGCGGTCAGGAGGGCATGGGCCTGGTTCGTCTGCATTTGGGTGAAAAAAGACTTGAGGCGGCGGTTTTTCGTCAAGAGGGCCTGCATCTCCTCGGCATCGACGAACAACGCCTGCAGGAGCGGGTCCTGGTCCCAGTAGGCGGGTGAAAACGGCCGCGGTCCCGGGATGCGGCCGATGGCCTGCTGCAAATAGCCGAGCGCGTTTTCCACGGGGATGCGCAGCTGCCGTCTGCAGTCACGCATAGTGCATACGGCCGGCGCGCTCAACTGAACCACGCGCTGGATCGCCTCGGCCAGCGTCGCCGCCTTCCGGCGTTTTGCTTCGCGATCCTCCCGCGCCCGCTCCAAGCGGGAGAGCAGTGTGCTGAAAACGGTCACCGGGCCCCTTCCCGCCGTGGCCTGATGGCTCGGCGTACGAAGCATTATGCATCATTGTCAGGGCTGTCTGTCAAGCCTTCGGCGTGGGGCCGAGTTGATTTCCGATGAATTCTCGGGTACACAGATTTTGCGCATATCCCTTCAACCCATTGACGGACCTGCATGAATTACGATCAACCTTATTGGAACCCTGTTCTGGAAACGTTGCCCCGGAAAACGCTGCGGGAGCTTCAGTTGAAAAAGTTTCAACGTATCTTCCGCTGGGCCTACATCCATTCGAAGTTTCACCGGTCGCTGTACCAGGCGGCCGGCCTCTCACCCGAGGACATCCGAACCTTCGACGACATCCGGCGAGTTCCCACGGTCGAAAAAGCCATGATGCGCGACATCCAAAGAAAGGATCCCTTCCCCTACGGGGACGCCTTGTGTGTGCCGCTGGAGGAGGTCACGGTTTTTCGTCAGACCAGCGGCACCACCGGCCAGCCCGTCTACCAGCCGGATACCTGGCAGGACTGGGAATGGTGGGCCGAGTGCTGGTCCTACATTCTCTGGGCCCAAGGCTATCGACCCAGCGACCGGGTCTTCATCCCGTTCGGGTACAACGTGTTCGTCGCCTTCTGGGCCGGCCACTACGCCGCCGAGAAAATCGGCTGCGAGGTGGTGCCGGGCGGGGTTCTTGACACCAAGGCCCGCATCCTGAAAATCCAGGAACTCCGGGCCACCGCCATGATGGGGACCCCGACCTACCTTCTGGGCATGGCGGAGACGGCGCGTTTGAAGATGGACATCGACCCGGCGCGGTTGACTGTCAACAAGATCACCTGCGCCGGCGAATGCGGGGCCAGCATCCCCAGCACTAAACGGCGTCTGGAGGAGGTCTGGGGCGCCCGGGTGTACGACCACGCGGGAGCCACCGAGATCGGCGCTTGGTCCTATGAATGCGCAGCGCAGCCCGGCGGGCTGCATGTCAACGAGGCCATGTTCCTGGTGGAGATCGTCGATCCCGAAACCGGCCGCATCATCGAGGAGCCGGGCCGCCGGGGAAAGATGGTCGTCACCGCCTTCGACCGCCAGGCCCAGCCGTGCGTGCGCTTCGACTCCAAGGACGTGATCGAGTGGGATGCCGAGCGCTGTCCGTGCGGCCGTTCGTTTCGGGTGATCCGGGGCGGGGTCGTGGGTCGGGCGGACGACATCACCAAGGTGAAAGGCGTGTTACTGGCGCCGTCCGCGATCGAAGAGGTGGTCCGCGGCATCAAGGGTCTGGGGGACGAATATGAGGTGATCGTGGATAAGACCGGCCATTCCGAGACCCTCCGTCTCCGGGTCGAAATTCTGCCGGAGGCCCAGGACCAATGCGCCTGGATCCAGTCCGAGTTGGAGGACCAGTTGCGCCTGAAAACCAATTTGCGCTACGATCTAGAAATCTGCGGCTGCGGCACCCTGCCGCGTTACGAGGTCAAGGCGAAACGGTTCAAGGACCTGCGTGGCAAAAAAACGGAATGAATAAATGAATCCCACCCTCGACATGGAACGCATGCACCTGAGCATCCAGTGCGCCCGCCAGGCCGTCGAAGAGCTCAAACGGCTGGGGGAGGACTTTCCGGCGGTCGCCAGAAATGCCGAGCGAATCCTGGCCAGCCTCCAGATGCTCGAAATCAATGTCAGCGACATCTTGGATTGTGGCCTTGCGCCAACTAAGGGACGCTAGCGCCGGCAGATTTTTTTGCCCGGCATGAAGGAGGAATCTAAGCTATGGCCGAGGCGATTCTGAACGACAAACGGCTGCTGGTTGTCGACGACGAGCCGGACGTGTTGGAGTCCCTTGAAGAGCTCGTGCTGGCCGATGCGCCGCGGTGCCGGATCGACAAGGCCGGGAGCTACGAGGACGCCCTTGCGCTGCTGGAAGCCAACACCTACGACTTGGTTGTTCTGGACATCATGGGCGTGCGCGGCTTTGATTTGCTGGCGGTGGCCGTCCGGCGTCATTTCAGGGTGGCGATGTTGACCGCGCACGCGCTGACGCCCGAAGCGCTCAAGCGTTCCTACGACATGAAGGCCTACGCCTTTCTGCCGAAGGAGAAGCTGGCCGACATCGTACCTTTTCTGGAAGACGTGCTGACCTACGACTACGCTGCCGGCTGGAAGCGCTTGCTGCAGAAACTGCACGGTTTTTTCAACGACCGCTTCGTTTCGGACTGGGAGCGGAAGACGGGGCTGGACTGGAAGGAGTGGTCCAAATAAAATCCCGTCCCGCGTCGCGGGTCGGGATTTTATTTCATCAGGAGGTCGGGCAGGAACGTGCAGATCGTCGGGAACAGGAACAGCAGTACGGCACAGAACAGAATGCTGAGCAGAAACGGGTAGACACCGCTGTAAATGACGTTGAACGGCACCTTGGTGATGTTCTTCACCACGAACACGTTGATGGCCACCGGCGGGATCACGACGCCCACCATAACGGTCAGGGCGATGATCATCCCGAACCACATCGGGTTGAACCCCAGTTTGATGATGACCGGGTAGAAGATGGGGGTGGCCAGGACCATGAATGCCAAATCGTCGATAAACGACCCGCCTACCAAATAAATGATCGAAATGACGATCATGATGACATAGCGGTCGAAGGGCAGCGACACCACCCAGTCCGCCGTGATCATGGGGATCTTGGTCACCGCCAGAAAATGCCCCAGGATGACCGAGCCGGCGATCAGCATCAGCACCATGCAGGCCGTTCGCAGGGATTCGGCCACGGATTTGACGTAGCCCCTGAAGTTCAGATCGCGCTTGATGATGGACAAAAGCAGCACCGCGAACGTGCCCACGCTGCCGGCTTCGGTGGGGGTGAAAAAGCCCTGCATCAGCCCTCCGATCACCAGCACGAAGATCACCATGATCCAGAGCACCTCGGGCAGGGATGCCACGCGTTCCTTCCAGGTCGATTTCTGCCCCTTAGGCCCCAGCGCCGGATTGATCCGGCACCAGCCGTAAATGATGCAGATGAAAAAAACGGCGACGATCAGGCCCGGCACCAAGCCCGCCAGGAAGAGTCTCCCGATCGATTGCTCCGTGATGATGCCGAAGACGATCAGCGTGACGCTCGGCGGGATCAGGATGCCCAGGGTGCCCACCGTGGCCACGATACCGGTGGAAAGCTTTTTGTCGTAGCCGTAATGGTCCATTTCCGGAACGGCGACGCTGGCGAAGGTGGCGGCTGTTGCCGGCGAGGAGCCGCAGATTGCCTTGAACGCCGTGGCTCCGGCTACGGTGGCCATCGCCAGACCGCCGGGAATGTGGCCGATGAACCGGTAGGCCGCCGCATACAGCCGTTTGGCGATGCCGGCATTGAAGGCGATCTGGCCCATCAGGATGAAGAGCGGAATGACCGTGAACCCGTAGGACGACAGAACGTCGAAAAAATCCTTGGCCAGCAGGCTCAGTCCGGCTTTCCAGGAAACGATGTAGCTGAACCCCAGAAACCCCACCAGGGCCATGGCGAATCCGAGTTCGATGCCGGTCAGAAACAGCAGCAAGACCGTTGCCAGGCCAACCAACCCCGCCGTGACCTCACTCATATTCCCCCCGGGCGATCTTGACCATGTCCATCAGCAGAACGAGGCACTGAACGAAGCAGGAAACGGCGACGCCATAGGCGACGGGATAAAACGGCAGTTGCAGGGTCAATGACACCTCCCCGGATTGCTGCAGGTCCATGCCCATTTTGATCAGGTTCCAGCCGATGAGCAGAAAAAGGCCAATCCCCATGCCGCGGGTGGTCAGGTTGAAAACAGACTGGAGCGTTTTTGGCAGCTTGGCGGTCAAAAAATCGACGTAGATATGTCCGCGCATCCACGAGGTCAAGGGAATGGCAAAGCCCACAACCACAGCCCCGGAAAATGCCACTAGCTCATAGGTCCCGACGATCGGTTTCCGAAAGGACCGCAGGATGACGTCGAGAACCGTTAAAAGCATGATGAAGGTGATAGCCAGGCCGGCAATGACGTTTATAAAGCGGCTCACCCGGCCGACGCCGTTCAACAAACGCTCCACGGATCGCGCTCCTTTCCGCCCCGGCGGTTGCCGGCGACGAAAAAGGGGAAAGGACGCAGCTCATCCTTTCCCCGGAAGGTAGGCTATTGGAACTTCTTCAGTTCTTCCAGACAGAACTTGATGGCCTCGTCCCCCGGAAGGTTTTTGGTCTTCATGTTGGCCACGTATTCGTCCAGGATGGGGCGGACCAGCTTGGCCCATTTTTCGTCTTCCTCCTTGGACAGGGCAATGACCTGGTTGCCCTTGGACAGCGTGAATTCCTTGCCTTCCTTGTCGATATCGTCCCAGCCCTTGCCGGTTTTTTCAATCCATTCCAGGTTGACGGCTTCGATGACCTTCTGGACATCCGGCGGCAAAGATTTCCACTTGTCCTTGTTCATCACGACGAAAAAGCCGGTGCTGTAGGCGGAGCCGAAATTTTCCGTTGTTGATTTGATGACTTCGCCGAGTTTCCAACCTTTCAGGGACTCGATCGGGTTCACCCCGCCTTCGGCCACGCCTTTTTGAAGCGCGTCGTAGCGCTCGGGCATGGGCATGGCCACGGGGGTTGCACCCAGGGCGCCCACCACCTTGGCACTCAGTCCGTGGCACACGATCTTCAAGCCCTTCAGGTCGTCCAGGTTCTTGACCGGCTTTTTGGTGTGCAGGATGCCCGGGCCGTGGGCGTGGAAATACATGACCTGGACGTCGTTGAACTCCTGAGGTTTGAACTTCTGATAGTAGGCGTTGATCAGTTTCGTGGCCGCCAGGCCGTTCTTGTACCCCAACGGCAGGTCGATGACCTCGGACAGCGGGAACCGGCCCCGGGTATAGCCGAGCACCGACATGCCGATATCGGAGATGCCCTTTGCCACGCCGTCATAGCACTTGTCGGCCGGCGTCAGAGTTCCGCCCGGGAACATCGTGATCTTGACGGCGCCGTTGGTACGTTTTTCAACCTCCTGCGCCCATTCCGTGGCAAGCACCGTGTTCTTGTGCGGCGCTGGAAAAAAGATGGAGTAATTGAGCTTGATGGGATCCGCCGCCGGAGCCGGGACGGGAGTTGCGAAAATCAGAACTGCGATGAACGCTGCCGCCATACCAAAAAAAACGACTTGCTCCTTTCTCATCGTTCCCTCCACTTTTGAATGTTATCGGGTTGGGCTGTGATGGTACCTTCAACGCAATAAAACCAGCAGTCTCGAAACCCGCCGCGAACAATGGCGCGCGGGAAACCACGGCGTTAGCAGCAGGATCGAGCAACAATCACGCGGTCGCGACTTTCCGAAACGAGCTGGTCTATCATCTCAATAGCAGTCGATAATCATGCGACCAATTTCAATGTTTGGAAAATCTTCTTAAATCAATCCGCGTGAATCTGTCAATTAAAATGTAATTGCAATGTAGCTACTATGGCCGACGAGGCTGCTTTTTTGTGGGAGCGGTATCTCGTCGCGATGGTTGTCGTGGCTGTGTTGCAGTACGGAAAATCCGCCATTTCGCCGACGCTCTCGGTCAGGGCCGTGCCCAGGGGCGGAGGCAGGAGTTCGGCGATGCTCGCGGCGGCCCTGCCGGAGGGCAATTGAAATCCTCTCAGACTGCCGGAAATTCACCTTAATGGCAGATAGATGTCTCCATCCAGCCAACGCAAACGTTAGGTCAATCTCAGTTTGTCTGATAGGCTTAGACAAAAATCCTTGAAAATTTTTTTGTCAAACTTGGCTTCTTTAAGCGTTTCAGTCTGTATGATTTGCATGGCCTCAAAAGGCGGTTTTTTCTTTCGGTGAGCTTTCTCGCTGCTTACTAACTGGTCAAAACTATCAATTAATCCGATTAGGCGCCCTTCAAATGACAGATTTGCGATTCCTCTTGGGTATCCTTTGCCATCGAGACGTTCATGATGTTCAAGCACTCCAGTGGTAATAGAATAATCAATGCCACCGATTGTTTTAATGATATCATGCCCTATTGCAGGATGAGTTTTATAAACAATATACTCTTTTTCGCTTAGCTTTTGTTCAGCTGATAGTATGTTCTTGGGTATCTGAGTCAATCCCACATCATGTAGCAATGCGCTCATGCTAATTTTTTTGGTATCATTTTCGGAAAAGTTACAGAAAAGGCAATAATTCAACGAAAAGACCATCACGTCTACAGAATGTTCAATCAAGGATATTCCGCCAGCAATTGTATCTATATAGTTTTTTAATAAATTTTTGGTGTTGGAATATTCTGAATACATTATTTCTATGGTTTCAGGCAGTGTATTGAGATTGTCTTCTAAAGGGTCTTGCATTGCTTCTTGTACTATTTCGCAAATTGCTGTCTTTATAATTTTGAGGTTGCCACTTTTTATCTGGTTCTTTAGCCTGCTTTTTAACTTGTCTTCAAGCTCGTTTTTTGCAAATTCTTTCATGTCAACACTGATGAAAAGCGGGGGGAATCCTTCATCTAAAAATAGCTTTGAATCAAGCTTTTTGTTTTCTGGTTTATAAAGTACAAATTCACCAGCTCCATTTTGAACGTACAAAGGAGTCGCTAGGTAATGGTTAGCTTGCGATTTCTTGATAGATATGTACGAGTCCATCCACTTACTCCTTTTAAGTTTCTCGCAATCGTAAATGACGAGGGTCCGGCCTTCGTCATCCTCCCAAGTCCCGGCGTCGTTGACAATCCATATTCTCCAAGAACCATCCGTCAATTTTCGTCAAATTCCCCTGCCCGAAATCCCATATTGCCGTAGCGGTGGTAGTTGGTGCAGACGCTCTGCTGGTGGTAGTAGTGCAGGAGCTCGAGCCGGCCTTCCATCCTAACCGGCGTGCGCGCGATGTAGAAGCCGGTCTGGGCGGCGGCGGTGAAGATTTCCGGCGGCACCCGGTCCGGGGCGGCATAGCGGATGCGGTCGATCTTCGGAATGGCGGCGGCGAGGTCCTCGTCGGTTTCCTGGAAAACCGGGGCCGTGGCGGTCAGGCGGCGGCCCTCGGAACCGCCGAGGAAGCGGGCCGCCGGCGTGTCCAAGTGCCGGGGGATGCTCACCCACAGGCGGTTGCCGGTGGCCCGGACGGCGGCGATGCGGGCCAGGGCTTCGAACAGGTTGTCCTCCGCGTGCAGTCGTACGACCACGGTCCCGACCGGACGATGGCGCAGCACGTTGTCCTGTCCGCGCAGGTGGAAATGGTCCATCTCCCGCGAAAACTCGCGCTCCACCCAATAAAGGTAGCTGCGGATGGCCAAGATCGTGCGGCGGACGTCCTCGGCGGCGTTTCCCCAGCCGTTCCAATCCAACTTGAGTTGCCAGCGCTCGGCCAGACCGTGCAGGGGGTGGGCGCCTGTGATCGGCCCGGCGGAGGGCGGGGCGATCTCTTCGGCTTCGAAGAACTGGGTGACGTAATGCGGTCCGCCGGCCTTGATGCCCGCGCCCAGAGCGGATTTGCCCATACCGCCGAAGGGCTGGCGCAGGACGACGGCGCCGGTGGTGCCGCGGTTGACGTAGAGGTTGCCGGCGGCGATGCGCTCCTTCCAGTGATCCTGCTCGCGGCGGTCGAGACTCTCCAGACCGGCGGTCAGACCGTAGTCGGTCTGGTTGGCCAGCGCCAGCGCCTGATCCAGATTCTCGGCGCGCATGACCCCTAACACGGGGCCGAAGAACTCCGTCCGGTGGGTGGTGCCCCCCGGCTGAACCCCCCATTTGATACCGGGTGTCCACAGCTGCGGGTTGCCGGCGAGCATCCGTGGCTCGAGCGCCCAGGACTCGTCGGCCTCAAGACTCGTCAAAGCCTCCTTGAGAGAGCTGCGTGGCGGCCGCACCAGCGGGCCCATCCGGTTGGTGAAATCCCAGGCCGAGCCGGTCTTGAAGGCCTCGGCGGCATCCGTCAGCTGCCGTTTGAACGTTGCATCGTCGTAGACCTCCCGTTCCAGGATCAGCAGGGAGGTGGCCGAACATTTCTGCCCGGAGTTGCCGAAAGCCGAATAGACCACGTTCCCGGCGGCCAGCTCCCGGTCGGATAAGGCGGTGACGATCGTCGCGTTTTTGCCGCCCGTTTCGGCGGCCAGCACGGCATCGGGCCGTTCCTTCAGGATCCTCAGCCCGGTGTCGGTCCCGCCGGTCAGGATGATGAAGTCAACGTCCGGGTGCCCGATTAACCGGGCGCCGTTTTGGCCGCCCTCGCAGGGCAGGAACTGCAGGGTGTTTTGGGAGACCCCGGCCTTCCAAAAGCATCGGCAGAGCAACCAGCCGACCAAGATGGCATCGGAGGACGGCTTGAAGATCACGTTATTGCCCGCGGCCAGGGCCGCCGTGATACCGCCGCAGGGGATGGCGATGGGGAAGTTCCAAGGCGAGACCACCACGCCGACGCCTCTTCCCCGGCAGCGCAGGTTGCGCATTTCAAAATACGCCCGGGCGGCGTGCGGATAAAACTCGGTGAAATCCACCGCTTCGGACACCTCCGGATCGGCTTCGGTGAAGAGCTTGCCGGTCGTGGCGGCCGCCGCGCCGATCAGGTCCCCGCGGGCCCTGCGAATCTCGCTGGCGGCTGCCGACAGGATGCGGTGGCGCCGGCCGGCCGTCAGCTTGCGCCATCCGTCCGGGTCTTCCTTGGCCGCGGCGACGGCGCGTTTAACGTCCTCGGGTTTGGCCAGCGCACAGCGCGCCACGACCACCGTCTTCGGGAGTTGATTGGGATCGAGGGACTTGCGCACCGGCCGGCCCCCTGCGACCTCCTTGCCTGCGACCGCCAGGGGGACGCTCATCGGTGCGTCGCCTGTTGCTTTCATCCAGCGCCGGCGGATGGCCTCGGCCCAGGCGCGGTTGGCGGCCAGCGACCAGTCCGTGTCCGGTTCGTTGCGGAACTGGCCCTCGTGATAGGTCCCGCGCCGGCGGCGGAGATCTTCGGTCAGCCGGTTCTGGACGCGGTGGGGATGTTCGCTAAGGGTCGGGATGCGCCGGGCCGACATCCGGAAGTGATCAGCCAGCATCTGCCAGGCGGCGCTGCCGGTCCGCAGCCGGTTGAGGTGGGCCAGGAAGTTGCGGGGCGCGGTGTTTTCATCCAGGCGCCGGATGAGGTAGGCGACAGCATGGATGAAGTGCCGGTCTTCGGCGACCGGCGCATAGGCGAGCAGGTCAAGCCCGGTTTCGCGTACGGCGCGGCGCACGTGATTGGCCATCCCCTCGATCATTTCGAACGTCAGGAATTCCGTCACCTGGTTGCGCCGCGCCAGTTGGCAGGCAAACGCGATGTCGAAGAGGTTGTGCGAGGCCACGCCGATGCGCACGGCGCGGATGCGGTCCGGATCGAGACCGAAGCAGAGCATCCGCTTCCAGTTGGCATCCACGTCGAGCTTGTCGTCGTAGGGAGCGAGCGGCCAGCCGCAGAGCATAGACTCGAGCCGTTCCATCTCCATATTGGCGCCCTTGACGATACGCACTTTGATCGGGCTGCCGCCGGCGTCCATGCGGCGCTGAGCCCAGGCGGTGATCTCCTGCAGCATGCCGAAGGAGTCCGGCAGATAGGCCTGCAGCGCCATGCCGGCGAAGAACCCCCGGAATTCGGGCTGGTCCAAGGTGTGCATAAAGGCGGACGCCGTCAGCGCCAGGTCCCGGTAGGCCTCCATGTCCAGGGTGACGGATTTGGGCACCCGCGTGCCGTCCGGCCGGGTGTAGGCCTGGGCCGCAGCTTCGCGGTAGAGAATGGAGAGCCGTTCGGATATGCGCTCGACGGTCTGCGCGAAGGGCAGGGGATGGATCTGGGCGCAGATGGTGGAGATCTTGACGGCGATGCCTTCGATGCGCGGGTCCCGCAGATCGGCGAGGTAGGTGCGCATGCGGGCCAGGGCCTCCTGCTCGCCGAGGACCTCCTCGCCCAGGTGGTTCACGTTGACCCGCAGCCCCTCAGCCCGCAGCTGCTGCAGGTAGGTGCCGAGCGGTTCATGTTCTCCGGAGATGATGATATGCCGACTGTCGGCGCGCATTTTGGCGGCGACGCGAGGCACGCTGCGGCCCGGCAACAACCGGCCGAAATGTTTGAAAAGCCGGATCAGAAGCCTTTCGTGCAACGCGAAGAAGCGCGGGATGCCGTGGGCCGCCAGCAGGTGGCTCAGCTGATCCGCCACGCGGCGTGGGTCTCGGGACCGGAAGCACTGGTCGATGAGGGCCGTGAGGATGATTTTGTCGCCGGAGTTGGCGACGAGCCGTGCCAGGCGCCGGTTGCGGCGCTTTTCGGCGGGTTCTATCAGGGCGTTGGCGCGGTCCTGCCAGTTCTTGGCCTGGGAGACGGCCGCTTCCACGATGGACTCGTCGATTGCAGCGTGCATGGGGCGCTCCGCTCTATCCCGCTGACTGCCAGACGGCGACGATGCCGAACACCAGCAATATCGCTCCCGATAGCCGGTTCGTCCAGCGCAGGACCCCTGCGGAGAGTTTTTCGCGCAGGAGGCCGACCCCGCCGCTCAGGAGCAGCCACCAGGCGGCCGAGCCGATGAACACGCCCAGGACCAGCAGGGCCGCCGCCGACAAGTCTCCGCCGGTTTCGGCAACGCCGAGGGCGGCGAAGATCGCGGCGAAGGAAAGGATGGTCATGGGGTTGGTCAGCGTCAGCAGAAGCGTAGACGCATAGCTTGCGGCAAGCCCCGTGCCGGAGGCAGCGGCGGCTTGTTCGCCCGGAGCCGACCGGAGGGTTTTGACTCCCAGGACCAGCAGGAAAATCCCCCCGATCAACTGAATCCAGAAGCGTTGGTCGACTAGAAATCCGGAGATGACCGTCAGGCCGAAACCGGCCACGCACCCGTAGAGGGCGTCGGCGGTGGCGGCTCCCAGACCGGAGAGGAATCCGGAGGCCCGGCCTTCCGCCAGTGTCCGCCGAATGCAGAGGATGCCGATGGGCCCGACCGGCGCCGCGATGGAAAAGCCGATGATGAGGCCGCGAAGGAAGAGTCCCAAATCCATTGGAGATGCACCGAGTTATATTGCCTAAAAAGAGCTGCGAGAGGCAGGTAAATCCGAAATTCGAATATCGAAACACGAAACAAATCCGAATATCGAATTCTCAAAATCCAAAACGGGTTTATCGCATTCGAAAATTAGAACTTCGTGCTTGTTTCGGATTTCGATATTCGTGCTTCGAATTTTAAATCTTTCTAGTGTTCGCCCAGGTAGGCCTTGCGAACCATTTCGTTATCGGCCAGGCTGGCGGCCGAATCGCTGAAAATGATGGCGCCGCTTTGCAGCACGTAGCCACGGTTGGCCACCTGCAGGGCCATGCGGGCGTTCTGTTCGACCAGGAGGATGGTGGTGCCGGCGGCGTGCAGTCGGCGGATGGTTTCGAAAATTCCATCGACCAGGACCGGCGCCAGCCCCATCGACGGTTCATCCAGAAGCAACACCCTGGGGTTGGCCATCAGGGCCCGGCCCATGGCGAGCATCTGCTGCTCGCCTCCGCTCAAGGTCCCGGAGACCTGTTTGCTGCGTTCCTTGAGGCGGGGGAACATGGCGAACGCCCGCTCCAGGTTGTCCGCATTTTTTTTCTTGTCCATGCTGGTGAAGGCGCCCATTTCCAGGTTTTCCTTCACCGTGAGCCGGCCGAACACGCGCCGGCCCTCCGGCACTTGGATCACGCCTTTCATCACGATTTCATGGGCGCGCAAGCGGGTGATATCCTCGCCGGCCAGGCGAATCGAGCCGGTGCGGGGTTTCAGCAGGCCGCTGGCGGTCTTGAGCATGGTGCTTTTACCGGCGCCGTTGGCCCCGATGATGGTGACCACCTCTCCCTGCTCGACGTGCAGGGATACATCCTTGAGTGCGTGAATGTTGCCGTAATACGTATTGATGCCCTCAACTTCCAGCATGGGCATGGCGTGATTCCTTTCTTCGATACAGTGCGGCCAAATCCTTACCGCGGAGTGTCTCGCTGCGGGCAGCGCCTCAAGCGGCACAGGGTTTTGCCGCACCCCCCTTGCCGAGGTACGCCTCGATCACCTGGGGGTTGCATTGAACCTCGGCCGGCAGGCCCTCGGCGATTTTCTTGCCGTAGTCGAGCACGGTCACCTGTTCGGATATGCCCATCACCACCCGCATTTGGTGCTCGATCAGCAGGATGGTGATCTTGAGTTCATCGCGCAGGTGGCGAATGAAATCCATCAGGTCCTGGGATTCCTTCGGGTTCATGCCGGCAGCGGGCTCATCCAGCAGCAGCAGCTTGGGCCGGGACGCGAGGGCGCGCGCAATTTCAAGCCGGCGCTGATCGCCGTAGGGCAGGTTTTTCGCCAGAAAGTCGCCCTTGCCCGTCAGGTTGACGAACCGCAACAAATTCAACGCTTCTTCGTTCGCTCGTTTCTCCTCCCGGCGGGTGGCGCGCGACCCGAAGACGATCCCGAGAAAATTGGCATGCAAGTGGCTGTGCTGACCGACCAGGATGTTCTCCAAAGCGGTCAAATGAGGGAACAGCCGGATATTCTGATAGGTGCGGGCGATACCATGGCGGACGACCTGGTCCGGGTTCAACCCCACCAGGGGATATTCCTCCAGGAAAATCTGCCCGACCTCGGGCCGGTAAAACCCAGTGATACAGTTGAACAAGGTCGTCTTGCCGGCGCCGTTCGGGCCGATGACGCTGTGGATGCTCCTTTCCTTGACCGTGAGGTCCAGGTTTTCGATGGCGATCAGGCCGCCAAACTGCTTGGTGATATTTTTGATGGTGATTACCGCCATGGCATGTTCCTTCTATCCGGGGGGGACGGCTGGGGCACCCGCTGCGGGAGGTCCCTGAGTTTCCGCCGAGTCGTGGAGCTCGCGTACATGAGTGGCCTCTGGCCACAGGCCCTCCGGCTTCAGCAGCATCATGGCGACCAAGGCCGCTCCGTAGACGAGCAGCCGGTACTCGGCAAACTCTCTCAGGAGTTCCGGAAGGCCGACCAGGGCAAAGGCCCCGACCACCACGCCGGGCATGCTGCCCATGCCCCCGACGATGATGACGCACAGGATGTTGATGGAAATCATTACGTTGAAGCTGTGGGGGTAAACCGATCCGATTTTCGAAGCGAAGATGGCCCCGCTGAGCGCCGAAAAACCGGCACCGGTGGCGAAGGCCATCAGCTTGGTGGCCACCAAGTTGATGCCCATGGCCTGGGCCACGTCCTCGTCCTCGCGCATCGCCATCCACGCCCGCCCCAGGCGCGAGTCGCGCAGTCGCCAGGAAATGAAACCGACCAGGATGCATCCGGCCAGCAGCAGGTAATAAACCTCTTGGGGGGAGGCGAATTCAAATTCGCCGATCTGGGCCTTGGTGATCTTGCCGATGCCCTGGGCGCCGCCCAGCCAGGGCCGAAGCGCATCGGAGAGCACCAGGATACGGATGATTTCGCCGAACCCGAGGGTGGCGATGGCCAGGTAGTCGCCGCGCATTTTCAAGACCGGTATGCCCAGCATCACGCCGGCGATGATGCCGAAGATAATCGCAAAAGGCAGGGCCTGCCAGAACGTCAGGCTGAAAAAACCGAGCTCCGGGGACGTGAGGATCGCGACCGTGTAGGAGCCGATGGCAAAAAACGCCACGTAGCCGAGATCGAGCAGCCCGGCGAAGCCCACGACGATGTTCAGGCCCAGTCCGAGCAGAACGTAAAGACCGACGATGGTCAGCACTTCGCTCAAAAAAAGCCCGAGGGCATGCGGCAGGATCAAGAGCAGCACCGCGGCGACCAGGATCGCGGTCAGTTTTAGGTTGCGCTTGGGCCCGGGTTGCATGCGCTGAATGCGGTGGCCGACTGCCTGGCGATTAGTCGACCAGATGGCGGTGGCACCGGCGGCTGCGATAAACAACCCCATCCCGCCGCCCAGCGAGAGCCCGTTCCCGGAGAAGAGCCAGTCGCTCAGAACAGCAAATGGCCCCCATGCGCCGATGATGGGGGCGATCAGGTCCTGGAGCATGCCGACGACGGCCAGGCTGCAGAACCCCGTGACCAGGGCGCGCCGCCACAGGCTCGGCATGAGATAGAGCAGCCCCGTTAAGGCACCGATCAAGGCGCCCGCCAGGAGCAGCAGCCCAAGCCCGGTCCCGAGTTCCTGATGAAACAAAAGTAGGTTGAACAAGGCCGGGGAGGCATTGATGAACACCTGGCGCAGGTTGACCGTTTTCCCCAGCAGGATGAGCAGTACCAGTAGGGCGGCCATGACGAGGCCAGCGGTCACTCCGGCAGCCAACACCGGCCCCGCGGACCGCGACGGGGTCCGTTTGACGGCCATGTAGGCAATGAAGGCCGAGGTAAAGACCAGCAGCGTCTGGCCCATGGAAATGACGCCGCTGACGATCTCGCGCTGGTTGAACGCGTACACCATGCCGATCAGCGACAGCAGCACCAGGCAGACCCCGCCGATCACACCCATTCGGAAACCGGGGAGCCGTTGAGTTGGAGTTGCAGTCATCTTACTCCTGTCCTAAGCGGATCACGCTTTCGTTACCGCCA
This sequence comes from uncultured Desulfatibacillum sp., assembly GCA_964570965.1. Classification (GTDB taxonomy): domain Bacteria; phylum Desulfobacterota; class Desulfobacteria; order Desulfobacterales; family SpSt-501; genus SpSt-501. Next base: position 18,896 of record CAZNAX010000023.1, read on the forward strand.
GTCTCTCCCCCAGGATGCCGCTGGGGCGGAAAATCAGCACAAGGACCAGCATCGTGAAGGCGATGGCATCCTTGAGCTGGTAGGGAGCGACGATCCCCAGCCCGTCCAGGAAAAGGCTGGGGCCGACCGATTCCACCAGTCCGAGAAAAATCCCCCCGAGCATCGCCCCCGGGATGTTGCCGATCCCTCCCAGGACCGCGGCGGTGAAGGCCTTGATTCCCGGAATGAATCCCATGAAAAAATGAACCTGCTTGAACATGATGGCATATAGAACGCCGGCTGCCCCGGCGGCGGCGCCGCCGATCATAAAGGTCATGGAGATCATCCGGTCGACATCGATGCCCATCAGGGCGGAGGCTTCCTTGTCCTCGGAAACCGAACGTAGGGCCTTGCCGAGGCGGGTGCGCTGCGTGAACTGGTAGAGCGCGACCATCAGCAGCCCGGCCGCCACGATGACCAGCGCCTGGAACTTGAGCACGCGGATCGGCCCGAGGGCGAAATGGCCTTCGAGGGCGGTGACCACCGGATAGGCCTGAAACCCCGACCCGTAGAGCCCGCGGAACACGTATTGCAGGAAAAAGGACGCCCCGATGGCCGTGATCAGCGGTACCAGGCGCGGCGCGCCGCGCAGCGGGCGGTAGGCAATGCGCTCCAGAAGCACCGCGATCAGAGTGGAGGTGGCCATCGACACGATGAACACGAGCACCAGGCTGATCACCGGGTGGGAATCGAGCAGGCCGCTGCGGTAGAAGTAGGCGGCGAAAAAATAGGCAGTGTAGGGGCCGCTCATGAAGACCTCGCTGTGAGCGAAGTTGATCATGCGCAGCACGCCGTATACCATGGTGTAGCCCATGGCGATGAGGGCGTAGATGCTGCCCTGGGCCAGACCGAAGATGACGAAGTCGACCCAGTGGCGGGCGCTGTATGTTCCCTTGATGATCGTGGAGGCTGATCCCCACACGATCAGCAACATCAGGAGGCCGCCGATCGACCACATCACGATGTCGGTGGGGCTCATTCTCTCGCGGAGGTTCTTAAGCATGCGATTCTCTCGGGTTTTGAGTTGGTCGTTCCGCGTGTGGAATAGTAAAAAACATGCAAATCCAAACCAGGGGCTGTGCCGTTTTCGGGCCGCCGGGTTACAAGAAGAGCCGGGCGCCTGGGCGGTGCCCGGCTCTAACGATAGGGTAGATTTTATAGGCCGCCGCACTGAAGCGCGGCGGCACGAGGGCCGGAGCGGAAGTCCTTACCGAATCAGTAGGGCTTCCAGAACGGGGTCTCCGGGTTCGTCAGCTTCTTGATGTTTTCCGCGGTCTGCTGATAGACGGCGATCCGAGGATCGGCGCAGTCTCCGTATTTGTCGCAGCTGAGATTGCCGGTGAGTCCCTGCAGGCCCTTGGTCGCATAAAGAGCGTCCCGCAGAGCCTTGCGGCCGATGTGCAGGCTGTCGCCGTCCTTCACGGCCACTTTTTCGATGGCGGCGAAAATCATCATGGCGGCATCGTAACCGTGGGCATGGAAGGGAGCAATGGGCTTCTCACCAAATTTTTTCACGTGCTTTTCCAGGAACCCCTTGTACCCGGCGGCGAAAGCCGAAAAATCAGGGCTGGAGTGGAACATGCCGACTGCGGTGTCACCGGCGGCCTTGTAGAAGTCAGGAGAAAAAGACCCGTCCGCGCTCATCAGGTATACTTTTTCCAGGCCGGCGACTTCTTTCACCTGCCGGGTGATGTGCCCGGCGGAGGCGATGAAGATCGGGTAGTAGATGAATTCGGGTTGGGCCGTGGCGATCTTGGTCAGCACCGGCCGCATGTCGGTGTCGGTCGGGGCCACCGCCTCCTGGGAGGTGATGGTGCCGCCGAGTTTCTTGAACTCTTCCGCGAACACCGCCTGGAGCTGTTCAGCATAAACGCTGCCGTCGTGGATCGTGGCAGCCTTCTTGACGCCCATTTTTTTAATAGCGAACTGGGCGGCAACGGCTCCCTGCACTTTGTCGTTGTGGGCGGTGCGCAGGTAGCCGTCGTATTCAGCTCCGCGCTTGGGGTCGGTCAGGTAGGGGGCGGTGTTCGAAGGCGACACCGTGCTGATGCCGGCCTTCCAGAGGATCGGCACCCCGGGCTTGGCGGCGCTGGAGCAGTTCGAGCCGACGGCGGCCACGACCGTCGGGTCGGAGGCGATCTTGGTGGTGGATGCCTGGCCGCCTTCGGGTCCGCAGCCCTCGTCCTGACCCGTCAACTTGATCGGAAAGCCCAGCAGCTTGCCGCCCTTGTCCTGAATGGCGATCTCAACACCGCGCTTGGTGTCCTCACCCAGGGACGCATCCGGGCCGGCCACGACCATCCAGTAGGCGATGTGAATGGGCTGTCCCTTTTTAACCGTGACCACCCCCAGCGGATCCTTCGGGGGAGCGGCCTGGGCGGTGCTCATCAACGCGAACCCAACTACCAGAAACATTGCAATCAAAAAAGCAAAACGACGGTTCATGACGGCCTCCTTTGGTGATGAATTGGATTGGGTGAAAGGCTCAGGTCCTCCGACACTCGGAGGGCGAACTGCGGTCCCATCGCACCGGAACGGCTGGAATTTACTAAACGGCCTTCAGTCTGTCAAGGGGTCTAAAAAGTACCACCTTGTATTGATAGGATCGGACGTCGTACCTGCCGCGGGGGTCGCCTGCGGATTCGTTTCGATGCGGATCGGCAATGCGGCCAGAGAAGGTAGGGAATTACCGCTGCCGGCGCGCCCGCTCGACCTCGCGGTTACGATCCCGTTCGCGCAGGGCTTCGCGCTTGTCGAACTCGCGTTTGCCCTTCGCCAAGGCGAGCGTAATCTTGGCCTTGCCACCTTTGAAGTATAGTTTCAGGGGCACCAGGGTGTGGCCCTGTTCGTTGGCCTTGGCATAAAGGCGCAGAATTTCGCGTTTGTGCAGCAGCAGCTTGCGCACCCGGAGAGGGTCGTGGTTGTTGTAATAAGCGAACGGGTAGGGGCTGATGTGCAGCTGGTAGAGCCAGACCTCCCCGTTTTTGACCTTGGCATAGGAGTCTTTCAGATTGGCCTTGCCCAGGCGCAAGGACTGGACTTCGGTACCGGTCAGCACCAGGCCGGCCTCGTACTGATCGACGATGATGTAGTCGTGCCGGGCCTTGCGGTTTTCGGCCACGAGTTTGATGGGACCTTTTTCCATCAGGTTTGCATATCGCGGCGGTGATTGGCCACCAACTCCCCGAAGGTGTCGCGCAGGACTTCAAAGACCTCGCGGGCCGTTCGCTGGACCAAAACCTTTTTGACAATCTTTTTGGACTCGGCCAGGCTGATGGACCGGATCATGCGTTTGACCAGCGGGATGGCCTGCGGGTTCATGCTCAGCTCGTCCAGGCCGAGGCCGAGCAGCAGCGGGGCATGCAGGGGTCGGCCGGCCATCTCGCCGCACATGTGCACCGGGATGCGGTTGGCCCTGGCGACGTCCGCCGTGTGCTTGATCATGCGGATCACGGCCGGGTCGAGGGGTTGATACATATGGGCCACCTGCTTGTTTCCGCGGTCGATGGCCAGTCCGTACTGAATCAGATCATTGGTCCCGATGCTGAAGAAGTCGACCTCCTTCGCCAGCAGATCGGCCATGACCACAGCGGCCGGTACCTCGATCATGATGCCCACGGGGATGTTGCGATTGTACGGCAGGCGGTCTTTGGCGAGGGACGCGGCGGCATCGTCCAGAAAGCGTTTGGCGAGCTGGATTTCGAAGTAGGCGGAGATCAGCGGGAACATCAGGCGCACGTTGCCGAAGGCGGCCGCTCTTAGGATGGCCCGCAGCTGAGTCTTGAAGACCTCCGGTCGTTTCAGGCAATAGCGGATGGCTCGCAGTCCCAGGGCCGGGTTCTGCTCGTCATGGCTGGGGTCGGAATGAACGGCCTTGTCGCCGTTGATGTCCAGGGTGCGGAAGATCACCGGTTTGGGTGCCATGACCTCGACCACGTCGCGGTAGTTTTCGAACAGTTCATTTTCGGACGGAAACTCGGCCCGACCGAGGTACTGAAACTCCGTACGGTACAAACCGATGCCGGCGGCACCGTAATTGATGGCTGATACCACCTCTTCCGGAAACTCGATGTTGGCCAGTATATCGAAATGCCGGCGGTCGGTGGTTTGGGTTTTGAGGTGGCTTTCGCGAGTGATTACCGCCTTGTAGTGCTCGTAATTCGTCTGGCGCTCCTCGTACTCCAGAAGCGATTTTTCGGTCGGGTGCACGACGACGGTGCCTTCGGTTCCATCGACGATGATCACGTCGTCGTTCCGGATGGTTTGGGTGGCGATTTCCAGCCCGACCACCGCGGGGATTTCCAGGGTCTGTGCGATGATGCCGGTATGGGAGGTCTTGCCGCCCAAGTTGGTGATGAACCCCTTGACGCGCTCCAGGTTGATCTGGCTGGTGTCGGCCGGTGAGAGGTCGTGGGCCACCAGAATGACGCGCTTATCGATTTGGGCGATGTCTTGCGCCTCCGCTCCGGTCAGATGACGCAACACCAGGTCCGAAACGTGCGTGATGTCCGCCACGCGTTCGCGCATGTACGCGTCCGGCATTTCCAGGAAGGCGGTCTTGATCCGGCTGACCACCGATTTCAGGGCCCACTCGGCATTGACGTGATCCTTTTCGATGCTTTCGATCGTGCGGCCGTACAGCATCTTGTCGTTCAACAGGGCTATTTGGGTTTCCAGGATGGCCGCCTTCTGAACTTCACGGGGGCTGTTTTCGAGGATGGTGCGCAGGGCGGATTTGGCATTCTGGACGGCCGACTTGAATCGCTTGACTTCATTCTTAACGCCTTTTTCAGCGATCGGGTAGCGGGCAATGACGTCGACCCCGCTGCGGTCCACCAGATAGGCCTTGCCGACGCAGATGCCCGCGGAGGCGTTGATGCCCTTCAGAACGATTTCCTTCTTGGCTGTCTTCAACATCCGCCACTATTCCTTAAAGCCGCTTTCAACCAGTCCTGCCAGCGCATCCAAGATGGGAGCATCCTGCGGATCGTCGACGGCCAATGTTAAGGTGGCGCCTTTCCCGCAGGCCAGCGTCAAGATATCCATAACGGAGGCAGCGTCCGCCTTCTCCCCCGCGCGCAGGACCCATACGCCTCCGCGGGCGGCTTTGGCGATACGCGCAATTTGGGCCGCCGAGCGCGCATGCAGCCCCAATTCATTGACGAGCGTGACGTCTCGCGCGAGGACCACGGAGAGTGATGCCCCCCACCGTTCCTTTAGAAGACGATACGGAAAATCGAAACAGGATGAGCCCGAGTCAAATTCGAAATCCGAAACACGCAACAATTTCCAATATAGCCCAAGCGGTGTTCATTGACAAGGTTGCAAACGGTTGGTAGTTCTCCATACCATAGAGATTAGGGAGGGAAAAATGACCGAAACCGTTCTGATCTTCGGCAAGGATACCTGACCTTATACCCGGGCGGCTCGTGAAGCCTATGCGCGGAAAGGCCATTCGGTGCAATTCGTGGACGTCCTGCGGGACAAGGCCGGGATGGCCGACATGCTGAAACACTCGAACGACCAACGCCGCGTGCCGGTCATTCTCGCAAAGGGAAAAGTGACCATCGGCTTCGACGGGGGGTCCTGACGCGTCTAAGCCGTTCGGCTGGAAGCCGAACGAACCGTCGGAGATGCAACTGTGCCGGTCACGCCAGCGGACGAAATCACCCAGCAGCGTACGATGCAGGAAGCGGAAGGAGACCTCGCCCGCTTGCGGGGGGAGATCTCCGTCCTGCGCCGCCAGAACGAGCATCTCGCCGCTCTGCACGAAACCGCCCTCGGCCTCATCGACCGCCTCGATAAGGAAGAACTGCTGGAAGCCATCCTTCAGAGGGCCGCTCTCCTGACCGACACCGCCCACGGGTACATTTACTTGCTGGAGCCTGATGCCAGCGCCATGCAGATGCGCGTGGGGATGGGGTTCTTCAAAAACCAGATCGGACTGCGTGTATGTGCCGGCGAGGGTTTGGGGGGCAAGGTCTGGCAAAGTGAAACCTTTCTGCGGATCGACGATTACCGTGCCTGGAACGGCCGGCTGGCCGGAAAGACCTTCGACTCGCTGCGTTCCATCGTGGGGATCCCCTTGAAGTACCGGGGGCGCGTCGAGGGGGTCATCGGCCTGGCTCACGTCGAGGCCGGCAAAGGCTTCCGCGATGAGGATGTGGCGGCCCTCGAACGATTTGCGGGGCTTGCCACCATCGCCCTCGACAAGGCCAAGCTTTATGCCGACGCCCGCTGGGAGCTCGCGGAGCGCCGCCGCGCGGAGGAGATCCTGCGCAAAAGCGAGGAGCGCTACCGGCTGCTGCTCGAATCGTCCCCCGACCCGATCGTGGTCTACAACCTTCAGGGCGAGGCGGCCTATGTGAACCCCGCCTTCGAGCAGGTCTTCGGCCTGCACCGCGAGGAATTGATCGGCAAGAACATCGACTTCGTGCCTGAGGAAAGCTGGCCGGAAACCCGCCAGGCGATTGAAAGCATGCTGAGCGGCCGGAAGATCCAGCTGTTCGAAACCAAGCGGCTGACCCGAGACGGACGCTTGCTGGATGTGCAGCTGAGCTCGACCCTGTATTACGACGAGGAAGGCAATCCCGCCGGCAACATCGTTACCTTGCGCGACATCAGTGCCCAGAAAAACGCCGAGCGCGAACTCATGATGTATCATGACCAGCTGGGGGAGTTGGTGGCCGAACGCACGGCGGAGCTTGCCAAGGCCAACGCCCAGCTGGCCCAGGAGGTGGAAGACCGCAAGCGGGCCGAAGCCGAGCTGCGCAAGCGGGAAAAGGAGCTGAAAGCCCAATCCCTGCACCTGGAGGAAGTCAACACCGCTTTGCGGGTCTTGCTCAAGCAGCGCGAAGACGACAAGAAGGAGCTGGGCGACATCGTTACATCGAATGTCCGCGAACTCATCGATCCTTATTTGGACCGCCTGAAGAAAGGCCGACTGGCCACGGTGCAAAAGACCCTGGTGGATATCCTGGAAAGCAACCTGAACAATATCATTTCGCCTTTCACCATCCAGCTGTCTGCCCGGCTCTGCAATCTGACTCCCACGGAGATCCGAGTGGCGAACCTGGTCAAGGAGGGCAAAACCAACAAAGAAATCGCCGAGTTGCTCCTTCTCTCGAAAAACACCATTCTTTTTCATCGGCACAACATCCGCTCCAAACTGGGTTTGCGCAAAACCAAGAAAAACCTGCGCTCGCACCTTCTCAGTGTCGAAAAATAGGGGGTATTTACCGCTGTTTTACCGCTATTTTATCTATTATACAAACATGTTGACTAAACAAAAAGCATCTTATAGAAATTACTATACGAAATGAATTGAATTCATATTTTTTTAATGCTTACCCCGTTCTTTCTTAACAGCCGATTTCCAGAGCGGGGTTTCCGACCTATCCACTTCGGGAAGGGAGAAGAAGTCTGTGGGGGGAACAGCTGCAGTCCAAAAAAGCGACGTCATTCTCGAATTGAAGGACGTTGCCATGTACTTCGGCAAAGTGGCGGCGCTGGCCGGAGCGAGTCTCCAGGTTCGCAAGGGCGAGATTCACTCCGTCATTGGACCCAACGGCGCCGGCAAGACGGTGATGATGAACTGCATCAGCGGCCTCTACCGGCCCCAGAAAGGCGAAATTCGCTTCAAAGGCGAGCGCATCAACGAGGTCAAGCCTTACGAGCGGGCGGCGCGGGGCATGTCCAGAACCTTTCAGAAAGTGGAGGTCTTCGGCGGCATGACGGTGCTGGACAACATCCGGTTGGGCCGCCACATCCACATGAAATCCGGGATCCTGAGCGGCTCGATTTACGCCGGCAAGACCGCGCGGGAGGAGATCGAAAACCGCCAATTCATCGAAGAGGAGATCATCGACCTGCTGGAGATCGAGCACA
>CAZNAX010000024.1:0-26701 GCA_964570965.1 uncultured Desulfatibacillum sp.
GCCGAATTTGGTGATGTTGTAGACCGGCTTGTTCTTGGTGCTGATGTGGGCGTGGATCGAGGCCATGTGGCCGATCACGCCCACGCCGTCCTTGCTCCGGCGCATGTGGGGGATCGCTAGCTTCGAAATGAGGAAAGGCGCCCGCAGCATGAGCCGCTGCATCAAGTCGTATTTTTCCATGGGAAAGTTGTCGATGGAGTCGATGTGCTGCAGGCCGGCGATGTTGGCCACGAACTTGATCGCTCCCAATTTGGCTGCGTCGGCGACGGCCTGGGTGATTTCTTCGTCGTTACAGAGGTCGGCCTTGATGAAGATCATCTGGCCGCCCATGTCGCGGGCCATCTTCTGGGTTTTTTTGCCTTCCTTTTCGTTGATATCGAGCCCGACCGTCATGAGCTTGTTCGCGGCAGCCGCAATCGCGGTGGCCCGCCCGATTCCCGTGCCGGCGCCGGTGACGATGCAAACATTCTCGGCTTTGAAATGCTTGTCCGCCAGAACTAGGATCTGGTCGCGTTTGATTTCCGGCTCTCTGATGTCCATGAACGGATTTCCTCCTTCCCCTCGGGAGACGGCCGTGCCAGCCGCGCAATCAGGTGTGACCCGTGTTCAGTTCAGTTACGAAACAAGAGCAAATCCCGGGCCACAATGGGGCAAAAATTTTCGTACATGGTTAATTGTTACATTAAATTTATATTTTCAGTATGTTAACTTTAATTTTGTGTCTTCTGCGCAGGTCATACTAAAAGAATTTTTAACAGTTAAAATGAATAAAAAATGATACATGTAGTAGTTTTGATATATTTCTGCCTGCGAATTGTTTGCACATAAATAATTATATTGGTATTACCAATTAAATTTTTTAATTTATTATATTTTTATTTAATTATTCCAAATTGTTAAAATAATCTCTGAATATTTATTCAAATATTATTGGCATTATTGGTATTAATAATTTACCAATAAGCAAGTTGTCAAACTGTTTTTTATTAGCGCCACTCCAATCGATGGGATGGATGATTGCAAATACCATAATGGCAATCGTTCTATGGTGTTCTTGATGTTGAGAATATCCTTGATCTTATGGATTCATAATGGTATTACCAATACCATTTATTTTTTTCGAATTTATCCATCCCGATCGACAACAATCCCCGACCGAGGGCCCCGGATGAAAGCAAATCTTTACCGATCCGTTAATCAGAAAAAGGCAGCAGCCCTTGTTTTTGAGCAAATTCGAGATTTGATTTATGTCGGGCAGATCAAGCCCGGCGAAAAGATTCCGCCTGAGCGCGAGCTTGCCGAAACCATGGGGGTCAGCCGCCCCACCATCCGCGAGGCCGTGGGGAAACTCGTCAATATGGGGCTGCTCGAACAGCACCAGGGGCAGGGGACTTTCGTCAGGATCTATTCCGAAGATCAGGACCGGAATCCACTGAAAGCGGTCATTGGAGACGGCAGTGATTCCTCGCAGCACTTGCTGGAGGTTCGCTTGGGGCTGGAATGTAATTCCGCCGTGCTGGCTGCAAGGCGGGCGACGGAAGACGATATCGCCCTGCTGGAAGAAAGCCTATCCGCCATCCGGAATTTGACCGACGCAGGCGAGACCGCCTATCAGGAGGACGTATCCTTTCACATGCGCATTGCCTATGCGAGCAAGAACCCGGTCCAGATAAACCTCATGAAGCATTTCTATGACCTGCTTCTTTTGGGAATCCGCGACAACCTGACCTACCTTTACCGCAACGTCAACAACAAGGACCTGCTGCGCGCGCAGCACGAAGGCATCTTCGCCGCGATAAAGAACCGCGACACGCAGGCGGCGTTCGATGCCATGCGCCAGCACATCGTTTTCGTAATGGAATCGGTCAAGGACGCCCGATTGCCCTGACCTTTAATGGTCAAATCTCATTTTTCGCTTTGCCGGAAACAACCATGTACTCCGCGTCGCGGCATTGTAGAAAAATTGATACGCTTAACGCCAGCCCGGTTCACGCCATCCCAAGTCGGCATCGGCGATATGATGATAAATTAGATTAAATTCAGATACCTAAGCCATTCATCGGGACAACCGCTTTTGGATTCTTTAATGCGCTGGGAGTGGCATATATGTTGCTGAACCCAAGTTGCGGGGGAGTGCTGCCTTTCAGTTTACCTGTAACCCTTATCGACGCTGGAGGAGAACGCTATGAAAGTGCTGGATCAAGGGGTCAACCCGGTCTTCATGGATCCCGACCCGGACAAGGCGCGCGAGTTTTTCCGCAAGAAGCCGCGGGCCATGACCGACAAGCGCATGACCGAAAAGGAAGTGGTGGAGAAGTTCATTCCGGACGGCTGCTACTTGGGGATCGGCGGCTTCGGCGCCAACCGTATTCCGACGGCCGTCATCCACGAGATTCTCAGGGCGCGGCGCAAGAACCTGGGCTTCCTCGGCCACACCTCGACCCACGACTTCGAGCTGCTCTGCGCGGGGAAGTGCTTCAACCGCCTGGACGCCGCCTACATCGTCGGGCTGGAGGCCCGCGGTCTGTCGCCCAACGCCCGCCGCTACATGGAATCCGGCAAGGTCCAGGTCACCGAGTGGACCAACTACTCGCTGGCCGCCCGGCTGAGGGCCGCGGCCGAGGGCGTTTCCTTCGGCATCGTGCGCTGCATGCTGGGAACCGACACCTTCAAGATGTCCGGCGCCAAGGTCATCGAATGCCCCTTCACCGGCAAGAAGTTCGCGGCGGTGCCGGCCCTCTGGCCGGACGTGGCCGTCATCCATGTCCACGAGGCCGACATGTACGGCAACTCCGTTTTCAAGGGGATCTCCATCGCGGACATGGAGCTGGCCCGGGCCGCCAAGCACCTGATCATCACCGCCGAGCGCCTGGTGACCAACTTCACGATCCGCAGCAACCCGACTGCCACCTCGATTCCTTTCTACCTGGTGGACGCCGTGGTCGAGGTGCCTTACGGCAGCTACCCCGGCAACATGCCCTACCTTTACTTCTCGGATGAGGAGCACCTGGCTGCGTGGATGAAGGCCGAGAAGGATCCCAAGGAATTCGAGAAATTTCTCGACCATTACATCTACGGGGTGTCGTGTTTCGAGGAATACCTCGAGCGCTGCGGCGGCTTGAAGAAGCTCAAAGAACTGCAGAAGCAGGAATCTCTGGTCGACAAGTGATGACCCATGCCCGCGGGGGAACCCGCTTGAGGAAGGAGCTGGATCGTATGGCACCGGAATACAACACGATGGAAATGATGATCTGCGTAGCCTCGCGCTATCTCGAGGACGGCAAGACCGTGGCGGTCGGCACCGGCGCACCCTGCGCCGCTGCCATGTTGGCCCAAAAAACCCAGTCGCCCAATTTGATCATTCTCTTCGAGGCCGGGGGGATTTCGCCCATGTTGCCTCAGATGCCGATCTCGGTGGGCGACTCGCGCACTTTTTTCCGCGCCGTCATGGCCGCCGGCATGACCGAGATGATGACGACCTGCTGCCGGGGACAGGTGGACTACGCCTTTCTGGGAGGCGCCCAGATCGACAAGTTCGGCAACATCAACTCCACGGTCGTGGGGGATTACTACAAGCCCAAGGTCCGCTTTCCGGGCAGCGGCGGCGCCAACGACTTTGCGTCTTTTTGCTGGCGCACGATGATCATGACCGTCCACAGCAAGTCGCGGTTTGTGGAGAGGTGCGAATTCGTCACCTCGCCGGGGTTCCTCACGGGCGCCGGCGCACGCGAGGCCGCCGGGCTGCCGGAGGGCGGCCCCTACAAGATCGTCACGGATCTGGCGGTCATGGGGTTCGACGAAAAGACCAGAGCGATGATGGTCGAGTCCCTGCACCCGGGAATCGAGATCGACAAGGTTCAGGCGGAAACAGGCTTCGAACTGATTGTTCCTAAAAAGGTCGAACGGACGGCGCCGCCCATGGAGAAGGAGCTGAGAATCCTGCGGGAAGAAGTGGACCCGCTCAAGCTAGTGATCGGCCGCGCCTAAAAATCTTTGCCGCGTGACAGCGCGGCAAAGATTTTTATCATGAAAAATTGATGAAGGAATGATCGGGGAGGGTCGGGGTCTGATCTGATCAGGAAAAATGACCAGGCCAGAGGCTGGCCGCGAGTTGAGCCTCGGAGACTCTTGCCCGATCACCTAAGCCCTTTCCTGGTGTCAAAACCAGGAAAGGGCTTTTTTTTTTGCCGAAGATGAGTTTATTACGAAGCCGCTTTCCAAGCGGGGATGGCCTTGCCGTGCGCGTCGCGATGATAGGGCAGCCAGACCAGGCCGAAGAATTCCGGGGTGATGCCTGCCGGCGTCGGCGCCACGGAGATCTCCTGCAGCTTTTCAACGGACGGGTCGAAGGCGGCCTCGAGTTTGGTGATATCCGACTGCAAGGCCCGATCCAGCTCCGCTATCTGGGCTTTGACCGCCTCGGCACTCTCCTGAGCGCGGGCGGCGTCCATGCTCTCCTTGCGCAGGCGGCCGGCGGATTTCGCCGCCGTGCCCATGCGTCCGGCCGATGCGGCGCTGACGGCCTTGCGGCCCAGAAACGCCCCGAGAATGGCGGTTCCGAAGGAGATGGCGGTTTCGACCTTCTTGGCGGAGAGTTGCTCCTGCTCACGCATGACGGCCTGCTCCGCGCGCATCAATCGGTCTTTGAAGCCGGCGAACTTGTCGGCATAGCGGCGGCGCAGTTTTTCGACTTCCAGGTCGCGCTGCTCCCGGGCGGCTTGAGCCAGCCGCGGCAGGAATTCGGCTTGGGGTTCTTCCGGGTATGAGGCGATTCCAAAACGTTCGGAGCGAAGCAGCCGGAGGGAGCAATTCTGACGCACCCAGCGAGTGAGGTCTTTCCGCCAGGCGTCGTAGGCCTTGGGTTTTTTCGCCTCCGCGGGAAGCTCGCCAAAGCTACATGGGGCAGCCGGCTTGGACTTCAGCTCGGAAGGGTCCAGAGCGACAGGCACGGCCTGATCCCAGTTCAGGGGAACCGGCCCCTCGGACAGTGGCGCCGCATACGCCAGACGGCGGGACAGGTCGATGCGGTGTTTGGCGCTGGTGTAATGAATGTCCAGGCTGGCAGCCACTGCGGGGAAATATTCAATTCCCGACGCGCCCTCGGCGGCCGGAAGGTAATAGGCGGTGATCCCCGGCGGCAGCAGCGGCGGGTCTGATTCATGGACGGCGCTCGCAGAGAGTGCTGCCGGCACTTGCGGTTGCGAGGCTGTTTCGGCCGCCGTGGCCGCCGGTTTGACGGCCGCGTTAGCGGCCGTCAGGAGCTTGATGTTCTCGCGCGTCATGGGTCCGCGTAGATAGGACAGCGTCCAGCGCGTCTGAAAGATGGCCGGTTCGTTTTCGTGGACGTTGTTGAGCAGAAAGACCCGCTTGCCCAGCCCGGCCAGGATCCGCTCCATCCGCCCGCGGTCGAAGTGCTTGCCGGCCGCGGCCCCCTCCAGCCCGGCCATGACGCGCTGCTTGTCCCCTTCGGTCTGCAAGCGCCCGATGAACCAGGTGCCGGTGTTGGCAAGCCCCTTGTAGTCAAGGTCCACCGGGTTCTGAGTGGAGAGCACCACCCCCAGTCCGAAGGCCCGGGCCTGTTTGAGCAGGGTCAGGAGGGGCTGCTTCGAGGGCGGGTTGCTGACCGGTGGGAAATATCCGAAGATCTCGTCCATATAGAGGACGGCCCGCAGACTGGCGGTGCCGGGCTGGGTCCGCACCCAAGCCAGGATCTCGGTCAGCAGCTTGGACACGAAGAACATGCGCTCGCTGTCGCCCAGGTGGCTGATGGTGAAGATGGAGGCGCGGGGCTTGCCTTCCGAGGTGAACAGGAGTGACCCGATTTCGAGGGGCTCCCCTTCCAGCCAAGCCTCGAAGCCCGGCGCCGCCAGCAGGTTGTTGAAGCGCATAGCCAGTTGAAAGCGGTCCTTGGCCGGATAAAAGGATTCGAGATCCATGACCCCCACCCGGGTGAGCGCAGGCTCTTGTATGGCGCGGACCAAGTTGGAAAGATCAAGTCCCTTATTTTGAGACCAGGCGGTGTTCAAGATGTTGGCGATCAAAATGTGCTCACGACTGGCGAGAGGATCGGCATCGATTCCCGCCAGCGCCAACACGGCGGTCGCTGTGCTCTGCACGCGCTCACGCAGCAGATCAGCGTCCGCGGCGATAGCCGGGTCGGGCGGCGCGAAATTTCCCAGGCAATTGACCGGCCGGCCGGAGCGGCTGCCCGGGGTGTAGACCGCGAATTCAGCCGCCGCGCGCAGCCGGGCGATGCGTTCAGGCCCCTGCCCCCAATCGGCAAGACCTTTGCGCCAGAGTTGGGACTGCTGGGCGGCAAATTGCTGGCGGTTGAAGCCCGCGGCGACAGCCTCCTGCTCGTCGATCCAGGGAAGAAATTCAGCGGCGGATAGGTTCGGAAAGGTGAGCAGCAGGTTAGGCAGATCGCCCTTGGGGTCGATGGCGATGACGGGGATATTGTCGATCAGGGCCTCTTCCAGCAGCCCCATGGCAAGACCGGTCTTGCCGCTCCCGGTCATTCCGATGATGACGGCATGGGTGGTGAGATCCTTGGAGTCATAGAGGATCGGATCCTCCTGGAGTTTGCCCGAACCCAGGTCGAACGCCTTGCCAAGATAGAACACGCCAAGTTTTTCATAAGCGGTCATGGCCGTTCCTCCTATAGTTTGATACTGACAATGGTCACGGAAGTCAATGACTCCTATTGCATTTTACTTCCCAGCGTTTGAAATTATCCCAGGATTGAGTATAATGCGCGCTTTCAGACGGCCTGCGGCAGCAAACCCCCGGCCCATCTCAACCCATGCGGGAGGCGGTTGTGTTTGAGATCCGAGAAATTCTGGACTTGGCGATTCGGTTGGAGAAGAACGGCGAGGCCACCTACCGGCAGGCGATCCTGCGATCCGGCGATGAGGGGCTGAAGGCCGCGCTCGATTGGATGGCACAGGAAGAGGCCCGACACGCGCAATGGTTTTCCAATCTCAGGGTTTCTCTCGACCAGGGAGGGAAAAACCCATTTTGGGAGGAGATGAGCCGGGAGTTGTTCGACGACTTGGTAGGCAGCCAAAGCTTTTCCCTCAAGGAGGTCAATTTCGCCGAAGTGGAAAGCCTGGAGCAACTGGTCTCGATTTTTATCGAGTTCGAGAAGGACACGGTGCTCTTTTATGAAATGGTCGCACCCTTTATCGAAGACGGCGAAACTCGCAGCCACCTGCAAACCATCATCGACGAGGAGAAGCGCCACATCGCGCGCCTCAGCGATTTCAACCCGGAGACTCTGAAGGTGGCCCTTTCCGTGCCCTGAGCAACGGTGTCCAGCCGGTCGGCGTCAGTGAGGTTCAAGTCCATCCGCCGTTTGCGGTTGTGATGGCCTATCCGCTTGAGTCTGCTTGGCTTGAAGTTTGGCGGTATTCGACGGCGGAGTACCTCCCTCGGCCGCCGTTCAGGGCGAAAACCAGGAGAACGATGGCTGACCCTAATACCGTCCGAACCACACAGGCCCCATCGATGTCCTCTGAAACGGTGCCGATCAAACAGCCGCCGCCGCCTCCACTGTCGTTTGCGCTGCTGCTGCCTCCTGAGCTGCTGTCTTCATTGCTGCCCCCGCCGCCGACAGGCGGGGGGACCGATGAGGCCGCATAATACTCCAGATCCAACAGAACGCTGGTGGAGCCGACGGTTGCGGATTGAGTGAAAATGCCGGTCAGATCGCCGCCCGAAAAGGTCACGGTATAGGTGTCGTTGGATAGTATGGGTATGGCATACCCGCCGCTGATGGCGGTGACTGCATAGTAGATTCCTTTGTCGGGCATCACCGTGACACCGGATAAGCCTTCGCCGGGGTCGTACTGGCTGTTCGAGTTCGTGTCCTCCCAGACCGTACCGACGATAAAACGATTGTGGTGATCGGCGAAGCCGGTGTTGGCCTCGCACAAGTTGCCGGAAATCACTTGGGGGCCCACCTCCGTGGCCGGGTTGACCTCGGGCACCACGGCGAGCCCGGCGTTGGTGTAATTGCCGCTGAGGGACATGATGCTTTGGCGGTGTCCCGGCGGGTCCTGGGTGCCGCCGCTTCCGTTGCCCCAGTCGATATTGAAGCCGGCATAGCCGAAAATCGTATGGTCCGAGTACGAAAAAACGATGCCGGCCGCCTGGCTATAGATGAAATCGGCATTGCTGATGCGGGCGATTTGATTGTCGTGATTCTGGTCGTCGATGCTGATCAAATAATCCGAGTGAGCCTTGGCGGCATAGTAGAGCCGGACGTCGAAGGCGGCCGGAGGCTTGGCGGCATAACCGGCGAATTCACTTTGGAGAGCGCTTGCGTCGACGTTGAAAAAGTCCCGCGCGGCGGCAACGTCGGGATCGTCCATCGTCGCCAGCCAGATTCCCTCCTGCGCCGGGTCGGACCGCGCGCGATTCATGAGCCATAAAAACTGCTGCTCGTTGCCATCGGGGTGCAGATTGTCGCTGGTCTTATGGTAGGTCCATTCGGTCGCTGCGGCCGTCTGGTTTTCAACCGCAGCCGCCGCCGGGACTCCAACCTCTCCCAGGTCGACGGTCGGCGGATCGGGTTCGGGAACGCGGTCATAGCCTGCCCAACCGCTCGGAGGCGCCAGCAGCTGTCCTGCCCATAGACCGATGAGCAAGGCACACGCAGCGGCCAGACTCCAGCGTGAAATTGATTCTATCATGAGCGTTTCCTTTCTTGAATTTGGAACCAGGGCGATAAAGTGTTTGGATGAAAAGGGCCAGCACCGGATAAAACGGGCGCTGGTTATGTCCGTCGAAGCTGCTCAGAATTGAAGCACCCTACTATTGGGCCGGCCGCTTGCTCAAACCGGTCAATCCGAGAGAAACCACCACCAGCCCCAATGCCGCCAGCTCGTAAAGTCGAAGGGGTTCGTCCAGCAGCAGTGCGCTGCTGAACACGCCGATCGCGGGGATGCTGAGCGTGCTCAGGGCGGCGACGTTGGCGGGGAAGATCTGGACCACCCTGAAAAACGCCCAATGACAGAAAATGATCGGCAGCAGGATCAAAAAGATCAGAGTCCAGAGAGCGTGCAACGAAATGGTGGCGAGAGCACCCACCGGCTCCAGGAGAAAAGCGCCGAAAACAACCGGAACGCCGCCGATCAACAGCTGCCATCCCATAACAAGGGTTGCCGGCATGTGCCACTGGAAGAACTTGACCAGCACCGTCCCGGCCGCCCAGCAAAACGCGGCGCCCAGCATGAACAGCGCTCCCGCCGGGGCCGCTTCCACTGCCTGGATGTCCGGCCACAGCAGCAGAAAAAGCCCGGCAAATCCGAAAACCAGCGCCCACAAGCGCATGGGCGTTACGTGTTCCTTCAGCATTAGGCGGCTGAGGAGAATGGCCCACATGGGCATGGTGTAGGCGATGATGGCCGCTCGCCCGGCCTGCATGCGCGCGATTCCGTGGGCGGAGAGGATGTGCCAGCCCGTGATGTTGATCAACGCCGTTATCAGGAGCGGTTTAAAATCAGCGGAAGGCACCTTCAGGCGCGTGCCGCCCATGCGGGCCAGACCCAGCAGGCTCAAGCCGCCCGCCAGGAGACAGACCGTTCGGAAAGTCCAGGGGCGGACCTCGCTCAAGACGATTTTCATGGCCGGCCACCCCAGGCCCCAAAACAGGCTGAGCAACGCCAGCAGGATCAGGCCGTTAAGCGACGAGTTGGTCTTTGGAGCTAATGGGTTCTTTTCGATTTTGCAGACCTGTTCCCTAAGCCGGCGTTAGGATTTCGGATACATCACACTGACCTTGAACATGATAGAAATTCCTTTCGGGTTGGGCCCTGCTCATGACATGACCGAGGTGAGCCTAATTGGCTCGCCGGAACAGTATTGATCGAATTCCATGGCGGATCCACCGACCGGCCGTTCAAACTTCAGGGGACGCCCCGTGAAGGGGCAGTCGAATTCCAGGCCGTAGGCCGTCCGAAATTCGCCCCTAACTGCGGTTGTGCGAAAAACCATCCGCCTGGCCGCGGCACGTATCATGAAATGATGACCCGTTTTTTCGAAGCGCGGATCATAGGTGGGTCTCCCTCCAGATGTGTTTCCATTTTTCCATGCTCTTTACTACTGAGGTCGGGTCTTGATCAAAGACTTCCAGAGTGACGGTCCCGTCATAACCGGACTGCTTCAACGCTTCTGCGATCCCTTGAAAATCGATGCTTCCGGCGCCAAGGGGCAAATGGTCGTCCCGCTTGAGCCGGTTATCACTGACGTGCAGGTGGCCGATCCGCTTGCCGAAACGCTGGATGAACTCGAGCGCTCGGGCGCCGTTCCGGCAGCCGATATGGGCGTGGGCGATGTCCAGGGTCAGCATGAGCCCGGCGTGCTGTCGGAAAATGTCCACGAAGGCCACAGGTTCGAAAAAGGCACGGTAGCGAGGAAACATGTTCTCGATGCAAAGTATCACTCCCAGTTGATTTGCCCTCTGGACGACTGTCGATAACGTTTCGGCGGCATAGTGCATCGAAAGCTCCATCACCGTCGATCCCAGCGGGTGGATGGCGCTGGGATGCAGCACCGCCTTGGTGACAGCGAGTTCAGCGGCGACTTCCAGAGATGTCAGGATTTCCGCCAGGGACGCAGCCCGGATACTGGCGGTAAGGTCTGCCGTGTGGACAAAGGTCGGCAGATGGCCGACCAGGCTCATTCCCGCCCCCCCGAGCGTCCGGCGGATAAACGGAAGGTTCTCTCGAATGATCGTGTGGTGTGCTAACGGTGCATCCATGCAAAGCTCGAGGTAGTCGAATCCCAGGGACGCAACCCGTTCGACTTCCACAGCCAGCGACTTCAACGGATTGTTCATGGCGCCGCATTGCATATGCGTTCTTTCTACCGTGGCCGGTTAAAAACTGCTGGATTCCTCCGGGATTCGGAATCTGCCCGTTGCAAGCCGGAGATAATAAGCACCATTCGTGAACTCAAGCGCATCTGCAAGTTTCATCAATGCCCGTTCTGTGAACTTGATGCGTTCGTCCCCGCGCCGAAGGTACAGGCTATCGCTTGCGATAAACAGGTTTTCGGGCGAAAGGGAAATTTCCTCTTTGGTGTTCAGCACGAGGATGGCGCTCTCGGAGATGATCACATCGAAAACGAACAGCGCCGTATCCTCATATGGAAAGTAGACTTTTTCCGTGATGTTTTCCCTCTCCTGGCAGACGAAATACCCGTCTTCGTCGCGGCGGATAGCGGAATGAAAGTAGTCTATGATCTTACGGTTCTGGAAGACTCCGTGGACATTGCACCAGCGACCGCGGCCGTCGAGCCGAAAAACGGCATTTTCTCGAAGGATCACGATTTCAGAGGGTTTGGTCGACATCCGTTTTCGATCTTCTCGGAGCGGCCCTAGTTGCGGGGCTTTTTCCAGAGGCGCCGGCTCAGGGCCTCGATATGGCCGGCAGCCTGAAAAATGGCATTCAGGCTGAACGCAGGCAGTTCTTGATCGTTTTTGATGCATGCCGCCAGAAAGCCCTCAGGAGTCGCCGCCAGCCCCTTGCGGCGGCAGACCAGCTGGGCGACTGCGGCGGCTTCGATCTCGATGCATTCGCAATCGAGGTCCTTACGGTCGGGCCACCAGGCCTCCCTGTCGATGCCTAAATGCCCACAGAAAATTCGGCCGAGCTCCAGACTCAGGGACGCATATTTCGTCTCTACGCTCAACCCGGCGTCCAGGAGGACCAGATAGCGGGTATTCGGCTCCAAGCCCAGTTCGGCATGCTTCCTTCGCAACGCCGGCGTCAGCCGGATGGCGCGCTCGGCGGAAGGGGCAAGCCCTGTGGCTTCGCGCACCGCCATGCGCTGGATGCCGCAGTTGTGCCGGGCGGTGTCAAGCAGGCGGGCCGGTCGCGCCTCGAGGGCCGTTGCCGAAAGGGTGTTCGGGGTCAGCGGAGGGCCTTCCGTATCGCGGATGTCGAACACAAACAGCACCGGTGACATGGGGGC
This sequence comes from uncultured Desulfatibacillum sp., assembly GCA_964570965.1. Lineage (GTDB taxonomy): Bacteria > Desulfobacterota > Desulfobacteria > Desulfobacterales > SpSt-501 > SpSt-501. The sequence continues at coordinate 11,977 of CAZNAX010000024.1, forward strand.
CAGAATGACAATCGGGCGCGCCTCGGGCAACAATCGCCGCTGGTATTTGCGGGCCCACATCCGGGCCGTGGCCACCCGCGTGGCCGCAGGGTCCTGGAGATGGATCAGAAACGCATTAAGCGGCGAATAGGCCCTCAGCCGGGCAATGAATTCGAGCAGTGCGAGGAAACCGGAGCGACTGCGCCAGCGACGGTCACGACGAAAAAGTTCGTCTACGGCGCCGCCATCCGATTCACCGGGAACCGGCCCGGCGGCGATGAGGCCTTCGATGGCGCGGCCCTCAGGGGCTTGAAACAGGCTCAGCTGCTCGGTCATGGACTCCATCATTCGCCGGCCCACAGACGGCGGCACCCGCAGGGCAGAGGATCGTCCTACGTTAATCGACTTACTCCGTTCAAGTCAAGGGGGTACCCCCATTTGACAACGCTGGGGGCGATGCTAACAATGCGCATCCGAAAGCAAATTTAAGTGGCTCGGATGTGTGCGTTCGATAACGCCATTCGAATTCGAAGACGATTAAAATCAAACATAAGGATAGAAAAAAATGATCGGAAAGAAACTGAACGATGCCATCAACGCGCAAATCAAGAACGAGCTGGAATCATACTACATCTACCTGTCGATGTCGGCCTATTTCCATTCCAAGTCTCTGGACGGCATGGGGCACTGGATGCGCGTGCAGGCCCATGAGGAGCTGACCCATGCCATGAAGTTTTTCGGCCATCTGATCGACCGCGGCGGCAAAGTCGTTCTCAAAGACATCAAACAGCTCAAGACTGCTTGGAAATCGCCGCTCGAGGCATTTCAGGACGCCTACAAGCATGAGCAGTTCATTTCGGGCACCATCAACGAGCTGACCGCCATTGCGCGCAAGGAGAAGGAATACGCCACCGAGCCCCTGCTGGCGTGGTTTGCCGACGAACAGGTCGAGGAAGAGGCCAACGCCGGCAAGATCGCGGAGCAGTTGGAGATGGTGGGCAGCGACAAATCCGGGCTCTTAATGCTTGACCGGGAGCTCGCCGCGCGGGCCTATCCGCCGGGCAGCCCCCTCAACCCGGTCGCCGCCCCTGGCGCGGCAGGGTAATCGTTGCCACATGCGGTCTTGCTCCGGTGCCAAGCTATTTTCCGGCAGTTCCTGAATTTGATTTGCGGCGAGAGCTCCAGCGCCCGGTGCAATTCAAGGCACGATGATCCGCGATTCCGGCGTCTGGATAATGGGGGAGACTTTATCCTGTCTCATTTTATCGGCTTCTTCCATCAGCTGTTCCATGGCCTGATGCATAGTTTCAGGGAAGCGTTTGAACGCTTGCGACAGCTCTTTGGCCGGTATGGCATTCTGGATCGGCAGGGGGCCATGGGGCGTGTATAGGCTGGTTTGCCCGAGGAACAAGGGCTTGCGGGTCTTGTCCAGGGAGCCGTCCGGAAGAACAGGCGTGAACCGTTTCACCGTTCCGGCCTTCAAGTCCGTGAACGTCTCTTCCAGGTACAGATTGGAGCGATCGATGCTGAAGTCGATTCCGGGCTCTATGTCATCCATCGGGGGCCGGTCGGTCATGGTCATTACCTCATCTTTGCATTGGAAATCTTGCGGTTGCGCCTAACCCGACGAGACCCTAACAGATCGACGCCTGATAAACAACAGCTTCAGACCTGATATTGATGTTTCCCGAATGGGTTGGATGCATCGGTACGTTGTGACAACAAATAGTGCTGGCGGTCGGTCAAACCGACCCAATCAGCAGACAGGAGGATTTGGAAATGGCAAAGCGTGTCGTGATCGATTCAGAAGAGTGCGTGGGCTGCCAGACGTGCGTCGAGCTATGCCCGGACGTCTTTGCTTTCAACGATGCGACGGAGAAGGCCGAAGTGGTCAAGGAGGAGGGAGGACCGGAGGATTGCATCGAAGAGGCGATGAGTTCCTGTCCGGTGGAATGCATCAAGTGGGAAGAGGACTAGCTGCGCAGGGCGAAAAGAGCCTGCGACCGAACGTGTTCGTTGAGTTCATTCCGGCCTCATCGCGCATGGACATGGGGCATGGCGCCGAGAGTATTATCCTCGCCGCTATGCCCGCTTTGTTTTCAATGCCAGGCGCATCGTCGCCGATGACGCCAGGCTACCCAGCGGCAGGCTGGCGGCTCCGATGAGACATCCGGGCACGCCGGCCTTTAAGGCAAGGATGCCAGCCGCCGCGGCGGTGAGCAGGAAAACGGCGTGTCCGCTCAGCACGATCAATGGTTGTTTGCGCCAGGTCGCCAGGCCTTCACTCTGAGCCCTCAAGGCCACCGCTAGTGGCAGCACCACCAGGACCGCTGCGGTTTGCCGAACCCATCCCAAATCACCTGCATCCAAGTTTTGCAGCCGCACGTAATAGAACTCCGCTGGGCCCGGCAGAATGAACACGAGCGGCAGAAGCCCCAGCAGGAATCCGGCGGCGACGGCGAAGCGCAGCGTTTGTCGCCGGTGTCGATCGGCCGGAGGGAACGCGAGCACGATCGTTTGCAGGCGAGTGGCGGCGAACGCCACCGGGCTCGCCAAGCCGAGGGCCAGATAATACACCGGGAGCATGCGTTCGGGCTCGGGGGCTCGGGCGACGATTCCCGCCAGAAGGATGGTCGACAGCGACAGGAAATATCCCCCGACGGTCAGGGGCAGCGTAAACAGAAAAAGTTCCCTCAGACTGGGTGCGTTTCGAGGATCAAGGGGTTGGTTCTTCAGGAATGGTCGTGCAAACGCCCATGACACAATCGCCTCAATTCCCACGGGCAGCGTCAAGGCCACCACCGCCCATACCGGCCCGACCAGCCCCGCCCAGCAAAACAAGGGAGAAAGCACGGCCGTGAGCACCACCCGGCCGATGGTGGCGAGACTGGCGATCCCGGTGGCCTGGTTCAGGTACATGACGACGAAGTATGGGATGCGCGAGAAGAACAGCATCTGCAAAGGGATGCTGGCCAGAAGCGTAATTTGAGCCGGGGCTTCGATCGATGGCGGCAGGCCGATCAATCGGCCGAACAGCAGGTGGGAGAGTCCCGGGAGGCAAAGAACCCCCTGCGCTACCGACGCGCAGATGCCGGCCGCGATGGAAACCCGGTAGAATTGGCGGTAACCTTCGCGGGTGCGCGCGAACACCATGCCGGTCGGAACCAGGCTGATGGCGAACATGCCGAGAAAGAACAGGATGGTGTTGGATTGAGCCAGGCCCGCTAAGTCCAGCGGCCCGCCGGGGCCGCGGGTGGCCACCATGGCCACCAGCGGGTAACACAACGACTGGGAGGCCGCTTGTACCGCCAGCGGGAAAAAAAACCGCGCCAGTCGCCAAAAGCCCGGAGAGGAAAGACCTGTCTCGGTATCGTTGCGTAGCGCTGAATCCATCATGATTGCGTCGGACCGGACGGTTTCCGATTCTTCGGAGACGTCTTCACGCGATTCGCCCTTGCCCGGCCGGCGGCCCGTGTTCGATACTCCTCTGCGACGAACCTCGGCTCAAGTTGGACCTGTTTCCCTGCCGGAGTTATAATCATCGAGGTCCGCTTCGCTGAAATCGCCCACCAAGTGCACTTCACGCTCCAGCCGAATGCCGAACCGCTCGAAGACTCGCTCCTCGACCCGACGGATCAAACGGTAGACATCCGCTGCAGCGGCGTCGGCGACATTAAGGATGAAGCCGGCGTGCTTGCGGCTGATCTCCGCGCCTCCGACCCGTTCGCCTTTTAATCCGGACGCTTCGATGAGAGCCCCGGCATAGTAACCGGGAGGACGTTTGAAAACGCTGCCGCAAGAAGGATGCTCTAAAGGTTGCTTGCGGCTGCGTAGCGCCAGGATGTCATCGACTCGGGCGCGGAGCAACGCCGTGGATTCCGTCTCAAACCGGAAACGGGCCGATGTGATGATGACTTCCTCCAGTTGCGGCGCGCGCCGGTAGCCGAAGGCAATGTCTGGGCGTGCGATCCGACAGGGGGATCCATCGACCGTGAACCCCGCCACCTCTGCCGTAACCGACTCGATTTCGCGGCCGAAGGCGCCGGCATTCATGCGCAACGCCCCACCGACGCCGCCCGGGATGCCGGCCATCTGTTCCATTCCGCCCAGCCCGCGATCCACGGCCGCCCGGATCACGTCCATCAAGAGGGTGCCAGCGCCGGCCTCGGCCTGCACCTCGGAAAACCGAAGATCGCTCAGATTCTCGCCGATGTAAAGCGTGACCCCGGGCCAGCCGCGGTCGGAGATCAGCAGATTGGAGCCGCGGCCGAGGACGAACAGCGGCACTGCAGTCGCGTGGACCGCCTTCAGGACACGCCGCACACCGTTCGCGGAGCGCGGGGCCGCCCAGATGGCGGTCGGCCCGCCGATCCGATAGGAGGTATAGGGTGCCAGGGGGGTGCCGGTCGAGACATCACCTTCTGCCACCGCCCTTAAATGCGATGCCAGGTCTTCGATATTTTTTCGGGTGGGGTTTGCGGTCATATGGTTTCAATTGAAGGCATGTGGAACATGGCAAGGCGCCGGCGATCCTTCGGAAGCCTGTGGCTCTAAACCACAAAAGCAGTGGAAAAGCAATTCAGCGCCGTGCCGATGTGCATCGCATACGTTCTGGTCTAAAGTTCCAACGTCACCCCGCCGATATTATCATCAACTGAAAACGGAGAATCTGCATGCAGACCGAAGAGCTCATGAACGTCATCAACGAATGTGAAGTCCTTCGCGATGATATCGACGACATCCGGGGCAGAATCCAGCTGACCCCCACCGAGGGAAATAAGTTGAATCAGGCTGTTTCCTGCGTGGACAAAGCCAAATTCATCCTGTCCGGACTTTTTCCGGCCATCAAGTCCCTGAGCGAAGACGTTCGGGAAGAATTGCAGGGCGAATTGGGAGAAAGCGATTGAACCGGAATTGAGCGGATGATACCTCGCTCAATTCAGCCGATGGAAGCACCCAGCCTCTCATCCTGGATCTTCGACCCCTCCGAAGTTGCATTTCATAACCGTTCTCCGTCAGGGACCATGCGTCTGGGCTGAGCCCTGTCAACGACCCGCTGCCGATGTCTGGACAGACATCTTGCCAGAGCGATGCGTTTACTGGTAGCATGACGGCATGCATGAGTTGACAGAACCCAATGACCTCCGGCAGTGGGTCGTGCGGTCTTTCAGCGCACCGGTTTTCATGCTGGGCTTGGTGTTCCTGGTCCTGATCGTATCCGAGCTGAAACTGAACTGGGCTGAGCGTACCGTCGGCGCCTACCTCGTCGCGGTCAACGATGACCGACCCGAGTCCGGTGCCATTTGGGAAAAGGGGCGCAAAACCCAGACCGCGCGCCTGGCGGTGGATAAACTCGCTTCCGACCGCGAAGCGCATCAGCGTATGGCCCGCAATGCCGGGACATTGAACGAGGTTATTGCGGCGCTCACCCCCGGCCAGGGCGTCATGCTTTCCGCCGAGCACTTCCGAGAGCTGTATCAAAAGATTCCCTCCGGAATCGCCGCTGAAATGATATCCCCTTTCGACCTGCTGCGGTTCACCAGCGAAAAACGGTGGACGCGGGCTTATCTCGAAAAAACGGCGGACGGCCTCATGGTGTATCTGCTGGAGCCGAACAACCAGGTCCTGCGGCAGTTCAAGGTCGCTGCCGCCACCCTCGCCCTGGTGGCTCGTCGAAGCGACATGGCCAGCCAGTCCTTGGAAGATCTGGCCAGCTTCCAAAATCGGATTTATCCTGCAGAACGTTTTTTTGCGGCGCTGGCCTCGCTTCCGGAAGAGGACCGCCGCGGGCTGATATCCCAGCCGGAACGGCTGCTGGAAGTCTCCGGACAGGTCACTCGCGTGGGTATTTCCGATGAAGCGGTGGCCGGATTCGTCGACGTCGGCGTGGAAATCCAAGCGGGATCCCAGCGCCGGGTTCTTCTGCTTCAGGGCCAGGATTGGGCGGTCTGGCGCCTGCGGTCGCTTTTGGAGGGCAAGCTCTCACGGCCGCGCGCCGGCAAGGGGTCCCAGGAGGCGTATTCCGCGCAATGACGGCATGGCTTTCCTGGTTCAGGGTCGTTTTCTACGCCGGGCTGTTGGGGATCGGCCTCGTCGCCGCCGGGCTGCTGATCTTCTTTTTTGTCAGCGTGGGGGACCTGCCGCGGGTGCCGGACCCCTTGAGCCGCATCATCGAAACCCCCCCGACCGAAATCTATGCCGCCACCGGCGAGCGTATCATGATCATCGGGGGGCGGGAGACCGTGCCGCTGAACCGCGTCTCCCCTTTTTTCATCCAGGCCGTCATCGCCACCGAAGACCACCGCTTTTGGAGCCACCACGGCATCGATCACCTGCGGATCCTGAAAGCCTTTTGGGTCAATCTGTTTCGCAGCAACCGGGTTGAAGGGGCGTCGACCATCACCCAACAGCTAGCAAAAAATCTTTTCTTTTCGTTCCAACGCACCTACCAGCGCAAATTCCGCGAACTCGCCGTCGCCCTGCAGATCGAGGCGCGCTACGCCAAGAGCGAGATTTTGGAAGCCTATATCAATCAGATCGCCTTCGGAGTGGGCGCTCACGGCATCGAGCAGGCCTCCCAGGTATTTTTCGGTAAACCCGCCCTTCAGCTCAGCCTGCCGGAGGCAGCCCTTTTGGCCGGGTTGCCGAAGTCCCCGACGCGGTACAATCCGCTTCGCCATTTCGAACGCGCCCGAGGGCGCCAGAAGGTGGTTCTGGCGCGCATGGCGGCCGTCGGCGCCATTTCAGCTGCTGAGGCCGAAAGGGCCTATCAAACCCGTTTAACCCTCCGGGCGCCGGGGGGAGGCCCGGTGGCGGGTGATTACTTTGTCGATGTCGTGCTGAAGGATCTTGAGGAACGCTTCGGAAGTGACGTGGTCCATCATGCGGGGCTGAAGGTTTTTACCACTTTGGACCCTCAGTTGCAGGCATGGGCCGTGGAATCGGTGCAAAACGGACTGGCCAGGCTCGACCAGGTTCTCCGGGTCCCGGCCGCGGTCGGCGGCGATTCCAGCGCCCACCCGCAAGGCGCGCTGGTGGCCGTGGAGGCGCATTCGGGTGCGGTGCGGGCGCTGGTCGGCGGAAGGGACCATGCCGAGACCGAATTCAACCGAGCCCTGCAGAACAATCGGCAGCCCGGATCGGGGTTCAAGCCGTTTCTCTACTATGCGGCGCTTGAAAAGGCCGGTTTGAATCCGGCGACGGTGTTCGTGGACCGCAAGGTGGCGATCCCCATCCCGGGCCAACCCCCCTGGACTCCGCGGAACTTCAGCGGGGAGCACGAAGGCCCGATGATTCTCAAGCGCGCGTTGGCGCACAGCGTGAACTCGATCGCGGCGCAACTGGTGGGCCGCATCGGCCCCAAGGCCGTCATCGAGGCGGCCCGAAAATTCGGGGTCAGGAGTCCGCTGGCGCCGGTTCCCTCCGTGGCGCTGGGGACTTCGGGAGTCAGCCCTTTGGAGATGGCGGCGGCTTTCGCCAGCCTTGCCACCGGCGGCATTCAGCATGAACCTTTTTGGATCCGCCGCGTGGAGGATTCCGCCGGTCGGATTCTGGAAGAGCGCATTCTAAGCGGTCGCCGGACGTTGGATGCCTCCATCGCCTTTCAGCTGGTCGACATGATGCGGGCGGTCCTCGACGAAGGAACCGCAACCGTGGTCCGGCAGTTGGGATTTCAGCTGCCTGCCGCCGGAAAGACCGGAACCACCGATGACTTCAACGACGCCTGGTTTACGGCGTTCACACCGAACCTGAGCGTGTGCGTGTGGGTCGGATTTGATCGTGGAATGAGCATGCGGGATGCCCAGGGGCGCGGCATCACCGGTGCCCGGGGCGCTGCACCGATATGGGCGGAGTTCATGCGCCGGGCGACCGAAGGTTCGCCGCGCCGGGATTTCGTGGTGCCGTCCGACATCCGGTTCGTTCAGGTGAATCCGCTGAGTGGACATCCGGCCCTGCCGTGGGGCCCACGCAGCATGGAGGTCGCCCTGAGGGAAGGCCAACTGGACGCATTCGTACCCGCTTCCGGAGGCCGCGAGCCGAGCCCCACCGGCGGTGGAAATTGAAAGGGACGACGCAATGATCATTCATTTCTTGCGCCGCGTGTCCCTTTGCCTCTGGATCAGCCTGCCGATCGCCGGCTTCGGCAGCTTCTGGGTCCTGACGCTGCTCCAGCCGGAGGTGGGCGCGGATGCGGCACCGTTGCTGGCTGCCGGTTTGTTGCTGGCGGTGTTTGCTGCCGTTGCCTGGGCGGCCAACCGGCTGGGGGTGAGCCGGGTGCAGCGGCTGATGCACCGGGCGGACCGGGCGGAGCGTGAAGGGCGGCGGACCGAAGCCGAAGGTGCGTTTCAGGGCGCCTTGGGTGCACTCGACAGTTTTTGGGTATCCCCGCGTATCAGACAACGGATCCTGCTACCCCTGGCCGGCCGGATGGCCCGATACTATCTGTCCGAAAGTCATTTCAGCGCCGCGGCGGAGGATTTCATCGTTCGTTATCTGTGGGTTCATCCTGAGGATCAGGAGGTCGCCGAGCAGTGGGTGCGGCATGCCGAGCGGCAGGGCGGACTGCGGGAGGAATACCAGGGCCTGGCCGACCGGCTCGGGAATGCCCACCCCCTCCATCCGATCATCCAGCATGCGGTGGCGCGGCTTTGCCTGGCGTCGGAGCGCACCGACTACCCGGCGCTGAAAACTTATCGCCGGGTGTGTGCCGAGGATGGGCGGGTCCCGCCTGAATTCTGCGCCGACCTGGCGCGGTTGTTCCGCAAGGACGACCGCTGCGACGACTGGGCCCAGCAGGTGCTGCGCCAGGCGGAAACAGCGCTGCCGGCACCGACCGACGCCATGATCGCAAAAACTCAGGAGCCTGCGCGCCGCCCTGGACCCCACGAACCCTCGGCAAGGATAGGCTTGCCGACGACACCCGACGAAGAGGACGTGGTCTTCCGCCTGGCGGGAGAGGCCGATGACGTCGACGAGGAAGAGGAGGAAGCGCGGACGTCGTTGTTCGCTCAAGCCTGGCGCGGCCCGGCGTGGGTGGCCGGGAGGGTCCGCCAGGCTACCGCCGCCTGGGAATTCCTCCGCGATCGCTTTCGGGATGGGGCCGCCGTTTGGGCCGGTTGGCTGCGGGGCATTCGGGGCGCTCCGAGCATGCGGCGGGCGCTGGTGCTGCTCTTGATCGTGGGCATCGCCGCCGGCGGCGGCTGGACGGCCCTGACCCTGGTTGGCGTTTTCGGGCCTTCGCCGATTGAAACCTCCGCCGTGGAGCCTCCATCCGCCCCTGCGCCTCCGACATCCGATCCATTCGCGTTGCAGGTCGCCGCGTATCTGAAGCAGGACTATGCGTTGAAGCTGGTGGAGGATCTCAAGAAAAAAGGAATCGATGCCTATTGGGTCGAAACCGCGAGCAGCGGAAAAACCTGGTACCAGGTGCGCATCGCCCATTTCGCGGATCAACAATCCGCGCGCGAGTTCGGTCGCAACCTCAAGGGAAAAGGTATCATCGATGATTTCTATGTGACCAGCGCCAGCCGTTGAAGGAGCGGGCGGTCATCGGCGCGAACCCCGAAGGTCCCAGCGGCTACGACCGGGACGGATCGTGCTGCCGGATGTAGGCAGCCAGTCGGGCGGCAAACTCCGATTCGGTCTGAATGGATTCGTACGAAGCGGCGAAATGGTTCAGGTGTTGCAGAATCAGCGCGTCGCCGGAAGGGAGCCCGCAGGGAAGCACGCCGGCAAAGAAAAAGCCGAGCGCTTCGAAGCGGCTGACGAAATGGGCGGTGGCGGGGTCCCCCAAGCTGATCAGCAGATGGATCACATCCCATTTCTGGCGGCCCAGCGCCTGGATCTGCGCACGAAGGAGCTCCATCGCGTTGCGACCGTAGCGGTCGATTCGAATCCGCGCGAGATTCAACGGCCGGCTGAGATTGACGGTGACAGCGGTATCCATAGCCTCCGGCCGCCCGGCGCCCGGCGGCGGTTCGCGCAGATCCGGCGCGTGCTCGAGGTTGGCAAAGATCTCGGCGATGATGGTGCGATGGGCGGCCGGTGAATAGATCGGCGCCGGCGAGGGCTTTTGCAGGTATCTGAACTGAACCAGCATGCTGCCCCGGTCTCCCCGGCTTCCGCCCAGTCCCTTGAAATCCGCTGCGGCCGGTATCAGCCCCAAGAACAGGGCGCAATCCCGCAGCCCGAATTGGATCGCCGTCTTCTGGGAATAGGGATGAGTGGTCACCGCCTCACCAAAAATTCCGGCAAGTTCCATGCGGCGGGCGGTTTCGATCAGGTATTCGGTCAGCTTGGCGAAACATCCCCGGGAACGGAACTGCGGCTTGATGACGCCCTGGGTCATTTCCGCAATCCTCGGGTTCTCCTCCCAGCGCTTCAGAGAGCAATGCCCGGCGATTTCATGGCTCTCGGCTACCGCGACCGCCGAGAAAATGTCCCCCCGGCGATTGAGTTCGGCGATTTTTTCCGGATAGTAAACGTAATCATGGGGGTAGGAATAACCGTAGGCCCTGTAAACCGCTTTGGACACTTCATGGGCCTCGGACGGCTTCATCGGGCGGACGGTGCAGTGACCCTCCGTTTGCGCATCGGCCGGGCCGGAACCCGGGAGCTCGCTTGATTCCCAAGCGCAGGCCGCCTCATAATCGGTGATGGACGGGTCGGGCAGGTGTTTGCTCAGAATGATTTCTTTGCCCTCCCGGCCGCGGTTGTGGAAGCGGACTTCGTCGAAATACGCGTTGAGCCTGTAAAGCGGATTGCCGGCACTCGCATCCCCGCCGCCGAGGTCCGCTGGGCTGAGGGGCAGCCCCTGATCGCGCAGGGACAGCCTCAATCCGGCCGGGATCCGTTCGCAGACCAGCTCGACCGCTGCCCGTTCGTTCGGCTCGAAGGAGTACCGCAGCAAGGTGGTGAGCGCATGGCGCAGCCCGACGGAGATATCCTGCGTCTGGAGGACGTCGAAACCGATTTGACCGGCGACCGCGGCGGCGTAACGGCAGGCCGGCTCTATGTAGAAGGGATCATTCGGAATGGAGAGCGTTGACGGTGCGCAGCCCGATGGACCGGTTTCGCCGGGCCTGACGGCGGAGGTCGTTGGGTGTGTGTTCATGGCTGGATAGACTGCACCGGCCATCGTTTGGGAGCGATGCCGGTCGACTCGGGTCTGAAGCTTGCGTTTCGAACGACGTGCGGTCTCAGGTGAGGCGGTCCGGATTGATGGTCAGCACGGGGACCGGGGAAAGCCTGACGACCTTCGCGGCGACGCTGCCGAACAAGGAGAATTCCAAGCCTTTGCGCCCGTGGGTCCCCATGACGATCAAGTCTGCTTTTTCTTCACCGGCCGACTTGATGATTTCTTCGGCCGGGTCACCGGACACCACCCGCTTGTCCGCTTTGGCTCGGGCGTCCGGGATGTCGAGGCAGAATTCGACCAGGGATTTTTGGGCATGCTCGACGACTTCTTCCTGCTCCAGGTCCAGGCGCTTGTGGGGCATGTAAAGGCCGGCCCAGTTGCGCAGGTCCTGCACGACATGGAGAATGCAGAGCCGGCTGCCGAACGCATCCGCCAGCCCCAGCGCATACTTCAAGATTTTTAACGAATGCTGGGTCAGATCGCAGGGAAACAGGATTTTTTTGATCGCCACCATCGCCAAGCCCCTCCTCTCCCTTTCAGGCAGGTGTGAACTCAACAAAGATCGCGGGACCGCAACTTCAGAAGAATCGGTGACAGGTTTCGACGGCAAAGGCGCCGCCTGGTTCAGCGCGAGTCAGAGGATTTGCCGGACGGTTTCCGGGAGGCATACCCATCCGCATACCACCCCCCGCCCTTCAGCTCAAAGGAAAAGCGCGAAATGATTTTGGGGGCTTTCTTGTGGCAACAAGGACAACTGATGGCTTCCGTCCCCATGGGGACCCAACGCTCGGTGACGGTTCCCTTCGAGCATTCGAATTCGTAAATGGGCATAGGTTTCCTCTCCAAACGGATGATATGAAATTTAGTTTATCGCATTCTGTGCGATTGTCAAGATTTCGATGCGCCTTAGGCCGTTTTACGGAGCCGAGAGCCGAAGGCCCGGGCGGCGAATCCCCAGCGGAACCTGCCTCTTGACAGCCGGCGCCGGGCTTATGTAAACCCAGTCCAGGGAGATCGGGCATGCCAGCTTTGGCCGTACCCAATGTTCAGCGCCTGCGGCAGCCGCCGGGAGGGCCGCAGGCGCCACCAGCGCCGAAGCCCGGAACCGGAGCCACCGGGGAACGGGCGCCGCACGAGGGGATTTATCTTCTCTGTCGGGCCTGCCTGCACCCGATCGCGCGGCCGGAGGACCGCATCCGCGTGCAGGGCCTGCATGTGCATACCTTCGCCAACCCCCACGGAATCGTGTATGAAATCGGTTGCTTTCAAAGCGCTCCGGGATGCGGGGCGATCGGCCCGGCCTCGGATGAATTCACATGGTTTTCAGGCCACCGCTGGCGCGTGTGCATCTGCGCCGCCTGCCTCGTGCACCTGGGGTGGGTATTCCTTTCGGCGGCGGCCGGCGGGTTTTACGGACTGATCATCGATCGGCTGATCGAGTCCACCCCATGAATGAGAAAGCATGGAGCAAGAGCTTATGGGGCAACGGGTTTAAACCCGTTCATCGCTATCCTGCCCGCTAGGCTCCATGCCTGTTGCGCTTCCCTGCCAATCGGCGATAGATCTCCAGCGCCTGTTCTCGGGTGTGCTCCAGGGACCCGGAGTTGTCGATCACTCGCGTCGCCCGCGCTTTTTTGGATTCGATCGGCATCTGCGCCCGGATGCGGGCGAGGGCGTCGGGTTCAGCCAGGCCGTCGCGGGCCATGAGGCGGTCGAGCTGGACCTGCTCCGGCACGTAGACCACAATGACCTCATCCAGCCCCCGTTGCATGCCGGCCTCGAACAGCAGGGGGATGTCCACGACGACCAGCGCTTCCGGCGCCTGCTGCCGGATCCGGTCCATCCTCCGATCGACCTCCCGCTTGACCAGCGGGTGGACGATGTGCTCCAGCGTTCGCTGCTCAGTCGGGTTGTTGAAAATGATAGCCGCCAAGCGCTTGCGGTCGATCTCTCCGTCGTCGAGCAGGACCCCCGTACCGAAATGAGCCACGATCTCCCGATGGGCGGGAGAACCCTTCCGAACGACTTCTCGAGCGATCCGGTCCGCATCGATCAGGCGAGCGCCGGCCTCCAAAAAAATGCCGGCGACCGTCGATTTCCCCGTGGCGATACCGCCCGTTAGGCCGACGACGATCATGTGCGATTCTCCTGAGCATCGATTGAAGTCGATTTCAAAACCCCCCTTGCCCCTGATGCGCAAGGGCTTAGTCGAGGCCGGTTGCCTTGTCAATAGGCGTTGCACACCTTGAATTGTTCTTTCAAGGCCTTAGCTTCAACTCAATCAGATCGAGCGCTTCAGGTTGCCGATCGTTGAATTTCAAATAATCAAGGAGGTGAATTCGATGGCCGAAGATAAACTGAAGATGGCCGCCGATGTGTGCTCCTATGTGAATGAGGACGATCAACACATTCACTTGGAAATTTGTGTCCCGGGGGTCAAGAAACAAGCGATTAGCCTGAAAATCCGGGATGACAGCTACAGTCTGTTCGCGCCGCGGGACGATTTCGACTATGTATCCGCGGCGGCGTTCTGCTGTCCGGTGAACGCCAAGAAGGCGAAGGCCTCCTACAGGGATGGGATGCTCAAGGTGACCGTTCCACTCAAGGACCCCATGGAAGGCGCCCACGTCGTTAAAATCCACTAGCCAAGCAGCCACCGGGCCCAGCGTGCCCGGTGGCTGCTTTTATGCATTCAAGAATTGGAATTGCGTTCCCCCCCCCATGCTGAGCTTCACCTCTTCCCGAAAAAAAATCATTTGACAAGCCGCCGTCTTCTTGACTAAAAAGGTCGGCAAACTTCCTGACTTATTTAATCGACAAGTAATCGCGACCGCCGCAGCCGGCGGACAGGGCGGGTATCTATGACCCCGATTACGCCCAGAAAAAACCAGTATGCCTTGCGGGCAGTCCTGGAGTTGGCCAAGCACCGGGGCAAAGGACCTGTCAAGATTTCAGATATTGCCGACGCGCAATCGATTCCGGTCCGCTTCCTGGAGGTCATCCTGAACAAACTCAAGGGCAGCGGGCTGATTGATGCCAAACGCGGTTTCTACGGCGGCTACTACCTGACGCGCGCTCCGCAGCAGATCACGGTCGCCGACATCATGAATTTCATGCAGATTCCTCCCAAAAAGGAAATGTGTGCGGCCTGCCTGGCCAAGACCAAATGCCCGCACGGGCACCGCTGCGCCTTCTCACCCATGTGGAACCGGGTCAATCGGGCTATTTTGCAAGTCTACACCGAGACCACGATCCAGGACCTGCTGGACAACGAACGGCAGCTCCAGGCCAAGAAACCCAGCCCCCGCAAGCGACCTCCCAAGACGCGACAAGGACGTTCACTATGATGAAGGAAAGATCGTTGTTTCACCGGACGGGACGAATCCTGACATTGGCCGCGCTGATGCTGACCCTTGCGATTCTGAGCGTTCAGGGGTCGACGCCGTCCGCGCCGCCCGCCGATGACGCAAGCAAGCCGCGGGCCGACATCATCCGGATCGACGGCCTCAAGCAGTTCGGCAACCTGGAGCGGCCGGCGGTGGTCTATCTGCACGAGAAGCACACGCAGGCCCTGTCCAAGAAAAACAAGGACTGCGCGACCTGCCATCT
>CAZNAX010000025.1:0-26683 GCA_964570965.1 uncultured Desulfatibacillum sp.
AGGGATTTGCGCCGCAGCCCGGTCTTGTCCATGGAGATGAACCACTGCGGCGTCGCTCGGAAGATCACGGGCTGCTTGCAGCGCCAGCAGTGCGGGTAGGAGTGCGCGAGCCTGCCGGCCTGGACCAGGGCGCCCGTCTCGTGGAGCTTTGCGCGGATCTGTGGGTTGGCGTCGAAAACAAACTGTCCGCTGAAAAATTCCACCTCCGGGGTGAACCGGCCGCGGTCGTCAACGGGGGAGTAGGCCTCCAGTCCGTATTCCAGACCGACGTCGTGGTCCTCACGGCCGTGGCCCGGTGCGGTGTGCACGCAGCCGGTGCCGGCCTCGAGCGTTACATGCGAGCCGAGCACGATGATGGAATCCCGGTCGTAGAAGGGGTGACGGCAGACCTTGCGTTCGAGCCGCTTGGGATCGAGGCGGGCGAGGATGGCGGCGGCCGGCCGCCCGAAAGCGGTCATGCAGGGCTCCGCCAGGTCCCGGGCCAGCACGTAAACCTCCCCTTGGCCCGCGTCCACGGCGACGTACTCGAAATCGGGGTGCAGGGCCACGGCCAGGTTGGCCGGAAGGGTCCAGGGCGTCGTCGTCCAGATGACGACATAGACCTGCTTGCCCTTCAGCGCAGGGTATTCTGCCGTGAGATCATCCTTCAAGGCGAATTTGACGAAAACCGAGTCGGTGGATTCGTCCTGATATTCGATTTCGGCCTCGGCCAGCGCGGTCTGGCAGGTGAAGCACCAGTGGATGGGTTTTTTGCTGCGGGTCAGGTCGCCGGACCGGCCGAAATTCATGCACTCGCGAGCGATGATCGCCTCGTATTCGTAGTTCATGGTGAGGTAGGGGTTGGCCCAGTCTCCCATGACTCCCAGGCGCTTGAATTCGTTGCGCTGAATGTCGATGAACCGCTCGGCATAGGCGCGGCAGAGCTTGCGCACCTGGGACCGGGTGAGGCTCTTTTTCCTTTCGCCCAGCTCCTTGTCGACGTTGTGTTCGATGGGCAAGCCGTGGCAGTCCCATCCGGGCACATAGACCGCATCGAATCCAGACATCTGCTTGGATCGGACGATGATGTCCTTGAGAATCTTGTTCAGCGCGGTTCCGATGTGAATGTGGCCGTTGGCGTAGGGAGGTCCGTCGTGCAGGATGAAACGGGTGCGGCCCTCGGACGCGGCGCGGATCGCTTGGTAGAGCCGGCCGTCCTCCCATTGCTTCAGCTGCTCCGGTTCGCGCCGCGCCAGGTTGGCTTTCATGGGAAATCCGGTCGTCGGCAGGTTGAGCGTTTGCTTGTAATCCATTCCATCCTCCCCGGTCGACGGGTTGTCGACCCGGCATTTCTAACTGCAACCGATTGCGGTGTCAAGGCGACCGCCGGTCCGATCCTAGAAGAGGAAAAACATGCGGTAAAGGGCCAGCCCCAAAAGGATCAAGGCCACCCCAAGGATCCAGATGAGCTGTTCCGGCGTGAAACGGGGCATGGGATGGGTCGCGTTATAACATCCATCGCGGCATGAGCGTTTCTTTTCCTCAGCAGGAGTCCCCTTACGGGGCATCCAGCCCGAATTCCGTGTGCAAGGCCTGCACCGCCAGTTCGGCGTACTTCTGTTCGATCAGGCAGGATATCCGGATCTCGGACGTGCTGATCATCATGATGTTGATCCCCTCCCGGGCCAGGGTGGTGAACATCCGCGCCGCCACCCCCGGATGGCTGCGCATGCCCACCCCGGTGACCGAGACCTTGGCGATGTTCTCGTCGCCGAACACGTCCTCGGCCGCGATGTCCCGGGCGACTTTCTCTTCGATCTCCAATGCGGCCTTGAAGTCGGCTTTGGGCACGGTGAAGGTGAGGTCCGTCTTGCCGCTGGCGCGGGTGTTCTGAATGATCATGTCGACGGAGATGCCGGCCTCGGCGACCGGCGTGAATATCTTGGCGGCGATGCCGGGCATGTCGGGAACTTTCCGCAGGGTGATGCGCGCGTCGTTTTTATTCATGGTCACCGCGGAGACCACCACCCGTTCCATGCCGTTGTCTTCATTGACGACCATGGTTCCTTCCTCCTCTGAAAAAGACGATCGCACGTGCACCGGCACGTTGTATTTCATCGCAAACTCCACCGAACGGATCTGCAGCACCTTGGCGCCGATGCTGGCCATCTCGAGCATCTCCTCGTAGGAGATCTTGTCGAGCTTGCGGGCTTTGGGGACCACGTTCGGGTCGGCCGTGAAGACGCCGGTCACGTCGGTGTAGATCTCGCAGCAATCCGCCTTCAGCGCGGCGGCAATGGCTACGGCGGACGTGTCCGATCCGCCGCGGCCCAACGTCGTGATGTTGCCCTCCGGGTCGCAGCCCTGGAAACCGGCGACGACCACGATGGCGCGGCCGGCGAGCAGGCCGCGCACCCGCTCGACCCGGATGTCCTGAATGCGCGCGTTGCCGTAGCAGAAATCGGTGCGGACCTCCACCTGAAACCCCATCAGAGAAAAGGCCGAGTATCCCATGGATCGGAGCATCATGGCCAGGAGCGCAGCGGTGGTCTGCTCCCCGGTGGCCAGCAGGGCGTCCAGCTCACGCTTGTCCGGGCTTTCGTTGACTTTCCGGGCCAGGTTGATGAGCCCGTCGGTGACGCCGGCCATGGCCGAGACGATGACCACCATGTTGTGGCCGCGCTGATGGGTGCGGACCACGCGCTGGGCGACGCTTTGGATGCGCTCCAGGTTGGCCACCGACGTGCCGCCGTATTTTTGAACGATCAATCCCATATTATTCCTCCGCGTTACGGGCTCGTGATAGTCGGCATCGAGCATCGCTTTCGCTGCGGCGGGTCGTTAGAGGTGAACCGGATCCACCGGCGCCGCGCCCGTAAAGCGATCCAACGCCTTTAGCAGACTCGCTGCCGCTTGTCCATATGCCAGCAGCTGCAGCGTGCGGAGATCCCCCTCGCCGATTTCGAATCGGATTTCCAGCCGATCCGCAGCGGCATCGAGCGGCAGCCGGTCGGCCCATTCCACCGCGGCGACGCCCTCGCCATGCAGGAGTTCGCTCAAGCCCAGATCCTCCGGATCCAGATTCGCATCCAAGCGGTAAAGATCGATGTGAACCAGTGCCAGCCGTCCGGGATATTCGTTGACGATGGTGTAACTCGGACTGGTGATATAGTATCCGGCGGGTACGCCGAGCCCGCACCCCAGGCCCTGGACGAACATCGTCTTGCCGCTACCGAGGTCGCCTATCAGAAAAATGACCATGGGGGTTGCCATCAGCCGCCCGCAGCGCCGCCCCAGCTCTTGGGTTTCTTCGACACAGGCCGTCGTGAGCAAGAGCGCCGCCGACTTCGGGGACACCGCCCTTTCCATTCAGGTCTCCGCAAGCAGGGCGGCGACTTGCCCGGGCAGGGCCTTCATCACTTCTCCGGCCAGGTAGCCCCAGGGGCCGATGCAGCGGGCCAGGTGATCGGCCGCCGCTCCATGGAGATAGACGGCCGCTCGGGCGGCCAGTTCGGGGCAAAGGCCCTGGGCGATCAACCCCGCCAGGGCGCCGGTCAGCACGTCGCCCATGCCGCCGGCGGCCATGCCGGGGTTGCCGGTGGGATTGATATAGATGGCTCCGTCCGGGTGGGCGATGAGGGTGCGGGCACCTTTGAGCACCACGTGCAGGTTCAGGGCGGTTGCGAGGTCGCGGGCGCAGGCGATGCGCTCGCGCTGTACGGCGGAAGCCGTCGTTCCGAGCAGGCGCGCCATCTCCCCGGGATGCGGGGTGAGGACCGCCGGGACCGGCAGGTTTTTGAGCATCTCCGTTGCGCCTGCAAAGTGGTTCAGACCGTCGGCGTCGATCACCATCGGGATCGGGCTCGACCGGGCCAGTCCGCGGACCAGTTCTCCGGTCTCGGCCGCAGGTCCGAGACCGGGGCCCAAGGCCAGGCAGGATTTTCCCTGCGCCAGTTCGAGAATGGCGGCCTGCGCGCTCAGGCCCAGAATCCCGGCCCCCGCTTCCGGCAGGGACACGGTCATGGCTTCGCGCGTCAACGTTTCCATGATCGCGTGCAGGCCGACGGGCACTCCCAGGCTTACCAGGCCCGCGCCGATCCGCAGGGCGGCGGCGGCGGTCAGAGCGGCGGCGCCGGTTTTGCCGGGCGAGCCGGCGAGGACGAGCAGGTGCCCGGTGCGGCCCTTGTGGGTATCGGCCGGGCGCGGAGCGACATAACCCCGGACAGCTTCGGCCGACAGCAGGAACTGGCGCGGCCTAATGCGGTCGGCCACGGCGGGCGGGATCCCGATGTCGACCACTTCCAGCCGGCCGGTGTAATCCGCGCCGGGAAAGATCACCTGCCCGATCTTGGGGTAGGCGAAGGTGACGGTGGTTCGGGCGCGGATGCAGGTGCCGCAGGGTTGACCGGTGTCCGCACTGAGGCCGGAGGCCATGTCGACCGCCAGGACCGGGCGGTTCAGCTGGTTGATGAACTCGATCGCGTTGCGGAAAAGGCCGCGGACCTCCGAATGGAGCCCGGTGCCGAAAACGGCGTCCACCCAGACCGCCTCCAGGCGCATGTCGCGCTGGCCGCGGCGGAAGGCGGCTTCGTCCGGCATTTCGATCACCGGCACCCCTGATGCCGGCAGAAGTTTCAGATTGGCGGCGGCGTCGCCCTGGATCTTGTCCGCCGTGGATAAAAGGTACACTCGGACCGGGTATCCCCTTTGGGCCAACCCGCGTGCGATGACGTATCCGTCGCCGCCGTTGTTGCCCCGCCCGGCGATGACGCCCACCCCCTGGCGCGCCGCCTCGGAGAATTGAGATAAAAAAACGCGCGTGGCCTCACGACCGGCGTTTTCCATCAGGATCCGGCCCGGAAGCCCGAATTGCTCGATGGTCAGGCGGTCCATCGTCTGCATTTCAGCCGATGTCACCACATACATGCCGTTATCTCCCTCGCTATTGCGACGGTTGAAGCACGCATCGCAACCGGAAACACCGCCCGATCGGACGTATCGGCCGGCGGTTAGGATCGTCCAGTTTTCCGAGGTCCGCGGACGGCCGCCGGCGCTCTCCTCGGGTGGGGTCGCCCGTCCGCTTTTAGCGTTGCCATCAGCAGTCGGCTCTTGGCGGCCATGCGGCGGGCGCCGGCCGCATCCTGCTCGTGATCATAGCCGCAGAGATGCAGCAGCCCGTGCACGACCAGCTGAGTGAGACGCTCTTCCGGCTCCAGGCCGGCTGCTCGGGCCTCCCGCCAGGCGGTGTCCACTGAGATCACCACATCCCCCAGGAGATGCGGGCTGAGATCGGCGAACCGTCCCTCCTGCATCGGAAAGGCGATGACATTTGTGGGGCCTTCCCGGTTCAGATACGCCCGGTTCATGGCGGCGATCCGGGGGTCGTCCACCAGCAGGATGGAGAGCTCTGCTTCAGGATGCCCTAAGGAGTTTAGGAGGATCCGGGTTTTCTGCCGAATCCGGCTCAGCGAGATCCGGTGGCGTCTTTGGCGGTTGGCGATCTGGATGTCCATTCTTGAGCCTGCCCCTGCCGTTCTCGGCGACGAAGGAACGCTGATCGTAATATTCGATGCGGTGATGATGAATCCCGTTCAGAATGGTGTTGAAGCATCCGGCGATCCGGTTGAGGTCTTTGAGAGTCAGGTCGCATTCCTCGAGCTGGCCGTCGGAGAGAATGAGGTTGAACAGGCTCTGAACCATGCCCTTGATGCGCGCCGGGGTCGGGTTCTCCAATGTGCGCGAGGCGGCCTCGACCACGTCGCCCAGCATGACCAGCGCCGCTTCTCGGGTTTGCGGCTTGGGGCCGGGATAGCGAAAATCCTCCTCCTTGACTTGATCTTCTCCCTTCAGCTGCCGGGCCTTTTCAAAAAAATAACGGATCAGGCTGGTGCCGTGGTGCTGCCGGATGCCCTCGATGATGATCGGGCACAGCTTGTGCTCGCGAGCGATTTCCACCCCTTCCTTGATGTGCGAGATCAGGATCAGGCTGGACATCGACGGCGCCAGCCGATCGTGCTTGTTCTTGCCGTTGCGCTGGTTTTCGATGAAATACTGAGGCTTCTTGATCTTGCCGATGTCGTGGTAATAACCGGTTACCTTGGCCAACAAGGGATTGGCGCCGATCTCCGCCGCGGCGGCTTCCACCATGGATCCCAGAATGACCGAATGATGATAACTGCCCGGGGCCTCGATCATGAGTTGACGCAGGATCGGCCGGTCCAAATTGGCGAGTTCCAGAAGACTGATGTCCGTGGTGTAGCCAAAGGCGATCTCCACCAGCGGAACCACGCCGGCGGCGACCACCCCGGCGCCGATGCCCCCCAGAAACGCGAAGGCGCTGCACCAGGCCCACCCGGTCCACGACGGGTGGCCGCTGAAGATCTCGACCCCCACGGCCAAAGCGGCGCCGAGCAAACCGGTCTTTACGCCCGCCGTGACAAAGACCTTGCGTTCCCGGCAGGTCCGGACCCAGTAGGCGCCCATGCAGCCGGTGATCATGGAAAAGATGCACGTCGCCAGGCTGTTTTCAAACATGACCGCCGTTCCCACCGCCGTCACCACCGCAAAGCTCAATGCCGCCGGGAGCTTGAGGAAGACGCAGACAATCATCGGAGCGGCCGCCAGCGGCACCAGGAAGACGACGGCGGATCCCGGAAAGGCATAGTTCGAGCTGCGGATCGCCCCGGCGAACAAGGTCACCATGATCTGGGCCGCAAGCTGAAAAAAGATGAAAACGCACGCCATCAACAAGACGTCTCGGGTGGGGGTTTCGCTGCCCGCCAGGCGCTGTCTAAAAAAAAGGATGTGGCTCACCACGATCAAGCCGGCCATCAGGGCGGCCGCTCCCAAAAGAGCCAGGAAAATGGGTTCGGATTTAGCCTCGGATTCGAGCGCCTGAAGTTTGAGCAGATGCAGTTCGCTCAGCCGTTCGCCTTCGCGCAGGAGCATCTCGCCCCGCTTGATCTTGTAAAGGACGGGTTTGACTTCAGCTGCCGCACGGATTTTGCGTTGCTCGGTTTCGCTGCGGTTGAGGGTGATGTTGGGCTGGATCAGGCGCTGGCAGAAGTCCACCAGCAAGTTTGCGATCGTATAATCCAGCTCCCGCAGCACGGGTTGGCCTTGGCTGCGGACCAGCGAGCGGGCCTGGTCCAGGCTGTAGAACTGCTTGAAGTCGTGGAAGACCCGCTCTTCATGGGTGCGGACATCCCTCAACAGGACGCCTCGTTCCAAATCCTTGAGCAGGTTTTCCTTGGTGGAGACGACGCCGTTGTCGATTAATTTCTGAATGATCTCCGCGATGCCGTCAGCGATGCTTTTGGAAAATCCCTCCGCCTCCAAGGCGGCAAAAGCCCCCTTGCTAACGCGGATGCCGATCTTGTCCTCGAAGGCTTTGCGGGCCTCTTCGGCCGCAGGGACAGGATCCGCGATCGCGGGAGGTGCGAGCGGCTGGAGTTCAACTGCGGCGCGGCGCATGGCACGCAGATCGGCAAAGGCTTCTTCCACCGTTCGGGCGAGCCGAGCGGACAGCTCGTTGTCCCTGTCATAGACCGTGAGCACCCCCTGAACCGCCTGCTGCCGCTTGATCTCCGTCGCCGCCTGGTCTTTTACGAGCAACTCCCGGGGAGCCTTGACGTCTTTTTCAGCCACATCGCCGACCGCATAATTCAGGCGAGGCACCATGATGCGAGGATAGAGAATCAGGGTAAAGACGAGGGTGACGGCAGCCAGGAGCAGCAGTCGAACCCCGAAGGGCCGCCCGTTTAACCAGGCGGGCCGCCAAAAACGCTTATCGAACGTCATGTCGGCTCCCTCTGAACCCCTCCCCCGTGTGGATCCGCTTGAGGCCCCCGCTTGCGGGCGTCAAGCTCCTCGTAAGCCCTGATGATCTCCTGAACCAAGCGGTGCCGCACCACATCTTGTTTGGAGAAGAAGATGAATTGGATGCCCGCGATGCCCTGCAGAATGTTCTTGGTTTCGATCAAGCCCGAGGTGCGCTCCCGCGGCAGGTCGATCTGCGTGATATCGCCCGTGATCACCGCTTTGGAATTGAATCCGATGCGGGTCAGAAACATCTTCATCTGTTCGGAGGTCGTGTTCTGGGCTTCATCCAGGATGATGAACGAGTCGTTCAATGTCCGTCCGCGCATGAAAGCGATCGGAGCGACCTCGATCACCCCTTTTTCCATCAGGGTCGAGTATTTTTCGACGCGCATCATGTCGTGCAGGGCGTCATAGAGGGGCCTCAAATAAGGGTCCACCTTCTCGGCCAGATCCCCCGGGAGGAATCCCAGGGTCTCGCCGGCCTCCACCGCCGGACGGGTCAGGATGATCCGGCTGACCTGGGCTTTGGTGAAGGCCGCCACGGCCATGGCCATCGCCAAATAGGTCTTACCGGTGCCGGCCGGTCCGATCCCGAAGACAATATCATGGGCGCGGATGGCGTCGATGTAGGCTTTCTGGGCCGGGCTTTTCGGTGTGATCACACTTTTCTTGGCCGTGACAAATACCGTGTCCAGAAAGACGTCTTTCAAATTGAGGCGGTCGTTGCCGCTCAGCATGCGGGCGGCGTATTCAATGTCGTTCGGATGCAGCGGATAGCCTGCTTGCAACAGGCCATAGAGCTGATTCAGAAGATTCTCGGCCAGCTCCGCCAGGACCCGCTCGCCCGCGACGAAGACTGCGGTGCCGCGGGTGGTGATCCGCACATCGAGGATCTCCGCCAGCCGCTGTAAATGGCCATTGTGCTCCCCGAAGAGCTGGCGGGCGAGCTCGTTGTCGGCAAACGAGACCGTGATGGTATGCGGATGGCTCATGCGGCTAAAATTATTACCACACCTGGTTTCGGAAATGCAAATCATCAGTTTTACCTTGACGGACCCGTGACGGCTTTGTTAGGTCATCGAGTGCTCCGGAAAACAAACCTGCCCGGGGCCTGGTGAAAA
Source organism: uncultured Desulfatibacillum sp. (assembly GCA_964570965.1). Classification (GTDB taxonomy): domain Bacteria; phylum Desulfobacterota; class Desulfobacteria; order Desulfobacterales; family SpSt-501; genus SpSt-501. The sequence goes on from CAZNAX010000025.1 coordinate 8,922, forward strand.
CCGCTTGCCGTCGAGTGTCGCATGAACGCGTTTGACATCATCGTTGGAGTTATTTTGGCCTACGGCCTGGTGCGGGGGCTTTTCCGCGGGCTGGTCAAGGAGGCGTCATCGATTATCGGGGTATTGGGCGGCTTCCTGGCCGCGTATTCATTCTACGGGGTCATCGCCGGTTATTTGTCGGGGGTGGTATCCAGCCCGGCCTACCGCAACCTGCTGGCGTTTTTGATCATTTTCTGCACCGTGGTCGTGCTGGTGAACGTCCTGGCCATTATCGTCAAATATCTGTTGAAGGTCGTTTTTTTGGGTTGGTTGGATCGACTGGGCGGCGTGGTCTTCGGTTTTGTCAAAGGGGCGTTGATCGTTTCGGTGCTGTTCCTGGCGCTCACCGCGTTCCTCCCCAAGGGTACCCCGCTTATCCGGGATTCGATAGCGGCGCCCTATGTGTCCATGGTTTCCGAGAAACTGGCCGCCGTCGTCTCCAGCGACATCAAACGCGAATTCGCCGCCAAGCTGGACGAACTCAAGAAGGCGTGGAGCCTCCTGAAATGAGCCAAGCGACGGCGGCGATGGATGAATTGGTCCGGATCATCCAGCGACTGAGAGGACCCGACGGGTGCCCCTGGGACCGCGAGCAATCCTCGCGCAGCATGGTGCGCTTCCTGATCGAGGAAGTTTATGAACTGGCGGATGCGATTGCGGCCGACCATACCGAGCCTATCCGCGAAGAACTCGGAGATGTGCTGTTCCATATCCTGTTTATCTCCCAGCTGCATTCCGAACAGGGGCGGTTTGATTTGGAACAGGTCTGCCGCGAGATCGGCGCGAAGATGAAGCGCCGCCATCCGCATGTGTTCGGGTCGGCGCGCGTGGCGGACAGTGCGGAGGTCGTGCGCAACTGGCAACAGATCAAGCGCGGTGAAAAAGGCGCCGGGCGGCGGCCATCAGCGCTCGATGCGGTGCCGGCCGGCCAGCCCAGCTTGATGCGAGCCTACGCGGTTTCGGAACGCGCCGCGCGCGCCCGGTTCGACTGGGAAGACCTGTCGGGCGTGCTCGCCAAACTGCAGGAAGAACTGGCGGAATTCACTGCTGCGGTGGCAGCCAAGGATCCGGCCCAAGCTGAGCTGGAGTTGGGCGATATCCTCTTTACGCTGGTGAACGCGGCTCGGTTCAGCGGGGTGCATCCGGAAACGGCGCTGACCGTGGCCGTCCAGAAGTTCGAACGCCGTTTCCGCCAGATGGAGATCATTGTTGCAGACAGCGGCCGGGAGTTGGAGTCCCTGCCGCAGAGCGAAAAGGACCGAATCTGGGAAGCCGTGAAATCGGAAGAGATTCAGAAGCATTAGCCTACGAGAGGATGGATTCGAAACCGGGTTCGGCGGTGGCGGCTGACGCGCCACGCCCCGGCAGGCCTCAAATCTCATGATCGCAATCATTGACTACAAGGCCGGTAATCTGACCAGTGTCGCGCGCGCCGTAAACCATTTGGGGTTTGCGTGCGTCGTCACGCATGACATCCCTGCCATCCGTCGGTCCCAGCGCATTATTTTTCCAGGAGTCGGTGCGGCCGGCGCCGCCATGAGCAGTCTGAAGCAACTCGGGCTGGATGAGGTGTTGGCGGAGCAGACCGCGGCGGGTAAGCCCATTCTCGGTATTTGCATCGGCTCTCAGGTGATCATGCATCACAGCGAAGAAAACGATACCCGCTGCCTGGGCCTGGTCGCGGGGCGGGTCGCGGCTTTCCCGGTCGGGCTCAGGGATGAAAACGGCCGTTCCCTCAAGATTCCGCACATGGGATGGAACCGCATCCGGATCCGGTCCGAGCACTTCTTTCTGTCGGGGATCCGTCCGGAGGATGAATTCTACTTTGTGCACAGTTACTACCCGGTGCCGGACGATCCGGCAGCGGTTCTGGCTACCTCCGAATACGGATTGAGCTTCGCCTCGGTGATCGGCCGTGGGCATCTGGTGGCCACCCAGTTTCATCTTGAGAAGAGCGGCCGGCCCGGCCTCCGGATGCTGAAGAATTTCTGCACCTGGAACCCCTCCAGCCCGGAATGACCCATGCTGAGCAAACGCATCATCCCCTGCCTCGATGTGCGTGACGGACGCACCACCAAGGGGGTCCGGTTCAAAGACAATGTGGACATCGGGGATCCTGTCGCGATGGCCCGTTTTTACTACGAGGAAGGGGCTGACGAGATCGTTTTTTACGACATCACCGCTTCTCACGAGCGGCGCGGCATCATGATCGACGTCGTGCGCCGGGTGGCCGAAACGATCTTCATCCCGTTTTCGGTCGGAGGTGGGGTTCGCACGCTGGAAGACATGCGCGCGGTGCTGCTGGCGGGCGCCGAGAAGGTCAGCGTCAATTCGGCGGCGGTGCGCCACCCGGACCTCATCGCGCGAGGCGCCGAGGCCTTCGGCAGCCAGTGTATCGTGCTGGGTATGGACGTAAAGCGGGTGGAGCCGAGCGTTGAAATTCCCAGCGGCTATGAGGTGGTCATCAACGGCGGTCGGACCCTTGTGGGAATCGACGCACTCGAATGGGCGCAGCGCGCAGAAGAACTCGGCGCCGGGGAGATTTGCCTCAACTCCATCGATGCCGACGGCACCCAGGAGGGCTATGAATTGAACCTGACGTCACTGATCTCCACGCAGGTGGGCATTCCGGTGATCGCCTCCGGGGGCGCCGGTCAGCCGGAGCATTTGCGGGATGTCCTCACCACCGGCTGTGCGGATGCCGCCCTGATCGCTTCGATGGTCCATTACGGGAGCTACACCATTGCCGAAATCAAGTCTTACTTGACCCGTTGCGGCATAGCGGTGCGTTCCTGCGGTTGAAAACGGCCTTCAGGCGATCTCGCCGAACGGCAAGAACCCCGGCGGTGTCCGCCGCACCAGGCGCCCGTCCTCATCGTACTTTTCGACGATGACCCGGCCTTCCTCCAGTCGATTACGAGTCGTGGTGCTCTCGTTCGCACCGGCTTCCGAGCGTGCTTTTTCGCTTTCGTTGGACGTTTCCACCGGCCGTACTCCGCGCACGGCTTCGGTTTTCTGGGTGCTGGCGTCCTTTTCCGCTCCGCTGGCGGGAAGGATCGCACGGGCCATCTGCTGAATCACGGCTTCTCCGACGATGTCAAACATGGCTTTCTCCTTTTTCTACGGGGTCTCCCAGGGATAAACGAGCGGCGCGCGGGCGGTCGATGCAGTCCGTTGCGCGGCACGTGAATTCCATCGAAGTTGCCCCCCCCGCACTATCGGCACCGGTGTCGTCTGCTTGCGCGGAATACCGGTTGCTGCTACCGGTGCTCGAAAGCGCCACCACATCCATGACCTTATCTAAAACCTGCCGCGAAATCTTGTCCATGGCGGCCACGCGGCTGGTATCCGAGGAGAAGGCCAAATTCTCCGTGGATTTTTTGGAAGGGCCGCCAGAGATGCTAGCTTTCCCATGCGTGCGGCTTAATTTCTTGCTATAGCACTCAAGCACGTTGTGCATTTGATAGCGGGTGACCTGCATAACGGATCCCTCCTGGGGGCATTATCGGTCGGCCGTTCCCAAGACTTTAGCGAAAAATGCGGATCGAATGGGAGGGCTCAAGAAGAAAGGGGAATCCGGGCGGCCTGAAGGGCTGGTTATTGCGGCTCCATTCGCGGCCGCCCGACGGCGGGGTGGGGCTATAGTGCTGCCACTTTTGGATGGGTCAATCGTCGAAGTTCCCTTGAGGTCCCTTGCCCGGCTGAAGCGCAGCAGCCCTTGCCTTTATTTTTTCAGGCGTCCAATCGGAGGCCTTCACGATGCGCCGGGCTTTCGGCCCCGGGGTGTAGGAGTCGGCTTTCAAGATCGCCTCAATGGCCAGCGGCGCAGTGTCTTGGGCGTTGAAGACGTCGACCAGCATGTGGTAGGCGAAGTCCTCCACTGCTTGGACCATCCGCTGCCGCACCTCGCGCGGCTGGCCGAACATCTTGTTTTCGAATGGCAGGTTGAGCTTTTTGTAGTCCCCGGCCTTCAGGCTCCGCGCCTGGGCATAGGCGACCATTTCCGCCCACAGCGCGTCGGTCACGCCGCAGTTCGGGCGTTTGACGAATTGACCCTGGGCGTCGAGAAAGGCATTGCCGTAATCGTTGACCTCCAGCCCCCAGGAGATCATCTGCAGCGCGGTAGCCACGTTGGCCTTAGTTGTGCGGGTCCTGGCAGCGATTTCTCTCAGACGGTCGGAGCTGTTTCCGGAGGTGCCGTGCTGGGCACCGGAGACCTTGTATCCAGCGATCGCCTCGTGAATACGTCGGGTCAGATCCACCTGGATCCCGGAGTCGCTGGCTTCAATGCCATGAGTCGTGCCATTGTTCAGGGCGATCCAGTCCGGGAAGATGCCGTAGGCGTTCAGCCCCTGAATCAGGAAAACCGCCTCCTCGGGCGTGGAGAGGCCTTCTTTGCCCTTGATCTCGCCGACTTCTGTTTCCAGCCCGGCCCATTTCGGGACGTAGGGGCTCAGCTCGATGCTTGCCAGCAGGTTCTGATCGTCCGGCAGATGGGAGGCATCGATTGCGATGGACGTGATGCCAGCGTCGAACATGGAGGGGATCTCGGTCTTGGCAACCTCGACATCCTTGGCGCCCTTGATGCCGTAGTGGTCGGCGTGAACGGCCACAGGAACCGTGATGCCCATTTCATTGCAGAACGCGTCGACCAGCTGCGCCATGTTCCAGAAATTCACCGCGCAGTAGGCATTGGATCCGCCTTCGGATTTGGCGATTTCGACGATAAGGGCGGCGCGGGCTCGTTGGGCCGCACGCAGCGCGCCGCGGATGACGAAAGCATTGCGGCCGTTGGCGGCGATGGCGATGGCCTGGCCCTTCATGAGCATGGCCCGGTCGACATATTTGCCGCTGACGATGAGGGCCTGAGAATGGGGAAACAGCTTGACGATGTTCGGAGGCCGGCCGACGGCCAGCGCCTTCTTGAAACCCCTCGGAACCTGTGACTTGGTTGCAGGCATGGAACCTCCTTTTAATTTAACGAGGATTACACAAAAATGTCAACTATCTGACCGGTGGCCCTGACAGGCGCGGTTTCGATGGTTCGCCTAAGTGAATAGACCAAATGCAGCTTGTCCTGCCGGGGAGACCTTCCGGCAATGAAAGTGGAAACAGGGGTTTCAGAGGGGGGGAGTGGCGTGCTGGTTCGCCCCAGTGAGGGCCGAATGGACCCCGCCGCCTGATGGCCCAACAGGCCTTGGCGCGGATCATAGCGAACTACACTATATTCTTCATTAATCGACATGGGGTATCGCCTGATCAGGGAGTCATCCCTGGGCGCAGCAAAATGTAACTAATATGGTAACCTCTTTCTGCGGCAAATACAAGGTAAGACCAAACCCTGAACAGGGCCTTGGCGGGATCCATCCGGGCGGAGGAGGGCATCCTCCACCCGATGCAAATGGGGGGTTACTTTTTCACAGACTGGGCTAATTTGGCGTTTTCTTCGGCCACCCGAGCGTTATAAGCTTCTACCTGTTTGCGCAACTCGTTGCTGCGAGTATCGTAATTGCCGGCTCTTTGATTGAACGCTTCCACCCGTTTATTGTATTCGGCGACTTGTTCCCGGTTCTTGGGAAGTTTTTTTTCTTTGCTCAAGGCCTCTTTTTCTTTGGCAAGAGCCTGGTAATCGGAATCGATCTGCTTCTTCATCTCTTCCAGACGGGCCTTGGCGCCATCCAGCGGCTCTTCCTCAACGGAGGCGGCGCCTGCGGCTTCGGCAGCGGTTTCACCGGCGGCATCGCGTTCGGCCTTATTTTGTTCCGCATCTCCCTCGGATGCGGTTGCCTGCGAGGCCGCATAGCTTCGGACGTGGCTCCTCTGGTTTTCCGGAACCTGGTTTATATCGTCCGTAAATCTTATATTTCCTTGTCTATCCTGATACTTGTAAAACTGAGCCGATGCCGGCGCAGCGAATGCCAGGCTAAACAGCAGAACCAAGAAGGCCGTCCATTTCATGCTCGTCTCCTCAATTTTTCCGAGATCCTCTCTGACTACGCTATCCGTCGTTTGAAAAAAAACTTTAGCGTTTCAGAATATTTTGATAAACCAGAATACTCGCGTGGTTTGCCAGGTGCATCAACGATTTTTGGGGTTGCCCGAGGTTGAACTCAACAACCTGAAAAGAGGGGTGAATGAACAATCGGCTGTGCCGTTATTTTTTCATCAGCGTGATGGTGGTCTTGGTCGTTTCGGCCTGTGCTCCGAGGCCCAAGCCCGGCCTGGTGCCGATTCCTAAGACCCGAGCGGCGGCGGATCAGCTTTTCCAGCAGGCTGAAAAGAGATTCCAGGCGAGCGCCTTTCCCGAGGCCCTGGCGCTTTATGCGGATTATCTGTCCCGCTATCCGGATGAACCGCTGGCGGCGGCGGCCCTCATGCGAATCGGCGGCATCCACGCCCAGCAGGGCAACGTGGTTCAAGCGCGCAAGGCCTATGCCCAGTTGCTGTCCGATTATCCATCCAGCCCCCAGCGGCCGGAAGCCGAATTAGAGCTTCTCAGCATGCTGCTGCGCGAGGGGAAATACGCCGAAGTGGTTTCCGGGAGTGCCGAGGCCCTGACGACCGCCCGTGCGGCTTCTCAAAAAGCGCGCGCTTTCATGCTGGCCGGTGATGCCCATGCGGCCTTGGGTACGCATCTGAAGGCAATTGAGGCTTATACCCGGGCCCTGCAGCTTGCGGCGCCGAACGAGCAAGACCTGATCGTGCCGAGGCTGCGCGCCGCCATCCTGCGCCTGAACGTCCAGGAAGTCGCAGCCATGGCAGCATGGCCGGAGGAGGATATCCCCATGGACTATCTCCTGTTTCAGTCCGGCATGGTCATGGGCCGGGAGGGCCGGGTGGCGGAGGCGGCGATTTTATTACGATCCTTTCTTAAGCGTTATCCGCAGCATGAGCACAGCGAACGAGCGCTGAAGGCCATCTCCGAAATGGACCAGGCGCCGCGCATGGAACGCCGGGTGCTGGGCTGCCTGCTGCCGCTGAGCGGATCCTACCAGGCCATCGGCCAGCGCGCACTGCGCGCAATCGAGCTGGCCGTGAGCCAACACAATTCGGACCCCTCCGTGTCTGCGGTGCAGGTCATCATCAAGGATACGGCCTCGGAGGCTGCGGCCACGCTGGTGGCGCTGCGGGAGTTGGCGCAGGAGGGAGTGTCCGCTGTCATCGGCCCGATGGTGCATGCGGAAGCGGTCGTTCATGAGGCCCAGGCGATGGGGATGCCCATCATCGCCATCACCCAGAAGGGGGGGGTGGTCGGGGCGGGTGACTATGTATTCCGCAACTTCATCACCCCGGCTGCCCAGGTGCGTTCGTTGATCAGCCATGCCGTGAACCGGTTGGGCGTCGGCCAGGCGGTCATTTTATATCCGGACGAACCCTACGGCCGGACCTTCATGGGGCTCTTTCGCGATGAATTCCAGGCACGTGGAGGGGAGATTCTCACCACCGTGGCCTACAGTCCATCGGCCGTCGATTTTTCCGCTCCTATCAAAAAATTGCTGCGGTATTCGCAGAAAATCCCAAAGGAATCACGCTCCGACCGGCCGGACTCCCGAACCGGCAGCCGACGCAACCGGATTGAAGAAAGGGATTACGATCTGGTCTTCGATTTTCAGGCGGTTTTCATCCCGGACGAACCCGGCAAGGCCGGCATGCTGGTGCCCCAGCTGGCGTACCACGATATCCGGGACGTCTATCTGCTGGGCACCAACCTCTGGCACTCGGAGGCGTTGATTCAATATGCCGGGCCCTATGTCCAGGGGGCCATCATGCCGGATGCATTTCTGGCCGACAGCGACGAGCCGGTGGTCAGGCGATTCGTCAGCGCCTTCGAGCAGACCTTCCAGGGGCGGCCGGGTTCCATCGAGGCCATGGCCTACGATACGGCCATGATGCTTTTTGACGTAGTCAGCCGGCCCGGGGTGCGGTTTCGCAGCGATGTCGCCGCTGCGCTGCATGCCTCCGAAGGGTTTCCAGGGGTGGCCGGGTTCACCCGCTTCCTGCCGAACGGTGATTGCGATAAGGAGCTGCGCATCCTGGAAGTAAGAGGCAAGCGGTTCGTCGAACTGAAATAGGCGCGAGCTTCACCTCGGGAGCGGGCTTCGGCCCCCGTCGCGGCATCAGGTTCTGAATGGGTTGCGCATCCGGTGCCAAACGCGTTGCCTCGCACCCTCAAGAGGCTTCCCTCCGGGGCCGCGGTGTCGGAAACCCGCCTAGTTTTTTAGAGTGCCTTGGCCGGTGGCCTCCAGGGAGCTGCGCCAGAGCATGCCGCGGGGGTCCACATGCTTGCGCTTCCCGGCCAGCAGCTTCATGGGAACGTGCACGAAGTGGTTGTTCCAATTGCCGATCAGGAGGTCCGTTTTTCCGGCCATGCCGGCGTGCACGGCGTTGCGGCCCAAAAAATTGCAGAAGACCCGGTCGTTGGCATTGGCCGGCAAGCTGCGGATCATATAACTCGGATCGATGTATTTGATTGAAATTTGAATTTGGCGTTTCTCAAAATGCGCCAGGATTTTCTGCTTGAGGAACATGCCGATATCTTTCAGCTTGATGTTGCCCGAAAGATCCCGCTCTTTTTCCTCTTGCTCGAAGAACTTCTGGCCGGCGCCCTCCGCCACCACGATGACGGAATGCCCTCTCTCGGCCAATCGTGTTTCCAAAGTGCTGAGAAGCCCTTTGGGACCGTCAAGATCGAAGTCCACCTCGGGAATCAGGACATAATTTACGTCCTGTTGGGCCAGCGTGGCGGTGGCGGCGATGAAACCGGAGTGACGGCCCATCAATTTGATGAGCCCGATGCCGTTGGGGTACCCCTCGGCCTCGTTGCTGGCGCTGACGATGGCCCGGGTCGAAACGTCTACGGCGGTGTCGAAGCCGAAGGAGCGGGAGACCATATAGATGTCGTTGTCGATGGTTTTGGGCAGGCCGACGACGCTGATCTTCAGGCCTCGTTGGAGCACGGCATCGGCAATGGAGGTCGCCGCTTGCAGTGTTCCGTCCCCGCCGATCATGAAAAGAATTCCGATGCTCATGCGTTCCAGAGTGTCTACGATTTCTTCGATATCCTGCGGCCCGCGGCTGGAGCCGATGACCGTTCCGCCGCGTTCGTGGATGTTGAGCACGGCGTTCGGCGTAAGCTCCATGAAATCGTAGCCATAGCGCGGGATAAAACCGCGCAGACCGTAACGGACACCGAATATGTTGCGCACCCCATATCCGTAATGAAGCTCCAGAACAATGGATCGGATCAAGTCGTTCAAGCCCGGACATAGGCCGCCGCACATCACCAGGGCGCATTTGAGTTTGCTCGGATCGAAAAAGACCTGCTCGCGGGGTCCCGCCAGCTCGTAGGAAGGGGGCGTCGGCCCGTCGGATAGCAGCTGGTAGGCTCGGTTGACATTGACTTCAATGAGGATGCGGTCTTCGTCGGATACAAAACTAATGCTGTGGGTGCCTTGCCCACGCTTGCTGACCGGGCTCGGGATGCGGCATTCGCCGAGGGTGGTGATGAAGGTGTTGGGCGATTCGAGTTGCATGGGAGATCCTTAAGTTTTAGGTGACCGAGGATATTTCAGAAAAATTATTGACAAGCGGAACGGATTGCACTATATTGACATTTTATTAGTTTTTAACCGGATTGAGGCCTGTCCGGCTTTTTTTTTACCGAATCTGAACTGCAAGCATTATCAAATTGAAAATATTGATGAAAGGGGATGATTTCCATGCGATGCACCAGCGTTAAGCCAGGAGTAGAATGCGCCTTCATGACGGCCAAGGGATGCGGCTACAAGGGCGGGATATGCCAACAAATCGTAGAACAATGCAGCGGCTGCGGCCGCCAGGGCCAATACGGGTCTGGCTGGTATTGCACCACCTGCCCCGATCCGTCCTCAAAATGGCGCAACGGCATCTGCAACCTGGCCACCCATGTTTCGGCTACGGCGCAGGCACCCGAAACCAAACAAAAGATCAACCCGCTTAAGGCCTCCAAGCGTTCGGCCGGAAAATAGCCTTCGTCCATCCGATCACCCGCCCCGCCCGCTTTTGGGCGGGGCTTTTTTTATGGTTGTTTTTCCAGGACAGCCAACTCCAAGCTGACCGCCAGCACATCCATCGCGTTGCGAATGTCCGTCACCGAGGGGAAAGACGGTGCGATCCGGATGTTGCGATCACAAGGGTCCTTTTGATACGGATAGGTGGAGCCTGCGGGAGTGAGCTTGACGCCGGCTTCGGCCGCCAGCTGCACGACACGCCGCGCGCACCCGTCGCGGGTCATGATGCTGATGAAGTAACCGCCTGCGGGGCGGGTCCAGTCAACGATTTCCCTGCCTCCCAGCTCGCGCTCGAGTCCCTCCTGAACGGTGTCGAATTTCGGTTTGAGAATCGCTGCGTGCCGCTGCATGTGGCTCTCGATGCCGGCCATATTTTTAAAGAAGTACAGGTGTCTTAACTGATTGAGCTTATCCGGTCCGATGGTCTGAAACCCGAGATGCCGTCTGGCCCAGGATAGATTGGCCCTGCTGCCGGCCATGAAGGCCAGGCCGCTGCCGGCAAAGGAGATCTTGGAGGTCGATCCGAAGAGCAGCACCCGATCCGGGTGCCCGGCCTTTCGACAGGCCTGCAGAGGGTCGGCCAGCCGCGCCGCTCCGGTTCCTAAATGGTGGTAGGCGTATGCGTTGTCCCAGAAAATGCGAAAATCCGCAGCCTGGGTCGGCATGCGGGCCAGGCGCTCAACGACTTCATCCGAATAGACTTCGCCCGTTGGGTTGCTGTACTTGGGAACGCACCAGATGCCTTTGATAGAGGCATCCGCGGCCGCCAGGGTTTCGACGACATCCATATCCGGTCCGTTTCCGCGCAAATCCACCGGGATCATTTCGATACCGAGGTGCTCGCAGATCGCAAAGTGACGGTCGTATCCGGGGCTGGGGCACAGGAACTTGGGGGGCGTCTGCCGGGACCAGGGCGCAGACCCGGGCGCCGCCCCGAACCCCCACGCCCACGTCATGGCGTCGTGCATCAGATTGAGACTGGAGTTTCCACCGATGATCATCTCGTCGGTTTCGACCCCCATGTATTCGGCAAACAGCGCTTTGACTTCCGGAAGGCCGTCGAGTCCGCCGTAATTGCGGCAGTCCGAGCCGTCCATGGCCTTGAAGTCCCCGCGGCTCAGACAGTCCAGCAGGCCTCCGGATAGTTCTAGCTGTTCGGGGCAGGGCTTCCCGCGGGTCATATCCAGAGTGATCTTCCGGCGTTGGAACTCACGGTAACGCTCCAGGAGTTCCTCCCGGCGTCGTGAAGCCTGAAGGGGATCGATCTGGGTCAACGCATTCATATCGTCGCCATCCTTTCCATCGTCCTGAGATTATGCTGCCAGCCTATACCATCGGCCATCGCGGTCTTCAAGGGGGGGCTTTTCCGTGGGGGCCCCCGCCCGGTTTTCGGGAGGATTAGTATTTCACTTCGATCAGAAAAAGGCCGCGCGCCGGGGCTGTGATGCCGGCACGGCGGCGATCCCGACTGGCCAGTATCGCATCGAACGCCGACGGGTCGAGCCGGCCTGTGCCTACCGCAACGAGCGTGCCGACAATATTGCGCACCATGCCGCGCAGGAATCCGTCTGCCTCGATCTGGAAGGTCAAGCGCCGATCCGGTTCCTCCACCCAGGCCGCCTGCATGACGTGCCGTCGGGTATGCGCCCGCGGACTGCCGGCGCTTTCGAAGGCCTTGAAATCATGCAGACCGACCAGGCATTCGGCCGCGGCCGCCATGGCCGCTAAATCTATCGGGCGGTGAATGAACCAGGCATAGTCACGACCGATGGCCGCGCGCATCGCGCGGTTCAGGATGCGGTAATGATAGCGCTTGCTTTGCGCTGCAAAACGGGCATGAAAATCTTCCGGTACACGGCAGCAGTCGCGGATGGCGATGTCGCGGGGCAGAAGGCTGTTCAGCCCCTGGCGGATCTCCTCGGCAGCCAGGCGGGTTTCACAACGAAAGTTGGCCACCTGACCCAGGGCGTGGACGCCGGCGTCGGTCCGGCCGGCGCCGATCAGGGTGATGGTCGAGCGGGTCATGCGTCCGAGGGCGCGTTCAAGCTCTGCCTGCACGCTGGGTGCCTCGGCTTGCCGCTGCCAGCCCTTGTAGGCGGTTCCGTCGTATTCGATGGTGAGTTTGAAATTCTTCATGAGCCGGCCGGCAGCGACGTTCAAGGAAGAAGTGCGGCGCAGCGGGCGATCAACGCGAAGACGGACAAGAGCCTGGCGATGGCCATGACGATCAGAGGCGGTCGCAGCGGATGTCGGCCAATTCCTCCTCGAGGCGGTCGTCCAGCCGGTCGCGGTATGCCGCAAGAGGGTATTGAGCGCCGCAATCCTTGCAGCGCAACCGCACGGCGGTTCAGGTTCGCCGAAGCTCGAGCCGGCCGCTGCACAGCCGGCAGTTCAAGGGGAAGCGTTTGCGTTTGATAGGGTTTCTCCGATCCGTTCTTTGCTGGTGTACAGCCGCGCCACCATAACTGATAGGTGAGGTGGGTGTCAAACGCCGCCAGCCATTCCCGGGCCGCCTTCGGGAGCGCGGCCGGGCGTCGGTGGCGCGCTCGAACCAAGGCCCGGCGAAGCGTGCGGGACGCCCAACGGAGCGTTTGCCCGCGGGCGGCCGATTGACAAGCGCCGGTGATTCTGTCAAACCAGCTCCACCATTTCAGCGGCCCCACCGGGCAGGCTCGGCCGGGACCGCAGCTACGGGAGACGCCGCATGTCCATCATCCCTTGTCCAGGATTCAGGGCCGCCGGTGTGGCCGCCGGCATCAAGAAAAACCAGCGCAAGGACCTCGGTCTGATCGTCTGCGATGGCCCGGCGAGCGTGGCCGGCGTCTTTACCCGCAACCGGGTCCAGGCCGCTCCGGTATTGCTGGATCGTGAACGCGTCGGACTCGGAGTCTGCCGGGCGGTGATCGTCAACAGCGGCAATGCCAATTGCTGCACCGGTGCCGACGGCTACCGCAACGCCGTGCATATGGCGCGAACGGCCGCCGCCGGGCTGAGCGTTCCCGAGGAGCAGGTCCTGGTGGCCTCGACGGGGGTTATCGGCGAACCGCTTCCGGTGGCGCGAATCGAGCAGGCCCTGCCGGCACTTTTGGCGGCCCTGTCGGCCGAAGGGGTGCCTGATTTCGCCGAAGCCATCATGACCACCGACCGGGTTCCGAAGATGGTCTCCCGGCAGGTGGCGATCGACGGCCGCTGGGTCACTCTCACCGGTGTGGCCAAGGGTGCGGGAATGATCCGGCCGGACGTGGCCACCATGCTCTGTTTTCTCATGACGGACGCCCGGGTGCCGGCGGAGATTCTGAGAGACGGCCTGGCCGCCGGCGCCGCGCGCTCCTTCAACCGGATCACCGTGGACGGCGACACAAGCACGAACGATACGATCCTGATTTTGGCCGGCGGTCGTTCGGGGGTGGGCCTGGAACGTGCCGGCGCTCGGGAGGCGTTTCAAACGGCGCTGGACGAGGTGATGCTCGCCTTGGCCAAATGGGTGGTCAAAGACGCCGAGGGTTCAAACAAGCTGGTGGAGATCCGCGTCGTCGGTGCGGCGACGGACGCTGACGCGCGCGCGGTCGCCGATACGATCGCGCACTCGCCGCTGGTTAAGACCGCCCTGTTCGGCGAAGACGCCAATTGGGGCCGGATATTGGCCGCGGCCGGCCGTTCCGGGGCCGCACTCGATCCCGGCCGGGTGGATATCTACATCGGTCCGGTTCAGATGGTCTCGCAGGGGATCGGCTGCGGCAAAGAAGTCGAGGCTGCGGCCACCCGGGTGCTGAAAACCGATGAATTCAGTATCACGATCGATCTGCATCTCGGCCCGGGCCAGGCAGCCGTTTACACCTGCGACCTGTCCATCGACTACGTGAAAATCAACGCGGACTACCGCAGTTAGCGCGGGTCGTTAGCCTTTTGACTGGTTGAATTTGGTTCGAGTTGCGTTTGGGCCTTGATTCGCGACAAGCTTGATGTCTCTCATGCGTCTGCAAAAATTTCTCGCCGCGGCGGGGGTATGTTCGCGCCGCAAGGCCGAGGATCTCATCCGCGCGGGACGCGTGCGGGTCAACGGCCGGGTGGTGGCCGAGCTGGGAGCCAAAACCGATCCTCAGAGCGACCGAGTATCGGTGGACGGACAGGCCGTCCGACCGCCTCAACGGATGGTTTACATCGCCCTCAACAAACCCCGTGGCTATGTCTGCAGTTGCCGACACGTCGGTAAAAAAATTGTGCTCGATTTAGTGAACGTGCCTGAGCGGGTCTTCCCTGTGGGCCGGCTGGACAAGGAATCTACCGGCCTCCTGCTTTTGACCAACGATGGGCGCTTGCACCTGAAGCTCTCACACCCATCCTTTGACCATGAAAAGGAATACGAGGTTGTGGTGGAGCGTCCGATTTCAGACGCTGCCCTGCGGCGCATGGCCGAAGGCATGCCCATCCTTAGCACCCCCACCCGACCGGCGGCGGTGCATCGAATCGACGAGCGGCGTTTCCGGATCGTGCTTAAAGAGGGCCGTAACCGCCAGATTCGGCGCATGGTGAGCCGGCTGGGCAACGAGGTGGTGGGCCTCCGGCGCATCCGAATGGCCCATATCCGTCTGGACCGACTCCCGGAAGGCAGGTGGCGGTATCTGACCGACCGGGAAGTGCAGGCGCTTCTATCCTAGTCGATTCGTTCAGAGGTGATTCAAAAGAATTCTTTATGATCTTCGAGCGTCCCGGCATCGACACGATAGAGGTCCTTGAGGCCGCCGGGACGAAGAGGATGCCAAGCGCCTGAACATCATCTATCGCAGGCTTTAATTCTCGACGATGAGCTTTTGACCGGGCTGCAACTTGCTGTGGGCTTTGAGCTGGTTGAGGGCCAGCAACCGATCCAGGGCCATCTGATGCCGCTTGGCGATCGTGTGAAGCGTATCGCCGCTGCGCACCACATAAACCGGTGGATTGGCCTTCGGTGGCTCCTTTTTTGCTGGGGGCGTAGCGGCAGGCATGATCTTGAGAACCTGCCCGATGGCCAGACTGGAGGCGGTCACCCGGTTCAATCGCTGGATTTCCTCGGTGGAGGTGCTGTAGCGCTTGGCCAGGTTGTAAAGGGAGTCTCCGCGGCGGACCACATGTTCGATCATTTCGCGGCGGACCGCCAGGGTCTTCGGCTCCGGCAGCGCCGACGGTTGTTCAGGCTGGCCTTCGATGGGGACCCGGAGAAGCATTCCGTTTTTCAGCGCCCTTGGATGGCGCAAGTTGTTCGCCAGCAGGATGCTTTTCACATCGGTGCCGTATTTTTTGGAAATGGACTGGAGTGTTTCACCCTTGCGTACCTTGTGACGGGTCACGGCCGCTCGTTGCGCTTTGCGGGCCTGGTAGGACGGGATATCATCCAGTTTCGCTAGGACCTGGCTTTTATCGCTGGAGGGCACGCGCAGGTCGTAGCCGCTTTCGGGCAGCACTCCCTGTCGAAGCTCCGCATTGAGCAGGCGCAGCATGTCCCCGTCGATCCCAGTGGAGTGGGCAATAGCGGCGAGTGATGCCTGTCGAGGGATGGTGACGGTTTCGCTCTCGAGAGGCGAATCGACGGCGACATCCTGAAGGCCGTAGGCTTGAAGTGAATGAACGATATGCAGCGTAGCCAGGAATCGGGGCACATAACGCGCTGTCTCGCGCGGCAGGCGCTCGTACAGATCCCAAAAGTTGTCGAGGTAGTTGATGTTCTGGCTCTGAATGGTCCGCAGCACACGATTTTCACCGCAATTATAAGCGGCCAGCACCGTCGTCCAGTCGCCGAACATTCCATGCAGTTCTTTCAGGTACTCGACCGCGCTGCGGGTGGCTTTCTCCGGATCCAAGCGCTCATCAATGTAGGTGTCGCGGTTGAGCCCGTAACGGTATCCGGTGGAGGGAATGAACTGCCACAATCCCAACGCACGCGCGGGGGAAAGAGCGGTCACCTTGAATCCACTTTCGATGAGCGGCAGCCAGGACAGTTCGGCCGGCAGGCCGGCCTCGACCAGTTCCGCCTCAATTTTTGCCCGATATCGGCCGGAGCGGCGGTATGCCTCCAGGAAAAAATCCCTTTCGCGGCCGGTTGTGAAGGCATCGATCTCATCCTGGACATGGCGGTTGATGGTCACCGGTATTTCGTTGCGCTTCCCGTTGACCAGCACATGACGGGACGAATAAATCTCCAGGATTCGCCTGGATATGGTGACCCGCAGGTCTTCCATCTCCTGCAGCAATTCTGGGTCATTCCCGGGATCCATGCTCAAGACCAAACTATAGGCTTGGTCCAGGGCGTCAATGGCCAGGTCGATCTCGCCGCGTTTCCAATAGTTTTGTGCGGCCCGGCAGAGAGCCAGCGCGCGGTGGATCGATATCGCTTTTCCCTGATGCGGTTGCCCGAGGGCCTCATCGTCCTCATCTTCGACAATGTATTCTTCGGCGTTTTCGCTCGCAGGAGCGGCCGAGGGTGGGCTCGGAGCCGTCGCGGGGGGCATAGGTTTCTGGGCCGAAGTCGGCTTGGGTGGAACCTCGCTTTCGTCCGGACGGGTCGCGAGAGTGTCCATTGCCGAGGGCTGGGTCTGGGCCGAACTCGGAGGAACTGCGGCCCCTGCGGGTGCCTCAGCCGTCGTCGATAAGCGGTTGGGCGATGCGATGGAACACGCGGTGAGCAGGGTCAGGACAGCTGCAATAACAAAACTTAAACGGTATATCATGCTGATCTTCCCTTACCCTAATATTTCGGATATGCATTAGGCGTTTTTTTACCGGTTCGTACCGGAAAACATCCGGCTTCGTCTTGCGCGGTGGCTAAAAGGATTGAAGGCCTTCCGCGGTCCGATAAAAGTTGATCTCATAAAACAGAGACGCTAAGATTTGTCAAGGCCGCCGGTGGAAAGGCTATGCCGGCGATCATCCGTCGGCCGTGGCGTGCATGGCGAAAATAGGGTCTTGCTGAAAAAAGTTCTTGCTTTTTTCATGCCAGGATTTATAATCCCGACGTTTTTTGCTTGACACGTATCCCGAAAAACCTTAATAAAGCTCTTTTTAAAAGAGCAAAGAGGGTTCTTTTGCTTTTTTGGCCGCCAGCGTAGCTCAGCTGGTAGAGCTACTGATTTGTAATCAGTGGGTCGGGGGTTCGAGTCCCTCCGCTGGCTCCAGGATTCTTCAAGGTTCGAACGAGCGGATGTTGCCCTGCCGGAATCGTGGGGGTCGTTCGAGGCTCCGTTCGTGATGACTGTGATCCGGTGGGGTTCCCGAGCGGCCAAAGGGAACAGACTGTAAATCTGTCGGCGAATGCCTACGGAGGTTCGAATCCTCCCCCCACCACCAACCGGAGATAGGTCTTATGTAGGAGATCTCGATGGCGGATCTCGAGATCGGTGCCACTACAGGACTTCCTGCATGAGTCGTTTCAGCGCGTCGGGATGAAGCGGTGTAGCGTGTGTGGTAGAAGGGTCGCGACGGCTGCTAGGTATGCATGCGGGTGTAGCTCAGCTGGTAGAGCTCCAGCCTTCCAAGCTGGTTGTCGCGAGTTCGAATCTCGTCGCCCGCTCCACCTTAGTGATCAGAAGTTATCAGAATTGTGAATTCAGTTAGGTGAACAACTATACCGGCCGGCAATTCCGGCTGTTTGAGCCCACGTAGCTCAGTCGGTAGAGCGCTTCCTTGGTAAGGAAGAGGTTC
>CAZNAX010000026.1:0-26435 GCA_964570965.1 uncultured Desulfatibacillum sp.
GCAGCGCGCTGTAAAGCTGCACGAAGACGTTGCGCGGCAGCATTTCGCCGAGCAGTTCCGTCGCCGAGGGTTCGCAGATATGCTCCGGCAGGTAGCCGTGCTCCCCGCTGCCCGGATCCGTCTCCGCTTTTTCGATCGGCGGGATAGGCAGCAACTTCTTCAGCACCGGGAGCTGTTTGGCCATGGTGAGAAATTCGGCGTAGATCACATACACCTCATCAAAGGCTCCGTCCAGAAACCCCTGCACCAGTTTGCGGCCGGGAGTGGCGGCTTCGTTGAATTTGACGGCCGTCCCCATGATCCCGATGTGCTCGGAGACGACCGGGGCCTTCACCTTGCGGCACCAGTTGCGCCCCTTGCGGCCGAAGACGGTGAAAGAGAACTCGATGCCGGTACCGGCTTTTTCCCTCATGAACGCTTCAGCCTTTTCGATCAGGTTGGTGTTGAACCCGCCGCACAATCCGCGGTCGGACGTGCATAGAACCAGATGAATGGTCTTCACGTCCGGTTTGGGCACCAGCAGGGGGCTCACCCCTTCGACCGCCCGCTCTGCCAGGCTGCCGAGCACCTCGGCAAACTTCCGGGCATAGGGCCGGAAGCCTTCCATGTTGGCCTGGGAACTGCGCAGCTTGGATGCAGCCACCATATTCATGGCCTTGGTGATCTGCTTGGTTTTCTTGACTGCCGAGATCTTGCTCTTGATGTCTTTTAAAGTTGCCATACCGATCCGCCCTCAGGTCCCGTTTTTCGGAAACTGCATACGCCTTCCAACGACGGCTGAACCTCTGCTACTTGACGGTCTCCTTGAACTCCGCGTCGTAGGCGTTGAGGGCTTCCGTCATCAGCTTGTCCAAGTCAGCGTCTATTTGCTGCTTTTGTTTCAGGGTGGCGAACATCTGGGGATAGCGGTCCTCGATGAACTTGTATAGGCCGACCTCGTAGCGGCCCACCACGTTCACCGGGTACTTGTCCAGGAAGCCCCGCGTGCCAGCATACAGGATGGTGACCTGCTTCTCCATGGGCAGCGGCTGGTACTGGGGCTGTTTGAGCAGCTCCACCAAACGCGCGCCGCGGGTCAGCTGCCGCTGAGTCGCCTTGTCCAAGTCGCTGCCGAAGGCGGCGAAGGCTTCCAATTCGCGATACTGGGCCAAGTCCAAGCGCAAGGTTCCGGCCACTTGCTTCATGGCCTTGACCTGGGCAGCGCCGCCGACGCGCGACACCGAAAGTCCTACGTTGATGGCCGGTCGCACCCCGGCGAAAAACAGACCGGGTTCCAGGTAGATCTGGCCGTCGGTGATGGAGATGACGTTGGTGGGAATGTAAGCTGACACGTCGCCGGCCTGGGTTTCGATGATTGGAAGCGCGGTGAGAGAACCGGCACCCAGATCGTCGCTGAGCTTCGCCGCACGTTCGAGCAGACGAGAGTGGTTGTAAAAAATGTCGCCCGGATAAGCCTCGCGGCCGGGCGGACGGCGCAGCAGCAGGGAAACTTGGCGGTAAGCGGCGGCCTGCTTGGACAAATCGTCGTAAATGATCAGCGCGTGCTTGCCGATGTCGCGAAAGTATTCCCCCATGGCGCAGCCGGCATATGGAGCGATGAATTGCAGGGTGGCCGGGTCGCTGGCACAGGCGGCAATGATGGTGGTGTATTCCATCGCACCGTGCTTTTCGAGAATGGCGGCCACCTGGGCAACGGTTGATTTTTTTTGGCCGCACGCCACGTAGATGCAATAGATGCCGCTATCCTTCTGTGCCAGGATGGCGTCGATGGCAATGGCGGTTTTGCCGATCTGGCGGTCGCCGATGATCAGCTCCCGCTGCCCGCGACCAACCGGTGTCATGGCATCAACGGCCTTCAATCCGGTGTAGCAGGGCTCGTGCACACTCTTGCGCGCAATGACGCCCGGCGCCACCATCTCCACGCGCCTGAACTCCTTGGCCGAGACGGGACCCTTGCCGTCCAGCGGATCGCCCGTGGACATCAACACCCGGCCCAGAACGGCCTCGCCGACCGGAACCTGGGCGATGCGTCCGGTCCGCTTGACGATATCGCCCTCCTTGATATGGATGTCCTCGCCCATGATGGCGACACCCACGTTGTCCTGCTCCAAGTTCAGCACGAGACCGAGGATTCCGCCGTGGAACTCGACCAGTTCCAGGGCCATAACCTTCTCCAGTCCGTAGACACGCGCGATCCCATCGCCGACCGACAGGACGACGCCAGTCTCACTCAACTCCACCTTCTTTTCGTAGTCCGTGATCTGCTCTTTGATAATCTGGCTTATTTCTTCGGCTCTCAGTTCCATTAGGCACCCTCACCCCTTTTTAAAGATTCTCTCATGTTGAGTAATTGCGTCCTGATGCTGCCGTCCAACACAAGATCGCCGATCTGCGTGACCAGCCCGCCGATCAGGCGGGAATCCTGTTTCACCTCCAGGACGATGTCCTTGCCGGTGCGTTTCGACAGGGCATCTCGAATGCGTTCAACCGCATCCGCAGAAAGCTCGCCCGCCGAAGTCACCGTCGCCCGGGCTACTCCTTTTAGCTCATCCGCCAGCTTCTGGTAGAAGTCGTTGATGGCGCCCAAGAAACCCACCCGCCCCTTCTCGAAGAGCAGAACCAGAAAAGATTCCACCGCCCTGGAAAGAGCCAACCGACCAATGAGCGACTGCAGCACCCGCTTGCGTGCCGCGCTGTCGTACAACGGGTTGGTGATGGCCTGCTCCAAACGGCGGTCGCCCGTCACGAGCGCCGCCACTGATTGCAGCTCCTTCCGGTAGCGTTCGGTCTGTTCGTCCTGCTGGCCAATCAGCAGCAGAGCCTTGGCATAGCGTCTGGCAATCGCCATGTTCTTCATGATGCCACCACCTTCTGAAGATAGTCCTCAACCAATTGGGACTGGTCCTCGGCCGTGACGTTCTGCTTCAGCAGTGCTTCGGCCTTGGCTAAAGACTGCTCGAAGATCTCGCGCTGCAAGCGCGCTTTGGTCTGCTCGAATTCGTGCTCGATGTTTCGACGGGCCTGGGCTTGAATCTTTTCAGCGGCCGACTCGGCTTCTTGGAGAATACGCAATTTAGCGTCCTGACCTTGGCGAATGTATTCGGACATGATGCGTCCGGCTTCCTTTTCGAGCTCGCTTAACTTCTGGTTGCACTCGGCCAGTCGCTTTTCGGCCTCTGCTTTCCGCGCCTCCAGATCGTTCAGTTGATTCTGAATGCCCTGCACGCGGCTGTTCAGCGCGCGCGGAATGGGTTTGCGCAGCAAGAAAACCAGGGCCAATGCCAGAACTGCGAAATTCATGATCCGGTACCAGTCTGAGCTGGAGAGTCCGCCGTGGCCCCCGTCGCCGCCGGAGGCGGCCCATGCCGCGGCGGACGATATCGCGAGCAACCCGGCGACCGACGCCGTCCGGCACAGGCCGGTGCAAAGAAAACAGCCCTGCCGGCCAGAAATCGGAGTTTTCATTACACCGCCCTCCCCAATATTTTTTGCGTAATTTCTTTTGCAAACGCCCCGATCTGCTGCTGCAGAGCCTGTCGAGCATGTTCGGCGTCGGCGCGGATCTTCCGACGGATCTCTTCGAGTTCGGCCAGCGCTTTAGAATTGATCGATTCGATCTGCCGACGTTCCTCTTCCTCGGCTTGTTTAACGAGGGTTTCTTTTTCCTTCAGCCCTTTGGCGCGCGCATCCCGAAGGGCTTTATCGAAGGTCGCGTTCTTCTCCTGGATGCTTTTGCCGGCGTTGTCGATGGCGGATTCCATCCCTTTGACTTTTTCACGGCGTTCCTGGAGAATCTTGCGGATGGGTCGAAACAGCAGCAGATTCAGGACAAAGATGAGAAACAGGAAATTGACGATTTGAATGCTGACCGACCAGTCCGGAACGACGGTGACGCCGCCGCCTTCGCTGGAGGCCCATGCGGGGGGGATGAACTCAAAGGTGAAGACTCCGACAAAAAAGAGCACCGCAGCGTGAAACCGACTCCAGTGCACGGTAAGGTAGCCCATAAAACCCACCTCCATTCCACACGTAAACAGACTACAGGGTCAGATATTCACCTGGGACAGACCGGAAATGCGCGGTCTATAGCATCGCCTCGAAAGCTTGTCAAAGGTTTTTTCCAAACCACGTTAAGCCAAGCTTGAGCGCTTTTTGGCATAATGTCCCTCGCTCATTCTACCAGGAAACGGCGCATGCTGATGTTCATCAGCAATCCGATGCAAATGGCCACTGTCAGCGTGGAAGAGCCTCCGTAGCTGATCAGGGGAAGCGGCACTCCCACGACGGGCATCAATCCCATGGTCATCCCGACATTGATCATGACCTGCCAACCCAGCAGCGCCGTGATCCCGATAGCCAGGATATTGCCGAAGGGATCCCGGCAGCGGTGGGCAATGTTCAAACCCCAGAGAATCAACACCAGAAGAAGCAGGAGCACCCCAATTGATCCCACGGCTCCCCACTCTTCCGCCAGCACCGAAAAAATAAAGTCGGTGTGCTCTTCGGGTAAAAACGAAAGCGCATTCTGTGTCCCCTGCAAGTAACCTTTGCCGGAGATCATTCCGGAGCCGATCGCGATCTTGGATTGGATAATGTGATACCCCGCCCCCAGGGGGTCTTGGTCCGGGTTCAAGAACGTCAAGATGCGCTGTTTCTGATAATCCTTCAGCAGCGACCAGACAAGAGGGACCAACGCACCCGCGGAAGTCACCAACAGAGTGAGTGCCCGCCGTTCGACCTTGACAAACAAGGCCATCGTCACGGCGATCAGCGCCACCAGCCCGGCGGTGCCGAGGTCGGGTTGGATGACAATCAGTGCAAACGGTAGGCCGGTCATCAGCATGGGGCGTATCAACTCCCGAAGGTTGAAGCCACGTGGGTCGGATCCCTTCGAAAAGTATTTGGCCAGCACCAAAACCATGGCGATCTTGATGAGCTCTGAGGGCTGAAGGTGAACCGGCCCCAGAACAAGCCAGCGGCGGGAGCCCCCGGCGAGTTTTCCGAAGACCACCACACCCAGCAGCAGCAACACGCAGACGACGTAAATGGGATGCGCCCAGCGGTCCAGCACCCGGTAGCTGAAAGAAAAGGACGCCGTCATAACGATGAATCCGAGCGTAAACCAGATCATTTGCTTGTAAAATAAAACCTTTTGCGCAGCCGGCGGAGGGTCGGCGGTCACCGCGCTGTAAACGGTCGTCAGCCCCACCGCCCCCAGCAGCATGACAACCATCAGAAGCCCCCAGTCGAAGTTGTGAATGAGACGACGATCAATCATATCGCTTATCCGTTGCCGGCGACGACCTTCACGCCGTCGCCGGCCAAACGCTGAGCGTCCGGGACTTTGCGCAAAAACGTTTTGACCATTTCCCGCGCGATGGGGCCGGCTGCACTCGACCCATGCTCCCCGTTTTCAACCACAACGGCCACCGCCAGCTTCGGGGCCGCCGCCGGAGCGTAGCAGACAAACCAGGCATGCGGCCGGAGGTGGGGAGGGGTATAATCGTCTCCGCTGTCCTTGCGGCCGACCACCTGCGAGGTACCGGTTTTTCCGGCGATCTCGATATCGGAAAGGTGAACGCGGCGGGCTGTCCCGCGCTCGCCGTTCACCGCCGCCCAGATGCCTTCCTGCACGATCTTGAGGTTTCGGGGGCTGATCGGCAAGCGCCCGGCCTCCTGATGCGCCGCCTGGAATACGACCTCGCCTTCAACCGTCTCCACGCGCTGCAAAATGAGCGGCCGGTAGCGGATGCCCCCGTTGCCTACTGCCGCGGCCAGCAGTGCCATTTGCAGAGGGGTCGTCAGATTGTAACCTTGGCCGATAGACACCGACAGGGTTTCCCCCTCCTGCCAGGGAACACCGAAGCGCTTCTTCTTCCACGTGGAGGAGGGAATCAGCCCGCGAGCCTCTTGGTCGAGTCCGACCCCGGTGCGCGCGCCCAACCCGCAGGCCTTGGCGTACCAGGCCAAACGGTCGACACCGAGGCGCTGGCCCGTGCGATAGAAAAAGACGTCACAGGATTCGGCGAGCGCCCGGCGAACGTCGACCCGGCCGTGTCCCTCTCTCTTCCAGCAGCGGTAATCGCGCCCGGCAAAATGCAGCGCTCCGGCGCACTCGAATGCCGTGGTTTCATCGATAGCCTTTTCTTCCAGCCCGGCCAGAGCAGTGACAATTTTGAATGTGGACCCCGGAGGGTATTCACCCTGGATGGCTTTGTTTTCCAGCGGCCGGAACGGATGAGAAACCAGTGCCTCCCATGCCTCCGATGCGATCCCGCTCACGAACGAATTCGGATTGAAAGTCGGCGAGCTGACCAAGGCCAAGATGTGCCCGTTCGCAGGGTCGACAGCCACGGCCGCGCCGGCTACCCCATCTAGGAGCTCTTCGGCACGCTGCTGAAGCTCGCGATCGATCGTCAAAACCACGTTGTGTCCCGGACGGGCCGCAACTGTCTGCAGCACCCGCATCACCTGGCCGTTGGCGTTGACCTCCACCTGCCGGCCGCCCGGCTCGCCCCGTAAGTAGTTGTCAAAGGTTCGTTCCACGCCGAACTTACCGATGGCATCTCCGCTGCGCAAACCCGGGTGGTCGCCGCTTTTGAGCTCTTCCAGACTGATCTCTCCGAGGTAGCCGATCACATGGGACGCGTTCATCGCTTGAAGGTAGTTTCGACGCAGGCGCACCTGGACCGACACCCCCGGCAGATCCACTCGTCGGGCTTCGAGGGCGGCCAACACGTCTCGACCGATATCCTGTTTCAGGAGCACCGGTTTAAACGCTGCCAACCCCCGGCTGTGTTTGACCTTCGCCAGCAACTCCTCGGCCGGCGATTGCAGGTACAAAGATAGCTCATTGAGCACCCGCCCGGCATCCCCGGCGTCTTTCGGGGTGAAGTTCACGTCGAAGGAAGGCCGGTTCTCGGCAAGCCGGGTGCCGTAACGGTCCAGGATCAATCCGCGCGGCGGATCCACCGTCTGCAACCGAATGCTGTTGTTCATGGATAACCTGTAATACTCTTCTCCCATGACAATCTGCAGATAAATCAACCGCAGCAGGAGCACGCCGAACAGAGCCAGCACCGTCAGCATGACCCCGACGATCCGCGGTTTGTATCCGTCCGGTTCTTCTTTTTTGAAAAATTGCTCCATTGTTCACTTTATAGCCGGCCGCATCGCGGCAAGTTCGGAGTCAAGGTCCGTCCGACGGCGGTCCGACTGTTGTCTTTTTGCTTCGCTGCGATGAGTAGCGGTGAGCCGTGCGGATGCCCCATGCTAAAAACGGTCCGATCAGCAATACCCAACCGATCTGCTCGATGGCGATCCGCACGGCGAAACTCTCGGAGGAATATCCCTGGCCCGACGTGCCGAGGACCGCAAAAAACAAAGCGTTTTGAGCCGCCACGGCCCCGATGAGGATCGATACGATCATGATCGGATTTTCGGCCCGTACTATCGTAGCCGCTGCTCGCACCACAATAAACAGCCAAACATACGATGTCAGATAGAGGCCGAAGGGCCCCCCCGACAAATTGTCCATCACTGCGCCCAGAAACACGGTAAAGGGCAGGGCCTCATGCAGCGGTCGAAACGCGGCGAGATAGATTACAACAGGCAGTACCAGGTCGAAGAAATAGCCGACGAACGCTAATCGTGGAATGACCGTCGTCTGGCAGATGACCATGAAAAGCCCGCAGGTGGTATAGATGAAATAATTCATCAATGCACCGTCGCGGGGGTCGGCGGCGACTCCAGAATGACCAAGACCTCCTCAAGCTTGTCGAAATCCACCGCCGGAGTAATCTGCACATCCTTGAAAAAATCGCCGCCCTTGAAATCGACGGCCGTCACCGTGCCGATCAACAACCCCTTGGGATACACCCCGTCGTAGCCGGAAGAGACGACCAGGTCTCCCACCCGCACATCGTCGGCATACAGGACATAGTCCAGATAGCACTCGTTCTGCGAGGTCCCTTTGACAACCCCTCGCGCCCGTGTGCGCTGAACCAGAGCATCGGCGCCGCTGTTACGATCGATGATCAGCATCAGCCGGGATTGGCGACCGGTGACCTCAATGATCTGCCCCACCACGCCCTGCGCGCTCACCGCCGGCATGCCGCGCCGCAAGCCGTCCGTGCTGCCCTTGTCGATGAGGACGGTCTTGAACCAGGCAGACGGATCCTTGCCGATGATCTCGGCCGCAATGGCGGGGGCCGGCAGCGAGCGTTTAAAGCTGAGAAGTTCCCGCAAGCGCTGGTTTTCCAGCTCCAGCTCGCTCTGCTGGATGATTTTCTGGCGGGATTCTCCCAGCTGCTGCAACAACTGCTGGTTCTCTCGAGCAACGGATACCAGAAAAAAATAGCGCCACCAGCTATCTTGGACGGTCTTCACAGCGTGGGTGGCCAGCTCCTGAAACGGAGCGACAAAAGCGATCATCGCCCGCCCCAGTCCGGAAGCGGCCGGGCGTCGGGTGGTGACCGCCAGCATGATGAGATTCACGGTGATGAGCAGAATCCCGGCCAGGATCAGAACCGTCTTTTTGGAGAACATAAGACCGGTTAATGAATAACAATTTCCTTGAGAAGGTCGAGATTGTCGAGCGCTTTGCCAGACCCCAGCGCCACAGTCTCCAGAGGCCGATCGGCTACCGTGATCGGCAGGCTGGTCTCTTCCCGCAGCAATTTGTCCAGGTTCTTAAGAAGCGCACCGCCGCCCGTAAGAATGATCCCGCGATCGACGATGTCCGCGGACAGCTCCGGCGGGGTTTGCTCGAGCGCGATCTTAACGGTTTCTACGATCGCGTCGATCTGCTCGGAGATGGCGACGCGAATTTCCTCCGAGTCGATGGAAAGAATTTTGGGGATCCCGGAGGCCAGGTCGCGGCCCTTGACTTCGATGGTTTCCAGGTTTTGGGGATCCGGGTAGGCGTTGCCGATGGAGGTCTTGATGATCTCGGCGGTGCGCTCGCCGATCAGCAGATTGTACTTGCGTTTGATGTACTGGATAATGGCGGCGTCCATCTTGTCGCCGGCCACCCGCACCGAACGGCTGTAGACGATACCCTTCAGCGATATGACGGCCACCTCGGTAGTGCCGCCGCCG
Source organism: uncultured Desulfatibacillum sp. (assembly GCA_964570965.1). Classification (GTDB taxonomy): domain Bacteria; phylum Desulfobacterota; class Desulfobacteria; order Desulfobacterales; family SpSt-501; genus SpSt-501. Next base: position 9,100 of record CAZNAX010000026.1, read on the forward strand.
ATGTCTACGACCATGTTGCAGGTCGGCTCCGTGATCGGCAGTCCCGCGCCGATCGCCGCGGCCATGGGCTCTTCGATCAGGAAAACTTCCCGAGCGCCCGCGGATTCGGCAGACTCGCGCACGGCGCGTTTCTCCACCTGGGTGATCCCGGAGGGTACGGCAATGATGATGCGCGGCCGAACAAACGTCCGGCGGTTGTGCACCTTGTGGATGAAATGCCGCAGCATTGCTTCGGTGACTTCAAAGTCGGCGATGACCCCGTCGCGCATCGGGCGGATAGCCACGATGCTGCCCGGCGTCTTGCCGAGCATTTTCTTGGCTTCGATGCCAACCGATAGAACCCGACTCTTGGCTCGGGGAATGGTGCTGACGGCCACCACGGACGGTTCGCTCAGAACGATGCCTTTGCCCTTGACGTAAACCAGGGTGTTGGCAGTCCCTAAATCAATGGCCAAATCGTTTGAAAATACTCCCAACAGCCGGTCAAAAAAAGACATAGCACCTCATTTCTCAAAGACGTCGCCACTCGCTCCGTTTCAGCCGATGTCTCGGTCCTTGGCACAGGGGGCGGCTGCCTGCATGCCCGCGCGGTGAGGAATTCGAGCGCACGGATATCACCGAACTGAACAGCAACGCTTGAAAAGGCCGATGTTGCGCAGCTGGTTAGTACCACGCCGCTTTTGATGAATTATCTTTTAATAAGTACCAAAACGGAGCCTGGAGCACAAGCAAAAAGAAACAACCACCGCGGCTTGCGAGCCGTATCAGGCCTAAATCAGCAGCGTCGACATAAGGGCGTCATGGATCTGGGGCCGGAACTGCCGGATAGCGATGTTGTCCCGGGAGGGATGCACTCGATTGGTAAGCAGAACCACCGATAGCTGTTGGATGCGGTGAATCCAGAACGAGGTACCGGTGAACCCCAGGTGCCCGATGCTGTCCGAGGGGAAAAAGCAGCCGCAGCTGGGATGGTCGGTCGACGGCAGGTCGAAACCGAGGGCCTTGCCGGCACCGGGCACGGGCTGCCAAAACCGACGGACGACGTCCGATCGAAACAATTGCGCCGCAGGCTGCCCGTGATAGGCCGCCAACAACTCCGCCAGGATGGTGTGAATGGCGGCAGCCGTTCCGAAGAGCCCGGCGTGGCCGGCGACACCACCCAGGGCATGGGCGTTTTCATCATGAACCTCGGCCTCTATCAGACGTCCCCGCCAGGCGCACTGTTCAGTGGCGGCGTATGCGGCCGGCGGCGCCGGGCGCTGGCGGTCGATGAAAAAAAGGTGGGTCGCCTGCAAAGGCGTGTAGACCTGCTGCGCCAGAAAGCGATCGAGCCGCTGGTCGGCGGCGGCTTCCACGACCCATTCCAACAGCATGAAATCCAAATCGCTGTATAAAACTTTTGCGCCCGGCGGATGCAACAGGGGCTCATCCAACAGGAACTGGCGCAGGCGCAACCGGCGCTCGGATTCTGGCAGCAGCGCCACTTGACGGTAGTAGGGTCGGTAGTCCGGCAGACCGGAAGTGTGCGCGAGCAGCTGAGCGATCGTGATGTGGCGCTTGTCACTGCGAGCGGCAGCGGGCAGCACCCCTGCCAGACGCTCGTCCGGGTCGAGCCGGCCCTGCTGGCAGAGCAGCATGATCGCCAGGGTGGTGGCCAGCGGTTTGGTCAACGAAGCCAGATCGAAAACCGTAGCAGGGGTCACCGGCTGATGGTTATAAAGATTCGCGGATCCATAGGCGGCGTGCACCAGCACCTCTCCGCCGCGGGCAACGAGCAGCACCGCACCCGGGAACACGCCACCGGTCAGCGCCTGCCGCATGAGTCGGTCAACTTCGGGCATGGCGTTGGCTGGGGGTCGAAGCGGAGAGAGTCGGGGTTGTCGCTTTTTCAATTTTAGGCATCCCTTCCCTACCCTTTGGTCGCGCACTCGAAGCTGAGCGAATGCCGATCGGCATCCAGCACGGCTTTGATGCCCAGCGGCAGTATGAGGTTCGGTTCCGCGTGCCCGGCCGGCACGCCGGCCAGGATGGGAACAGACGCATCAGAAAAGCGATCGCCAACAATTTCGAAGAGTTCCGGGTCGGAGCCGCAGTCGCTGAAACTTCCCAGAATCAGGCCGCGGATGCCCTCCAGGCAACCGGCCAGCTTCAATTGGGTCAGCATGCGGTCGATGCGATAGACCGCCTCTCCACGGTCTTCCAAGAACAAGATGCGGTTGCGGAAGGAGGGCTGAAAAGGGGTGCCCAGCAGATGGCACAGGGTCGTCAGGTTTCCGCCGCACACGACCCCGGCGGCTCGCCCCGATCGCAAGACCACCGCAGCGGGAGGCTTGATGGTCAACGGCCCGTCGCAGGTGATGGCCGTCAGAAAGCTCGTGCGAGTGCTGGCCGAGGCGTCCGCCAAACTGGTGACCACCGGCCCATGAAAAGCGGCGAACCCGCAACGACAAGTGATCGTCGACAGCAAGGCGGTTGCATCGCTGAAGCCGATGAAAATTTTCGGATGAGCGGCGATCCGATCGTAATCCAGAAGCGGCAGGATCCGCAGCGACCCATAGCCGCCGCGAGCGCATAGGACGGCGTCGACCCGCTCATCCTCGAAGAGATGCTGCAACAGCGCGGCGCGATGCTCGTCCGGCCCGGCGAGATACCCCCGGGAGGTCCAGATGCCCTCAGGAATAACCGTCTCAAACCCCATGCCCCGCAATAACCGTATGCCCCGTTCAAAGGATTCGCGGTTAAATGGGCTGGCCGGGGCGGCAATGCCGATCAGTGAACCCGGACGCAGCCGGCGCGGCTTACGCAGCCTCGACCGCCGTCGGTATGCGCCGGTCCGTATCAAGGCGCGCATCTGTCCATCCTTCCTTGACATGCATGTCGCCGGGTGTTAGAAAGGCCTCCGTGTCGGGGCGTGGCGCAGACTGGTAGCGCACTTGAATGGGGTTCAAGGGGTCGTTGGTTCAAATCCAATCGCCCCGACCAATTAAAACAATAACTTAGCCGCTGGAACGTTTTCCGGCGGCTTTGTTTTTGTGCCTAAATGTGCCTACGGAAAACGCCGATAGCTTCCCCAGCAGGTTGACGGCCTGCCGTTTGTGCTCCTGGGTCAGGTGGCTGTATCGTAGGGTCATGGTCATGGTCATGGTCATATGGCCGAGTAGCTCCTGCACATCATTTAGAGTCCCGCCGTTCAATAGCACCTGGCTTGCGAACGTGTGCCGCAGATCGTGAAAATGGAAGTCCACCAGGCCCGCCCGTTTCATGGCCGAATTGAATGATTTCTTGAAATTGTCCTGTATAGCCTCAACCCTAAACGTGAAAACATACTCCGACCCGCAAGCCCTGCTTACTTCTGATCTCACGGAATACGGCCTCTAATGAATCCGAAACGGGAATCTGCCGCGCCTCGTTGGTCTTGGTCTTGCTCAGGTAAATGAAACCGTTCCGCATTTGGTCCCACTTCAAGGATAAGATTTCACCACGGCGCATGCCGGTCAGAATAGCACAGGAGACAATGGGTTTCAAATGATCGGTGCATTCGGCCAGCAGGGTTTTGATTTCATTATCTGTGAGCAACCGCAATCGTTTATTGTTTTCCTTGAGCTTGATAGCCTTGCCGCCGTCGAACGGAGACCGGCCAGCAAGCCCCCAGGCCACAGCTTCAGAAAATTTTTCGTCAAAGGTTAAATCTTTATGAGATGTTTCGACAGGTTCCTTAAAGTTGTGACCGCACTCACCGCAAAATTTTCTTCCAAGCGGAATACTGGCTTTGCAGACAGGACATTCGAACTCAAACTTGGCTCCACATTCTTCACAAAACTTCACCCCTTCACGATTCTCAAAATGACATTTCTGGCATTTCATTTTAAAGCCCTCCATTGAAAATTTGACCAGCTTGAAATGGAGTGCCCCTTCCTGCTGTGCAGCTTCACCACCAGGAACAGATTGTTCTGACCGGGATTAGTGGTTGACGTTAACATGATTTCAAATTCACATTGCGGACGGCTCTCCAGTACCGAGTGCACACCGCACGACCACGATGCTGGCGAATCAACTCGGCCATGATCCCTTTGTGCTGTTCCAGGGTCTTAACCATTGCCGCCTCGTCTTCACCCATTAGGCGGCTGTAACTATATACGTCGGCGCTAAAACAGAAGTGAATTTTCGCTTGAATTTGTTCTGTGCCATGATTCACCTCCTCGAACAGAAGGTTTGCCAGATTCAGGATCAGGATGGTGAGTCCAGAATAAAACCGAGTGGGGATTGAACCGCTTAACAACAAATTGTCCGTTTCAGGTTCTGTTGAAAGGGAAAGATGCCAAGGCTGGCGGAAAATATAGGCGCATTACATTCTCTGCAGCCCAGCGGGCCTTCTCCTTGTTGCCGGACAATTCATACGCTGCTGTAAGCCCTTGAAAAGCAAATAGGTAATCGGGGTTGCGTTCGAGGCTCTCTGTCCATAAAAGGATTGCCTTGTCATACTGCTTATTGCCAAGGCAAGACCATGCCAGGTTGTTGATATAGGGTAATGGTCGGAGGGGATGGAGTCGGAGAGCGGTTTCAAGACTCGCGTTTGCTTCTTCGTAACGTCCTGCAGACCTTAGAGCCATACCCAGTGATAAGTAGAAACCACTTTCGTTGGGGCTTAATTCAACGGCTTTCTCGCCATACAGAATTGCATTATCCCAGTCTTTTTTCAGAACACTTATTTAAAATCACTTTCTCCTTGCTTTCCCCGATAAGTGTGTGATGCTAATCTTGAAAACTCGCGTTTTTGTTTTTAAGGTCTCTATATACTCTAATCCTTTGCTAATATAATTTGAAGAATATTTTTTTAACAAACCTTCTAAAGCAATCTGTTTATTATCATCGAATATTTCTACAACTTCCCCTGAAACTATCACACTCTCATATTTGGTTCCAAATTTATCTGGCAAAATTTCAGTATGCCCGACCGCGCAAAATGATACAGAATTGTTTCTTTCGATGTTGTCGATTTTTCTGCCTTCAATAGCACAATGGAAATATATGCAGTTGTCAATGATACAAAAGTTTAGAGGAACACCGTATGGTTTTCCATCTGGGGAGATAGTCGATAACACCCCGTACTCTGCTTTGTTTAAAATGGCTATCGCTTCATCATCTGTGATTGCACGATCCTTTCTGCGCAACTTTCTCATTTAATACCTCCTGATACTCTGGTATGCCCTTAAGGTAGTAGCCCAAGAAAGCGAGGCTGTAATACCCCATAGCGTAATTCGGTATGATCCCAACAGAAACTTTGCTCGCCCGTCGATCGTCGGGGCCATAGTACGTGATCGTCGCGACCGGATAACCCTGGAAGCCCCGCTTAGCCTTCTTATTCAGTTTGTCTCGGAACCAGGTTGCCTTGAACGACATAACACAGAATCCGTCGTGCTATCTGGCAGATTTAATTTCATCAAATGGTTTGTTTTCGTTTTTTTCATCGACGAATTTCACTGTACCTGTGGCCGTGTCAATTACATAAACATAAACCCAGTCACGTTTGAGGCAAGTGGATATTTGGTACCGCCCAACCTGAGTGCTATCCGGGCCGGCCCCAATAATAAAAACCAAGCCAAGTGTTATCATAGCACCAAGAACCAAATACACAATTTCCTGTCTCATTTTCATATCGATCCTCCTATGGACTTAATGGAGATTTAGAGGGCATCGCTATCACAAATTGGGTGCATGGGCGATACGTCGGATGCTATTTACTTCTTTTTTTGCTTCTGTTGGCCCACCCGGACCTTGGCCGCCTCAGTCTTAACCTCCGCCTTCACATGCGTTGCCGATGCACAGACCCCAAGCCTCCACTTTGCAGCCGGAGTCGCCCAGATGCGGCAGACATCGCCATCGATATTATCACATCCTATGCACTCCTTGACGACAGGAGCTTTCTGGAGCTTAACCGCCATAACCCACCTCCATTTCTGCACGATCTGCCAGTTCAAGACTGTGGCTAGCTCATGGGCTTTCCAATTATTCGTATCCATTTTTTAATACGAGTAGTGGTGCTAATGTTCAAGATAAGCGGCCGATGCCTATTTTCTTTTAGCGCCCGAGCTAATCTCATAGACCAAATCGTCATAGTTTTTTTCGTCAGGCTTCAACTTTAATGCCTCTTTCGCATCCGCCAGCGCACGTTGAGAGTCTGCCCTCTTTAGCCAGGCATTTCCACGTCCGAAATAGGCTTCAGCAAGTTTGGAATCTATTGATATGGCTCTGTCAAAATCTTTTATGGCAGACTCCGGATCGTTGTTGTTTAAATAAGCCCAGCCTCTATTCAGGTAAACATATTTTGCATTTTCGTTATCAACATCCTCGCCAACGGCCTTCCAATAGTCCTGTATCGCACTCGTCCAGGCATTTTTGCCGAAATAGGCATCGCCTCTCATCTCATAAATCAGAAACCTCAAGCTTTTTTCGCCTTCTCCGGTTATTTCCAAGGCTCTTGTAAAATCGTATATGGCCTGATCATACTGTCTGTTCTTTAAGTAGGATCGGCCTCGCATATAGTATACCCGATTGTTCTCCTCTCCGGCCGGTGCCAGTTCCAACACCTTCGAGAAACTATCGATGGACCTGTCATAGTCCATGTTTTCATAAAGAATCTTGCCTTGCGCGTAATATTCATCAGCATATCTATTATACCCTTTTGAACATGAAAAAGTGGCGACGAGCACTAAAAGCAGCACGCTAAAAACCGTACCATTGCCCCTGTCTATGCGGGTCATCTTTCACCCTCCTCATCTCGGCGGTTATGGGCGAATCTCACTGAAAAACCTCCCCGCAGCCTATGCATTTTGTATTCTGCAGCGCATTCTTGCGTCCGCAGTTCTCACAAACCTTGATCAGCCGGCCTCGGTCGCCGCTGTTGGGGTTTGCTGCCGAAGCCTGGGTCTGCTTTCCTGAAATTTGAACGAGCAGATCCTCGATTCGGCTCATTTTGTTGTTGATGGCGATGACCTCGCGGCGGATGCGCATGATGAAAAAGGGCAGCAGGAACATGATGATGGCGTAGATCAGTGCCAGCAAGGCAAGGATGAAGGGAGTCTCACTCATGGCGCTGCCTCAATGATATAAAACCGGGGTACGGCAGACGCCTCACCCCGGTTTTTATATTGCGTTGATCCGGCCCCGGCATCCGGGTGCGCCGCAGGCGCATGGGACCCTCTCGCCGTCTGCTCCGTAGCTGTAATCGATGCTGAGCTCCTCGCCCGCGTCAATGTCGCGCGCGGCATAGATCAACACACGTTGGTCTTCGATGCGATAGTCGCAGTTGGGCGCGCACGAGTGATTGATGAAGCGGGCGGTGTTGTCCTCCCGGAAGCCGTCGATCGCCCACTCGTCACCGGTCCAGAAGGTGTAAATCCCGCTTCGGCTCGAATCCTGTTCGCGTCGGTAGGCTTCCTCACCGGGTATAAGCTCGCCCACATATTCGATGATGAAGGCACCGGCGGGAATGAATTCATCGGCGTAGCACCCCTTGCCATGAATGGTGGATTCTTTGACCACCAGCGGGCACGGTTTCTGATTCAGCATCGTTCAGTCCCTTGTAAACAGGCCGCTTGCAATCCGCGGCGCCGCTGCTTCGCCCCCGGCCAGGGTATCGGCTCCGTCATATACACACAGGTCTGATTCGGCGTCAACATGACCCCGACCCTAACCGGGACGGCGCCGCAAATGAATTCAGTCGGAGCGGGGCAGCAAGGCACGCTCCCCGGTCAGGTAGCTTTGCTCCAGATGCCCGTCCTCCCGCGGCAGGCTCTCCATGTCCGGAGAGGCAAAACCGAACACGATCTGCAAAAAGGCCATGGTGATCCGAAACGTCGCCCCCCACAGGATATCCTGGCCGGCGGGCGATCGAAAACGAAAGGCCGGAACTTCGCGGACTTGCTCCGTCGCAGGCGGGGGCAACGCCATGGTCAGCCGGTAGCGGATGTAGTGTCGGGGATCAAGGAGTTGACGCAGCGGAATCCTCACGATACGTGCCACCTCCCAGTTGGGTTTGAAGCGCCGCTGGTGTGGAACCCACACCGCTAAAGGATAAATTAGCCGGCGAAACAAGACCAGACGATGATGCGGCAACGGCCCTAGCAGCCTCACGCGCAGGGGGTTGAGGCGCATCTCTTCGAAGGCTTCCCGGAGGGCCGTGGCGAAGTAGAGCGCCAGCCAGCGCGAATCGCGCCGCCGCTCCCGGCGCCATTTGCTCCAGCGCGGCCAGCGCCCCAGCGGGCCCAGAGGCAGCCCCAACAGCCGGGCGGCGTTCAAATCGAACCGCGGGGACACGCTGCCCCCCGGATAGCAAAGGTCTCCCGCCTGGCGCACTCGCGCAGAGCGTTGGTTCAAGATCAGGCAGATGTCCTCCGGCTTCTCCAGGCCTTCCCCGCCGCGCCCCAGAAGCAGTAAAACCGCGGAGGTCGCCGCCAGGTCGGCCGCGGCCGCATCGAATAGCGCCGTTCCAGAGGCGTGCGCATCCAGGGCCTGAATGATCCGGGACGTCAGCCCGGCCGGGTCGCAAATCAATGTTTCAAGGTCAGGCGCAAGCATGCGTGCCATCCTCGATGGATCGGATAGCAGTTATATCCCGATCCTGCAACCGGCGCGAGCCCCGCACCGTTTGCGCTGACCCGCTTTCGGCGACTTGACAGCCGGATCAGGGTGATTAAAATTCCAAGGCCGCGGGCTCATTCTACGTCTATGCGCGCCTCGGTCTTAGCGCCGAGACGGGCAACGCCATAAACCGGTTTCTCCGAAATACCGCAACCCGATAGATGGATGCATGCTATCGGCTGACCCGACTGCCGGAACGTCAAGGAGGTCAACCCACGATGCACAGGATCCACCGGACCGTCGCCTTCATCGCTTTTGGAATTCTCGCGTTATTCGCCCCCCATGCGCTTTGCGTCGAAAAAGCGGACACGGCCGCCAAACCCGAACGGTTCATCCTCATGGCCCCGGAATTCCCGGGCGTTATCAGCGCTCAGGGCAAAGAGGTCAGCATGGACCTCACCTTCATCAACAAAGGCCGCACCGATGAGACCGTGGATGTCCGGGTGGCTCAAACCCCGGAGGGGTGGAAAACCAGGATCAAGACCTACCGCTATGCCGTGACCGGCGTCCATGTTCCGGCAGACGACAAGAAGAGCCTGACCTTTGAGGCCGTCCCCGACAAAGAGGCTCCGCCGGGGGACTACACCTTCGTGGTGGAGGCCCAGACCCGCGACGGTCGATTCAGAATGACCCAGAAGATCAACATCACACTTGCCCGGGAGCAGGAGGCCTTGGAGAAGGACCAGGCCGTTAAGCTGACCACCTCCTATCCGGTGATCCGCGGTCCTTCGGATGCGGCCTTTGAGTTCTCGGTGGAAGTCGACAGCCGCCTGGACAAGGAGGCCATCTTCGACCTTTTCGGTCAAGGCCCCAAGGGTTGGGACATCAATTTCAAGCCGGCCTATGAAACCAAATTCATCTCCAGCATTCGGCTCAAGGCCAACCAGACCCAAACCATCGCCGTCGAGGTCAAGCCGGCGCTCAATTCACCGGCCGGGGAATACCCCATCAGCCTGCGGGTCAGCTCCGGGGACGCCAAGACCGAGGCGAACCTGACGGTGATTCTGACCGGCACCTATGGCCTGGATGCCGGGACGCCTTCCGGCCTGCTGTCGCTGGAGGCCCGGCAGGGGATGCCGGCAAACGTATCTTTTTTCGTCAAGAACACGGGCAGCGCCGTCAACCACGATATCAAGTTCATGTCCTTCAAACCTGAGAACTGGAAAGTCGAGTTCAAGCCGGAACGCATCGATCAGGTCGAACCCAACGGCCTCAAGCAGGTGGAGATGATCATCACGCCCTACGAAGAGGCACTGGTGGGAGATTATTCGGTCGGCGTCAAGGTCGAGGGTGAAAAAGCCTCCAAAACCCTGGAGTTTCGAACGAGCGTGAAAGCCTCTGGCGCCTGGGGCTGGATCGGCATCGGCATCATCGTGGCGGTGATCGCCGGTCTGTTCGGTTTGTTCCGCATGTTGGGAAGGCGCTGACCATGATGCCCGCACCGGTCGTTGTCACGGAGGATCTGACCAAGATTTACCGGCATCAAGTGGCCGTGGATCACCTGAGCTTTACGGTGAACGAAGGGGAGATTTTCGGTTTTCTGGGGCCCAACGGCGCCGGCAAGACCACCACGCTGCTCATGCTGCTGGGGCTGACCGAGCCCACCAGCGGGCGGGCGCGGATCCTGGATATCGACCCCGCCCGCGAGCCCATCAAAGTCAAGGCCAAGGTCGGCTACCTGCAGGAGAACATGGGGTTCTACTCCGACCTGACCGCGCGGCAAATGCTGCGGTTCGTGGCGGATTTAAACGGGATCGGTCGGCGGGAGGCGGAGGCTCGCATCGACCGCGCCCTGACGGAAGTGGGTCTGGCAGACGAGGATCCGCCCAAGAAAATAGCCGCCTTCTCCCGCGGCATGCGCCAGCGCCTGGGAATCGCGGAATTGCTCATCAAGGATGCCCGGGTGGCTTTTCTGGACGAGCCCACGCTGGGGTTGGATCCGGACGCTACGCAGCGGATCACCGACCTGATCCGCCGCCTGGCCCGCGAGCAGCGCATGACCATCCTGCTTTCCAGCCACCAGCTGCACCAGGTGCAGAAAATCTGCAATCGCGTCGGTATCATGATCAGGGGCCGCATGGTCGCCAACGGCCCAATCGACCAACTCGCCCGGGAAAAGTTCGGCGTAGACCGCGAGGAATTCACTCTCGAAGAAATTTACATGAAGTACTTCCTGGAGGGATAGCCGTGAAGGGCCTTGCCGCCATTTTGAACAAGGAACTGGCGGATCATTTCGCCAGCCACCGGTTCGTCATTCTCTTCGCCTTAATTGCCATGGTCAGTCTGATCACCGCGTACATGGTGGGGATCAAGATCCGCGAGGTGGAGGGCCAGCTCAAACCCCAGTTCGTCTTCCTCCTGCTGTTCACCGAGCCCGGGGCGATGTTTTCCCTGGTGCAGTTCGTGGCGTTTTTCGGCCCGCTGGTCGGTCTCATCCTGGGATTCGACTCGATCAACCGCGAACGCAACGAAGGCACCTTGAGCAAACTGCTAGCCCAGCCGATCTACCGCGACGTGGTCATCAACGCCAAGTTTCTGGCCGGCGTCATCCTGATCGGGGTCATGCTCCTGTCCATCGTGCTCGTGATCACCGGGCTGGGACTGGTGCTGGTCGGGATCGTCCCCGGGGCCGAGGAGATATGGCGTATCTTCATCTATCTGGTGATCAGCGTCGTCTACATCGCGTTCTGGTTGGGAGCCGCCATTCTGTTTTCGATCGTGTTCCGAAGCACCGCCACCTCCGCGCTGGCCAGTCTGGCGGTCTGGATCTTCTTCTCCTTTTTTGTCACCATCGGTGCCAGCATTCTGGCCAACACACTGGCCAGCGACGCCGAGCTCAACCCGCAGTCCGCCGCGCGCAAGGTCGAATGGGTCAAATACGTGGTGCTCGCTTCACCCATGGAACTTTATTCCGAGGCCACGGCGACCGTGATCGATCCCCTGCGCAAATCCACTCGCAGCACCCTGCCCCTGGGGCCCATGGAGGCCATTTCCATGACGCGCTTCTCCGGCCCCCTGCCCCTCGCCCAGAGCATCTTGGTGGTGATGCCGCACATCATTTCGCTGATAGCCATCACCGTGATCTGCTTTGCGTTGTCGTACACCGTGTTCATGCGCCAGGAGATCCGATCCCTGTAAGTTCCAAAAAGGAAGGGCGGGTCTTGCGACCCGCCCTTCCTTTTTTCCAGATGAAGCGCAACGCGGAGATTAGCCTTTTTATAAACCAGGCATCAATACATGTCGTCATCCATGGGCGGAGCGGCCGGACCCTTCTTCTTCTTTTCCGGCTTTTCCGCAATCATGGCCTCGGTCGTCAGCATCAAGCCGGCCACCGACACGGCGTTCTGAAGGGCGAAGCGCACCACTTTGGTGGGGTCGATCACGCCGGCCTTCATCAGGTCTTCATACGCACCGGTTTCAGCGTTGAACCCGTGAGAACCTTTTCCCTCCAGCACGGCGTTGACCACCACCGAGCCCTCCCAACCGGCATTCTGGGCGATATTGCGCAGCGGTTCCTGCAGGGCTCGCTTCAACAGGCCGATTCCGGCTTTTTCTTCTCCCGAAGCCTTCATGCTATTGAGGGCTTCGATGCATCGCAGCAGCGCGACGCCGCCGCCGGTGACAATACCTTCCTCGACCGCCGCCCGGGTCGCGTTGAGGGCATCTTCCACGCGTGCCTTCTTCTCCTTCATTTCGGTCTCGGTGGCGGCGCCGATGTGGATCACCGCCACTCCGCCCACCAGTTTAGCCAGACGCTCCTGCAGCTTCTCGCGGTCGTAGTCCGAGGTGGTCTCCTCGATCTGCGCACGAATCTGGCTGATCCGGCCCTCGATGTCGGCCTTCTTTCCGGCGCCGTCGATGAGGGTGGTGTTGTCCTTGTCAATGCGCACATGCTTGCAGCGCCCCAGATCGCTCAGCGTCACGTTCTCAAGCTTAAGGCCGAGATCCTCGGAGATCACCTGCCCGCCGGTCAGGATACCGATGTCCTCCAGCATGGCCTTGCGACGGTCGCCGAACCCGGGAGCCTTGACCGCCGCCGCTTTGAGGGTGCCGCGCAGCTTGTTCACAATCAAGGTCGCCAGGGCCTCGCCCTCGATATCCTCGGCGATGATCAGCAGCGGCCTGCCGCTCTGAGCCACCGTCTCCAGGATCGGGACCATGTCTTTCATGGCGCTGATCTTTTTTTCGAAGACCAGGATGTAGGGGTCCTCCAGGTAGGCCTCCATTTTCTCCGGATCGGTGATGAAATAGGGTGACACGTACCCGCGATCGAACTGCATGCCTTCCACGACTTCAAGTGTGGTCTCCATGCTCTTGGCCTCTTCGACCGTGATCACGCCTTCTTTGCCGACCTTGTCCATGGCTTCCGAGATCAGTTTGCCGACCATCTCGTCGTTGTTGGCCGATATGCTGCCGACCTGCACGATTTCGTTTTTACCCTTGATGGCCTTGGACATTTTTTTGAGCTCCGCGACAACCACCGCGGCGCCCTTGTCGAGGCCGCGCTTGATCGCCATGGGGTTGTTGCCGGCCGCGACGAGCTTTTGTCCTTCGGCGTAGAGCGCCTGGGCGAGCACGGTGGCGGTGGTCGTCCCGTCTCCGGCAACGTCGCTGGTCTTGCTGGCGACCTCGCGGACCATCTGGGCACCCATGTTTTCGAACTTGTCCTCGACCGTGATCTCCTTGGCGACGGTCACGCCGTCCTTGGTCACGGTAGGAGACCCGAAGGATTTATCGATAACCACGTTGCGGCCCTTAGGCCCGAGGGTCACTTTGACGGCATCCGCCAGGATGTTCACTCCTTTGAGCATCTTCTCCCTGGCCTGCGCACTGTAGCAAATCATTTTGGCTGGCATGGTGTTTTTCCTCCCTAGTTTTTATTCCAAGATTCCAAGTATGTCGTCTTCCCGCATAAAGATATGCTCGACCCCGTCGATCTTGATTTCCGAGCCGGCATACTTCGAGAACAAAATCCGATCCCCTTTTTTGAGCTCCATGGGGATTCGTTTGCCGTCCTCGCCCATTTTGCCGGGGCCGGCCGCCACCACCTTACCTTCCTGCGGTTTTTCCTTCGCAGTGTCGGGAATGATAATCCCTCCGGCGGTCTTCTTTTCTTCCTCGACCCGCACGACCAAGATCCTGTCGTTCATCGGTCTGATCTTCATGACTGCTTACCTCCTTAGTAATTGGTTTGAGCGCGATTGCGCCGCAGGTTAAGTCAGGCAAATCACGTTTGCCCTACGCACTGTTTCCAGTTCACCAGAAATTCCGAACTTTCTATTTTTGTTTTTAATTCAGATTATTACATGGGGTTTTGGTTCGGAGTTGGCAGAATGATAAGCATAGAAGAAGGCTTGTCAAGAGACGCGAGGCGACCCCGGCGACTCTTACGGTTCACCGTCCAGGTAGCATCCCAGAAGGCGTTCGATATCGGCTGGCAGCCGATCTATATCGTGACGCGCTTTGGCGTCGGCGTAGGCCGATACGATCGTATCGGCGTAACGTCGGGCCTGAGCGCGGCCGACGGCGAGGGCACCTTCCATGACAGCCCAGTCTCCGGTTCGCCAGAAAGCATCCGCCGCCGGCGAAAGCTCCGGAAACAGGTTCCGCGTCAAGCGGTCTGCAAAGGCGACGTAGAGGCCTACCCCCGCCTTGTTGCGGGTGCGGCTGAGGTGGCCGAGGGGGCCGAGGGGGTGGGTGTCGGCCAGCAGATCTTTGACATGCCGCGCCAGCAGTTCGATGCGCGTCAGGGGGAAGGCGGCAATCATCTCCTGCCAGCACTCGCGCTGAAAACCGCTCTCCTTAATTTCGCCCAGCTCGTGGTGAAGGTGGATTTCCTCCTGCACGCGCAGCAAAGCGTCCCATTGCCGCCGCAACTCGGATGGCCGGCGATCCGCGATGCCGCATGCACTCAGGGCGGCATCCAACGCGCGTTGGGCCGACGGCGCGGCATAAACGATCTGGTCCCACAGCAGGCTGCGCGCGGACTGGCGCCGCAGCAGAAGGGTGCCGTTCTGGGAAAGGGCCGGCAGCGTCAGCAGGTCGCGCGCCCGTTCACGGCCCAATCGATATAGGCGGCAGCCTTCGATTTCCTGCTCTACGTCAATCGCCGCCAGAAAAAAAGTGGGTTTGAGCCCGCGGGCATAACCCGCGCCGTAGTATAGCCGATGGGGAGCCAGCGCGGAGTTGACGGCTTCGGTATCGAAGGGATCTACCGACCGGCCGTTCACCGCAAGCGGACCCGGCTCGGACTCCGCCAGCGTTTCCCAGTAAGCCTCGCGGACGCCGATCCACTCCAGCACCGCCGAGGGATCGCCTTCCTCCCAGGGCTCCAGGCCCCGCTCCCATTTGAAAAGATCCCGCAACCGCAGAGCCAGCCCGCAGATCGAGAAGATGCCGCTGTGGTGGGCATCGGAAATGTCACAGTTGCGTTGGATTTGCTGAATCAGCTGGTCGAGGGCAGACATCCTTCGCGCCTTCACATGCGGGCCGCGTTAGGCCGCGGCTCCGTAACCGACAAAGTAGGCCCGCACGCGAGGGGTGTCAATTAGACCACGCCCTGATCGACCATGGCATTGACCACTTTGACGAAGCCCGCAATGTTCGCGCCGTTCAGGTAATTCCCCGGCGTTCCATACTCCTCGGCGGCTTCCAGACAGGTACGATGGATCTCCCGGATGATGATCCGCAAGCGCTCGTCCACCTCCTCACCCGACCAGCTCAGGCGCATGCTGTTCTGAACCAGTTCCAGCCCGCTGACCGCAACCCCGCCCGCGTTAGCGGCCTTGCCCGGCGCATAGAGGATTTTCTTTCCGAGCAGAACTGCAATGGCCTCCGAGCTGCAGGGCATGTTGGCGCCCTCGCACACCAGTTTGACGCTGTTGTTGATGAGCGCATAGGCGTCCTTCTCCCCGATCTCGTTCTGGGTCGCGCAGGGAAAGACGCAGTCCGCCCGGTGGGCCCACAGGGGATTGTGGTCGAGCGCGGGAGCGGCCGGGGTAAAAAAGGCCTGGGGATACTTGTCCGCGTATTCCCGGATCCGGCCGCGCCGGACGTTCTTGAGCTTTTTGACGAAAGCCAGTTTTTCGACGTCGATGCCGTCCGGGTCGAAGACATAGCCGCTGGAATCCGAAAGCGTCACCACCTTGGCCCCCAGCTGGATGAGCTTTTCGGCGGTGTGCTGGGCAACATTGCCGGATCCGGACACCAGGCAGGTCTGCTCTTCGATGGCCATGCCGCGGGTGGCCAGCATCTCGGCGGCGAAATACACACACCCGTAACCGGCGGCTTCGGGTCGGAACCGGCTGCCGCCCCATTGGAGCCCCTTGCCCGTCAGTGCGCCGGAGAACTGATTGGTGAGTTTCTTGTACGCCCCGAACAGATACCCGATCTCCCGGCTGCCGGCGCCGATGTCGCCCCCCGGGATGTCGGTGCGCGCCCCCACGTGCCGATACATCTCCGTCATGAAGCTGTGACAGAGCCGCATGACTTCGTCGTCGGACTTTCCCTTGGGTTCGAAATCGCATCCGGCCGCCCCTCCGCCCAGAGGCAATGTGGTCAGGGCATTCTTGAATACCTGTTCGAACGCCAAAAACTTGAGGATGCTTTGATTCACCGAGGGGTGAAGACGCAGCCCGCCGTTGTAGGGGCCGATGGCGCTGTTCATTTCGATCGCATACCCGCGGTTGACCCGGATGCGGCTCTGATCATCCACCCAGGGTACGCGAAACGTCACGACCCGCTCCGGTTCGGTGATTCGCTCCATAACGGCGGCGGAGAGATAGTGGGGGTGGCCTTTGAGAACCGGCCGTATGCTTTCAGCCACTTCCTTGACCGCCTGATAGAACTCTTTTTCCCAGGGGTCTCGGGCCCGGATGGCATCCAGAATTTCAGACATCATTTCCTCCGCACGGAAGCAGCATTCGGCGAATCGCGACTCATTGGGAACCTGGCGAGCCACCGCATTGAGCGAAAACCATACGCGGTTTCCGGCGGACTTGTCAACCCGCCCGAACGTGCCGACCGTGGACCCGAGTGGCAACACGCTCGCTCAAACTTCCCTGTACGGCGCTGACCCCGCCGCCGACCGAGAACCAGTCCGCAAGCTTGTAGGCTATTGCGGGTTGACCGCCATAGTCGTAAAGCTCGCGCTTTGCACGTAATACTTTCCCGACCACTCGTTGGTGTAGTTGACCCCAAGGCCGAAATAGGTGCCGACCCCGAGGCCGATCTTGAAATCGGGGCTGACGCTGTGGACAAGGTACATGGTCCCGGCGGGGCTGAAGTACCCGGCGTTGCCGCCGCCGTTGTCACCGTGGGAGGAGTTTTTAACATCGAACTTGGCGTCGACATAAAGGCCCATGAACCCGCCTTGGACCTGGGTTCGGTCAAGCCGTGTCATACCGGCCGGGTTGCCGCTCGCGGTCGAGGCATCGAGGCCTGCGGCCTGCCGCCCCGCACCGCCGACGCCCATGTCGGGGGTTGCCTCCTCGCACAGCCAAAGGCCGCCAGCAAATGCGGACGACAGGGCTAAGCCAGCCAGTACAACTGACAAAAGAACGATAGGAAAGGTCTTGGTCACTAAGGTATCCTTTTCCCTGAAAAGTTCCTTCAGGCAAGCGTTGGTTTGGGCCGGACCTATTTCGCTTCGAGCCATCGGCGCATGGTGAGCCACTTGGCCGCCTCGTACCTATCCC
>CAZNAX010000027.1:0-25155 GCA_964570965.1 uncultured Desulfatibacillum sp.
ACACGATGATCCGGCTGCCGGCGGCACAGCGCTGGCCGGCGTTGCTGAAGGCCGAGAGCATCGCCCAATGAGCGGCGTTTTCAAGATCCGCGTCATCGCAGACGACCAGCGGATTCTTGCCTCCCAGCTCCAGAGAGCATCGGGCTAATCGCGACCCGGTCACCCGGGCGATCTCGCGGCCTACTTCCGATGAGCCTGTGAAGCTCACCACGGCGACGCGCGGGTCCGCCACCAGCGGAGCTCCGGCCTCTTCCCCCAGGCCCTGGACGATGTTCAGCACCCCCGGCGGCAGTCCGGCCTCATGGGCGAGCTGCCCGAAAAACCAGGCGGTGGCCGGTGCGTCTTCAGCGGCTTTGAGCACCGCGGTGTTACCGCAGAGCAGCGCCGGGAAGACTTTCCAGGCCACGTTGGCGATCGGCGTGTTGGCTGCGATGATCAGGCCGGCCACGCCCAGGGGTTCGCGCACGGTCATGACCCACTTGTTCGAAACGGCGCTCGTGGTGGTGCGTCCGAAGAAGCGGCGGCCTTCCCCCGCCATGAACTCCCCCAGGGCAATGGCGCCCCCCACCTCCGCCAGCGCCGCCCTGCAAGACATGCCCGTTTCCGCGGCAACAATGGCGGCAGCCCGATCTCGGCGGCGGTGTAGGACTCGAGTGATGGCCATCAGCACGTCGCCGCGCGCGACCGGCGTTTGAGTCGACCATCCCGCAAAGGCAGAGGCCGCCGATTCGATCGCCCGGGCGACATCCGCAGAACGCGAGCGCGCCACCCGGCAGAATTCTTGGCCGTTGGCTGGAGCGTGCTTCGCAAATGTTTCGCCCCCGGATGCTTCCAGTTCGCGGCCGCCGACCCAGTTCGGTATCGTCTGCGGGATATCGGAAGGATGCATGGAAAATAGGCTCTTCACCAGACCGTGAAGCCGCCGTCGACCATGAGGTTGATGCCGGTAACGTAAGCCGATGCGCGGGAAGCGAGAAACAGCAAGGGGCCGCGCAGATCATCGGCGGTTGCCATGCGACCCAATGGAACCCGATCGCAGAACTTGCGAGTGAACTCCGGGTCTTGTCCTCCCCGGACGCCGCCCGGCGAAAGCGTATTGACCCTCACGCCATAGGGTGCCAGGTGAGCGGAAAGATACTTGGTCAAATTGACGACGGCGGCCTTGGAGGCTCCATAGGCGGGTGGTTTGATAAAAGGAGGATCGGTTGGGATGTGGTCATACAATCGGGCGTCCGGCGAAACGCTGGCGTAAAGGGAGCCGATGTTGACGACCGTGCCGCGACCGGCGTGCGCCATGGCACCGGCGAACACCTGAGTGACCAGGAAAAGGCCAGCCGCGTTCACCTCCAGGATCCGGAGGTTCGTCTCCAGCGGGATTTCCTCCAGGCGATATCCTTTGCCAACGGCTGCCGGCGGCGCATCGATCCCGGCGTTGTTGACCAGGATGGTCGGTAGGCCGAAAACCTGGCGACATCGATCCAGAGCCGTCTCGAGCTCGGCCCGGCGGCAGACATCGGCCGAGGCGGTCGTCAGGCGATCCTGGCCGAATCGCATCGTCAGCCGTTGAAACTCCTCGCTGAGGGGCAGTCCGGGGCGGTCGAGGGCGAGCAGCGATGCGCCAGCGTCCAGCAGAGCTTCCACCCATATCGGTCCGAGCTTGCCCTGTGCCCCGGTGACGACGGCGACCTCGCCCTTTAGGTCGAACAAGTCCATCAGGCGACTTTTTTCCAGGTTTCCGCTCCGTTCAGCGCCACGAACGTGATCGCATCGTCGGCCTTTAGGGCCGCGCGGGTGGTGCGGCCGATGACTTTTTCGATCTCATAGGGCTGCAGGCCGCCGCCCGGGCTCTTGATGGCGATGTCCTCGCGCCGAATGGCATGACCGGCCGGCAGATCGCGCGCGGCCACCAGCTGCTTGCCCATCTTCACCATGGGGGTGACTTCACTGTCGTACACGCGCTTGACCCCGTCGCCCATCGCCACCCGCACCCGCTTCAGGTCCCGCACCATCTTCTGAAAACCGATCGGTTCCAGCGAAAACGCGTGGTCGGTCCCCTTCCAGGTGTGGTTCAACGTGAAATGCTTCTCCACCACCCGCGCCCCCAGGATATAGGCCGCCACCGCCATGGCGATCCCGTTGTCGTGCGAGGACAATCCCACCACCGTCTGCGGAAACCGCTCCCGAAATGTGGCGATCACCTTCAGATTCAATTCCTCGAAGGCCGCTGGATAACCCGCCGTGCACTGCAGCAGGCACAGCTGCGGGTTGATCGGCATGATGGCGTCGTAGGCTCGATTGACATCCGCCATGGTCCCGCCGCCGGTGCTCAAAATGATCGGCTTGCCCGCTTTGGCCATGTAGGTCAGCAGCGGAATGTTCTTCAAGTCGCCAGAGGCCACCTTGAAGGCCGGCATTTCCTGTTTGGATAGAAAATCCACACTGGGAAAGTCAAAGGCCGTTGCAAACAACGTCACCCCGATCGCCTGCGCGTAGGCCTTCAGCTCCCGATAGTCGCTTTCGCCGAATTCCAGCGCTTCCCGGTGTTCGCCGTACGTGGCCCCGTAGCTGTTCTCATTGTCATAAGGCTTCTCATAGCCGGCCTTCGTGTACAGGTTCTTGTTGTCCCGCTTTTGAAGCTTGACCGCATCCGCCCCGCACTCCTTGGCGACTTTGAACATCTCCATGCAGGTCTTTACCTTGCCCTGATGGTTGTGCCCGATCTCCGCTATGGTGTAGCAATCCGTCGTATCATCGATCGCCTGACCGTTGATGACTAGTTTGCGCATGGGCGCTCCCTCCCCTTTATGAAAATAGCAAATTCAATTTGCTGTCGAGCCTGGATGCCCGCTGATTGGAAATTTGAACACGATATTTCACGAGTTGGAAGGCCTACTGAGCCTGTTCGATCGCTTCGCCGGAGACCGTCATCGGGTCCCGCCCCTTTACCAATCGCACCGTTCCATCCTGAACCCGATAGGCCAGGTCGGAAGTTTCCAACAGCGCCGATTGATGCGAAATGGCTAGAATAGTAATTTCACCCTTCAACGTCGCGAGCGTCGCGCAGATTTCCCTTTCGGTCTTGGGATCCAGGGCGGTGGTGGCCTCGTCGAGGATCAGCAGACGCGGGTGTTTCACCAGCGCCCGCGCGATGGCGATCCGCTGTCGCTGACCTCCCGACAGCATGCTCCCGCGCTCCCCCACGATGGTGTGAATCCCTCCCGGCGTATCTTGCACAAAGCCCCAGGCACCCGCGGCGCGCAGGGCCGCTTCCACTTCTGCCGCGCCGACGGCGGCCTCGCCCAGCGTGACATTTTTCAAGATCGTGTCGTGCATGAGCAGATTCTCCTGCGGCACATAACCGATCATGGCGCGCCACCGGCGAATGTCGATCCGCGACAAAGCAACACCGTCGATCTCAATATCACCCTTCTGAGGCCGAAGCAACCCTGTCAGCAAGTCGGCGACGGTCGTCTTACCCGATCCGGACGGTCCCAGCAGGGTGACGAACGATCCGGCCGGTATTTCCAGGGATACCTCCTTCAGCACCTCGCGGGTGTCGTAGGCAAAACTCACGGACTCCATCCGGATAGCGGTGGTGAATGCGGGCCGGACATCACCCGTCCAGACTTCCCGGGCTTCCTGGGCCTTGTTGATTTTTTCCAGCAACGACCAGTAGGCGCTGTCAAACTCCACCAGGTTAGCGTATTCCTTCTGAATCTTCTCGATCTGCTTGAGGATTTTAGCGATGAAAAAAACCATCGCCAGCATGGTGGTCAGGGACTGATTCCAGTACATCAGCGCCACATACAACACCAGAACCAGAAACACGGTGAGGATCGGCTCCTGAAACGATCCGAGGGCGGCCTTGCTGAGCACCTGTTTCTGAAGCGCCCGGTTCAGCTTGCGGGTGGATTCCGTCAGCACGGCGTCGGACTGGTGTTCGCGGGCCATTGCCTTCAGCGGTTTGATGGAGGTCAGGATGTCGGTCATCTGGGCGATCAGCGACTGCATGTGTTCGGTCTGCTTGGTACCAGCTCGGCGGTTCTTTTTAACCAGCCGGCGCAAAGCGACCATCAGGAAAACTCCCCCTCCCAAGGCCATCAGGGTTGCCTTCCATGACACGAGAACCGCTAGAAACGTGTAGATGGAGGCTTCGATCGCCATCGAGGATAGCTTGGCCCCGAAATTGAAAGCGGTAGAAGCCCGGTTCGCCTCCGTCGCAACCCCGTTGGTGAGTCGGCCCATCGGTTGGCGGATGAAGTATTCCCAACTGGAGCTGAAGAGGGACTTGAGCAACGTCAAGCGCAGGTCCGTGGCGATCAGCACCACCGTGAAACCGATTTGCTTGTTCGCCAAATAGACAAGCACGCACTTCAGAACGATGCAGCCGACGAACAGACATAGCAGCACTTCCATGGTGGGGTAGAGGCCCACGAGCCCCAATGCCTGTTGGACGATCTGATCCAGGCGCGTGCTCCATTCCGGTGAATGGCTGGCGGTGCCGGAGTGTTGCGCGGTTTGGTTGAAAATGGTGTTGAGAATGGGCAGCAGGGCGGAAATGCCGAAGCCTTCCGAGATGCCCGAGAACAGGATGGCGGTCAGGGTCAGAGTCGTCTGCCGTGGGTATTTCCGGGCCAGTGTGAAAAAAAGTTTCATGCCACTCAAGCGCCCCTGACCGGGTCAGAGTTAGTGGGGGTTGATTGCGTCAGGCGGGCGGGATTCCGAATGATCGCTTCAAGTCGGCAAATGCGTTGCCGATTTCCACGATCTGCTCGGGAGCGTGGCCCGCGCTGACGCTGCAGCGCAAGAGCGAGCCGCCGTCCGGGGTCGCTGGCGGCACCACGAGGTTGACATAAATGCCGCGTTCGATCAAGGCGGTCCACAGAGAGTAGGCCTGCTCGCGCTGGGCGAAACGCACGGCGATGATCGGGCTCGGTTCGGGTCCCAGACGATACCCCAGTTCCATCAGCCGAGCGTAGAGGCGGCGGGCGTTCTCCCACAGACGGTGTCTCAGCTCCGGGTGAGCGCTCAAGATCCCCAGCGCTCGGCGGGTGGAGGCGATGATCGCGGGGGACGACGAGGCCGTAAACACGTAAGGCCGGTTGGCGTAGCGGATGAGATCGAGCTCCGGGTGGTCGCTGGCACAGTACCCCCCGATCGCTCCCAAGCTCTTGCTGAATGTTCCGATGACAAAATCAACGTCCGCTTCGACCCCTGCTTCTTCCGCCATTCCCCTACCGTGGTTGCCGAGCACGCCGAGCGAGTGCGCCTCATCGACCACGAGAAAGGCGCCGGGATAGCGGCGTTTAACCGCTACGATGTCGGCCAACTGCGCGCGGTCGCCCAGCATGCTGTAAATCCCCTCGACCACGATCAGCGTATTTTCAATTCGTCCGCCCAGTCGCCGCAGCCGCTTTTCGAGGTCCGCGGGGTCGTTGTGGCGAAATCGGATGATCTCGGCTCCGCTCAGCCGGCAGCCGTCGTAAATGCTGGCGTGGCAGTCGCCGTCGATGACAAACACGTCTCCGCTTCCGGCCAGCGTGGACAGCATGCCGAGATTGGCCACGTATCCCGTGGAAAAGACGATCACGCCGCGGCGGTGGAAATAATCGGCCAGCTCGGTTTCGAGCTGCACATGCGTGGAATAGCTGCCGTTGGCGGCCCTGGACCCCGTCGTCCCCGTCCCCAACGTGCGGGTCGCGTCGCACGCCGCTTCGATACACTCCGGATGGAACGTGAGCCCCAGGTAATTGTTGGTGCCGGCCAGGATGAGCGACCGGCCATTCACGATGGCCTCGGTGGCTGAAACCACCCGGTCCATCACCACGTTGATGGACTGGATTCCGCTTTCCGCCATCGCCCGGCGAGTGGCCGCCAACTGCTGAAATTTATCGAAAAGACCCATGTCTAATTTTCCCCAAGAATCGCTTGAAGCTGAACCGTGAAGTCGCGAACCGTGCGGATCTCCGGCAAAATGTTCAGCGGGACCGAGACATCGAACCGGTCTTCCACCTGTTCGATAAGGTTCATGACCTTCAGCGAATCAAACTCCAGATCCGATACCAAATCCGTGTCCTCCCGGACGCTGCGGCCCGGGGCGGCCAGCGGTTTGATCAGATCGGTCACGATCGGCAGTATGTCTTCGTAAGAGGGCATGCGCGTTTCCTCGATCATTATGGGCTGAGGCCGATCATTCGATTACCCACCGGCCTGCACGAAGATGCTGGAGGGTCTGCCGCATCCCGGCTTCCAGATGAAACCGCGGCTCCCAGCCGGTGGCACGGCGCAGCGCGGCATCGTTGCAAACCCAGTTGGGGTGAGTCAGCTCGCGGACTTTTCCGGGCGTCAGCATGGGCGCGTATCCGAACGCCCGCGACAGTCGAAGATTGCCGCGGGCGGCGACCCGCATCACCACCGTGGGGACCCGGACCTGCCGGACGGGTTTACGGATAATCCGCGCTACGGTTTGAATCAGAGCCTCCCAGGTGTAGCCTCCCGTTTGCCCGTCGTGGATCTCGAAAGGAACCCCGGACCCCAGTGTCGACTCCAACAAGCGACACACGGCATCGGCCAGATCCTCGACGAACAACACAGAGAAGCGCGCATCCCTTGGTCCAAGAACCGGAGAAAAGCCCCACTGCATGCACCGCACCAGGGGCAAGGTTTCGCGGTCTCCCGGTCCATAAACCGCCGGGGGTCGCAGCGCCGTCCACGCCATGCCGCCGGCGGCGGACCGCAGCGCGTCTTCACCGTCGTGCTTGCTGGCAGCATAATCGGACAGATGCGGGTTGCGTGCGGCCAACGACGACATCAACAAAAAACGCGGCCGGGGGGGCATGCACCTGGCCGCCTCCGCCAGCCGCTCGACGCCTTCGACATTCACCTTTCGAAACTCATCGGCCGTCGCCCCCCGAATCACGCCCGCGCAGTGGACCACCGCCTCCACCCCTTGCACCAGGCGGATCAGGCTTTCCGAATCTTCAAGGCATCCGCGGATCCATTCGATCGCACCCTCTCCGGTAGCGGGGCGGGATCGCGAAAATGCATTGCGGTACAGGGCGCGCACCTTCCAGCCCGTTCGGATCAGCTTTCTCAGCAGGGCGGCTCCGATGAATCCGGTGGAGCCTGTGAGGGCCAGCGTCCTGGACATGACCCTTCCATAACACACCGGCGATCATCCCTGCAACAACCGTTCGGGATGATCGCCGGCACATGGCATCCTAAATATAGTTGGCACCGAACCCCTCGTTCCCAGCTGAGGACGAGGTGCCCGCTTCGATGTTCAGCCCGTCTTGCGCCTCAGAAAGTAGAACTCCTCGGTGGCGCCGGGCTGCTCGGTCTGGCCGTTCTCGACCCGCTGCAGGAAATCTTTTTTGGCACCCGACCGGGATAGTTTTCCGGAGGTGGTGCGCGGCAGGGTATTGCGGGAGACCAGTTCGATAAAACAGTCGATTCCCAGATCCTGGCGAATCAGAGCTTGAATGCGAGTCGCCAGTTCCATGCGCTGGGCATGGCGGGATTCACGGCATTCAAGTACGAGAACCGCCTTGTCGTCACCGTCGGCCGCCGTGACCGAGAATGCCGAGGCATCGCCCGTTCTCACTTCCGGCTGGCTTTCAGCGATGTATTCCAGGTCCTGCGGCCATATATTGCGACCGTTGATGATGATCAAATCCTTTTGCCGGCCGGTGATCACGATGCTGCCGTCGGCCATGTAAGCCAGATCACCGGTGTTCAGCCAGCCGTCGCTGGATAGCACTTCGGCGGTCAGGGCTTCTTCGCCGAAGTATCCGGACATGATGCTGGGGCCGCGGACATAAAGCGTACCTACATGTCGCTCCGGCATCGGCTGGCCTTCGGGATTGCGAACCTCCACTTCAAAGCCGGGCAGTGGAGATCCGCATTTGACAAAGCTCTTGCTTCTGGTCGTCCGCAAACGGAAATCAGGGGCCAGCGGAGCAGCTTTCTGCTCCTCAGCCAGAAGCTCGGGGTCGACCAGATCCAGCTGAATGCCCCGTTCCAGCGGTGAGAAGCTGACCGCCAGCGAACATTCGGCCATGCCGTAACAGGCCGTAAAAGCATTCGGATTGAACCCGCTCGGGGCAAGCATATCGGCGAAACGCGATAACGGCTCCGGGCGGATGGTCTCCGCACCGACACCGGCCAAGCGCCAGGAGCGCAAGTCAAACTGGCCGGCCGTATCTTCCCGAAGCCGCTGCACGCAGAGTTCGTAGCCGAACGGGGGTCCGAAGGAGACGGTGGCATGATTCTGTGAGATGAGGGTCAACCACAAACGCGGCCGCATACCGAAATCACGAGTTTTCAGATAGTCGACCGATAACTGCGATGCCATCGGCGATAGGACCAGCCCCACCAGGCCCATGTCATGATAGAAGGGCAGCCATGACATGCTGCGATCACCCGGCCGAATTTTTGCGCCGTAACGAATGATGCTGGCCAAATTGCTCATCACGGTTTTTTGGGTGATCATGACGCCCCGCGGGAAACGCGTGCTGCCGGATGTGTATTGCAGATAGGCCAGCTCGTCAGGACCCGAAGGGCGGAGGGTGCCTGCCTGTTCCGGGAATTCCGAGAATTGTTCGGGGGTGCCTACAAATGTCAGCCCCAGTCCGTCGGCGGCTTCGCGTAAAAACGACATGAACATTCCCGGAGCCACCGCCACCTGGGCACGGCAGTTTAATAAAAGGCGCCTCAGCTGAGCGACGTAAGCCTTGTGGCCTCCCAGATGGATCGAAGCGGGCAGGGGAACCGGAACCATGCCGGCATACTGGCAGGCATAAAAGAAGCGCAGAAAATCAGGGTACGTCTCCGCGACCAGGGCCACCCGAGATCCGCGTTCCAGATTCAGCCCAATCAGTTGCCGGGCGATGGCTACGGCTTCCTCCCGTAACATCGCATACGGCAACACCGCTTCGAGTTGTCCTTTTCCGTTGTAGAAATTGGCGCCTGTCTCCCCTTGTGCCGCATAATCCAGGGCCGCTGCCAAAGTGGAGAAATCGCCATATCTCAACGGTAACTTGTTTTCGGTCGGTGTCGCCTCCATATCAATCCACTATCCTTTTGGGTTCCTCTTGCGGGTTCGAATTTCGTTCTGAGCATCTGCCCACACCGCAAAACACCAACTATGAAACGCTGCCGTTGGACCCCAAAGCCCCACCACAGCTGAAACCGGCAAGATAAATTTCGATACCTCTATCGCGTTTAATATACAATGTCAAATCCCACAACCCCCCGTGCTCCTTTATAAGAGGTTGATTATATCCTCAGAATCGTGAAAAAGCTAATCAAAAAAGGCGCAAAACTAATAATTCATGTTTCTTGGAAATGCAAGAGGTTCTTCAACGTCCCCCCTCACCTTGAAAATCGGGATGATCTGTGAAACAGTGAAATTCAAGTTTTCGCCAACCGGCCGTGTTTATTGAATGCTCACTTGGCAGCGGGATGCTCCGTCCGGTTGGCGGTCATCTGATCTGCAGATATATGACGCACGATTCCACTCAACGGTTTACGGCCATCGTTCTTGCGGCTGACCGAACGCCGAACGATCCTGTGGCGCTGGCGGCCCAGGTGCCCTGCAAGGCGCTGGCGCCGGTGGGGGGGCAGCCCATGGTATTTCGGGTGCTCGACGCCCTGGCTGCGACCGATCAGGTTGAGGCTTGCATCCTTTGCGGCCCGGCGGCGGCGATCGTCGCACGCGAACCGCTGCTCCAAGAACGCCTGGCTTCGCCCGCCTTGAGTTGGCTGCCGCCGCGTGCCACCCCCAGCACCAGTGTCGTCGCGGCGCTGTCCGCCGTTCCTCGCGGAACGCCGGTGCTCGTGACTACGGCGGATCACGCCCTGTTGCAGCCAAAGATGGTTGAGTATTTCTGCCGCCAAGCGCTCGCCGCCGGCTGCGACGTCGTGGCCGCCTTGGC
Organism: uncultured Desulfatibacillum sp.; assembly: GCA_964570965.1. GTDB lineage: Bacteria > Desulfobacterota > Desulfobacteria > Desulfobacterales > SpSt-501 > SpSt-501. Next base: position 9,936 of record CAZNAX010000027.1, read on the forward strand.
GTCCTATCAGCAGATCATGGCCAAATACCCGGGAATGCGGCGGACCCGCACCCGTTTGAGAAACGGGGATTTCTGCGGCTGCAACCTTTTCGCCTTCTTGACGCCGGCAAGCCATTCGGCAGCGAATTTTTGGCGACGGGTTGAGAACGAGCGCAAACGACCCGTCAAGATGTTGCGAGAATTGGGGTGGCTCGTGGTCCTGCGCTATCTCCTGGGGCGGCTATCGTTAGAGGCTGCGCTGCAGCATATTTCCCGCCGGATGGAGCTGCGGGCGGGCGTCGTGATCATGCCATTTCCGGAAGCGGCCGTGGATGTCGACTCCCCCGGAGATTGGAACATTGCCCGGGGCATCGCCTCCCGTTCAGAACACCAGCTGTGATTTGCGAGGCAAGGCGACGCGTTGATTCTGCAACGTTACATCATTACGGAAATCCTCAAGCCCGCGGCAGCGATTCTCATCGTGCTGGTGATTATCCTGGCCAGTTACTCCGCGATCACCTACTTGGCTCAAGCCGTCGCCGGGTCGCTCCCGCCAAGCACCGTGGGGCTGCTCATCCTGCTCCGGATCGGCATGTCGCTGGAAGTTCTGCTGCCGACGACCTTCTACCTTTCGGTCGTCATTGCTCTGGGGCGACTTTACAAGGATTCGGAGATGACGGCTTTGTCGGCATGCGGGGTGGGGATCCTGGGCGTGGTGCGGCCGGTTTTCCTGTTGTCCCTTCCCGTCGCGGTGCTGGCGGGCTGTGCCTCGCTTTATATTCGACCGGAATCCTACGAAAAAATTTATCGCGTCATGGACCAGGCGCAGGCCGAATTCGACATTTCAAGGCTGGAAGCCGATCACTTTCTGGAGATCGGAAAAGGTAAGTATGTGTTTTTTGCCGAAGAAGTGGGCCACTCGCCGCATGGAGCCCAGCGGGTTTTCATCCGTGTGGCCGAGGGCGACAAACGTCAGGTGATTCAGGCGCAGCGAATGATTCAGGGCACGGACAGCGCCAAGGGCCAGCGGGTGCTGGTTTTCCGCAACGGGGCATTTTATGAGTTTCCGGTGCAGGGATCCCAGGGGGCCATCTCGCATTTCGACCAGGCGGAGTATCCCCTGCCGGACGACGCGGCTGCCGGGTCGCGCTACCGGCGCAAGGCGGCCGATAGCCAGGAGCTTCTGAAGTCCTCGAGGCTTGAAGACATTGCCGAACTGCAGTGGCGGCTGTCCACACCTTTGTCCACCGTGCTGCTGGCACTGGTCGGCGTGCCGCTCAGCAAAAGCAATCCGCGTCGGGGAAAATATGCCAAGATCGGACTGGCGATCATCATTTTTGCCACTTATTATCAGTTGTTTGTCATCGCCAAAACCTGGGTGGAAAAGGCGGTGGTCATCCCTTGGGTGGGGATATGGTGGGTGCCGTTTCTGATGGCGGTGCTGGCCGTTTGGCTGTTATGGCGGACGGGAGAGGTCTTTCTTCGGCGCCCGGCATGAACGACCCCATCAAAATCATCGACCGCTACATCGGCCGCAATACCCTGCAGGGGTTTTTCCTGGTGCTGTCCGTCCTAGTGGTGCTCTTAAGCTTCATGGAACTTCTCGTCCAGGTCAAAGACATCGGCAAAGGCGGCTTCCAAATGCCGGATGCGTTTGGTTTCGTCGTTTTAACGATTCCCAAACGCATGGTCGACCTCATGCCGGTGGCGGCGCTGCTTGGAAGCATCGTCGCCCTGGGTCTGCTCGCCGATCACCAGGAACTCACGGCCATGCAAGCAGCCGGTATTTCGGTGCAGCGCATCGCGTTCTCCGTTTTGGGGACGAGCATTGTACTCATGCTGACCGCCGTTCTCATGGCGGAGTTCGTCGCACCGCCCCTTGATCAGGCCGCCCGCATTCAACGGTCTCGGGCCATCTACGGCAAGGCGGTGATGATGTCCAAGGAAGGGTTCTGGGTGCGGCACGGCAACGCCTTCGTGCATGTGGGCCGCACGCTGTCCGGAGAGAGGGCTGCCGATATCGAGGTTTATGAACTGGACGAAACGGGCCGCCTGCGGCAGTTCATTGCGGCCGCGGAAGCGATCATCGGTGATCGTCAAGATTGGCTGCTCAAGGGGATTCAGGCGAAAACCTTCAGCGGGGATTCCGTGGAGGTCCGGCCCATGGACGAATACCGCTTGAACTCTTTTCTGACTCCCGCTCAAGTGGCATTGCTTCAGCTTCCGCCCGACAGCCTTTCGCTTTCGGACCTGTGGAGTTATATTCGCAGCCTCGACGCGCGCGCCCAGAATTCCAAGGCCTATGCGCTGGCGTTCTGGCAGAAAGTCTGTCTGCCGGTCACCACCGGCGTCATGGTACTGCTGTCGCTCACCTTTATTTTCGGATCGACCCGCACCCGCAATGCGAGCCAACGGATTTTTATGGGGATGCTCACCGGAGTGGTCTTCCATTTGGCCAACCAGATTTTCGGGCATATGGGGCTGATTCTCAATATTCCGCCGATCCTGACGACGCTGCTGCCGGTCGGTTTCATCCTGATCATCGCCCTCAGGCTTCTCAGACGCGCCTTCTGAAGGCGCACCCGCCGCGTGCGTTCCGCCGTGCGTTGCACCGTCGCGGTTCCTCAAACGGCAGTTATTCTTCAAGGGGTTGAGGCCGCGGGCGGTATCCTGGATACAGATGCGGGTAATAATCCTTCCAGCGCTTCTGCATCCATAAATATTGATCCGGATGTTTTCGAACGGCTTTTTCCACGATATCCGTGATCCGTTGGCTGTTGCACTTCAGATCGTTTTTTAAGCTGCCCGAGCGCTGGACCGCCACGGGTGCGGAAATCTCGATCGTGAATGAGCCGTCCGGGTTGCGAAGGGTGAACGCAGCAATGATCGGTGCGGCACAGCGAGCGGCGAGCATGGCGGCCGCCGGACTGACGCGCGTGCGGTGGCCGAAATAATCGACGGCCACACTCTGCTTGCGGGAACTCAAATCGACCATCAGGGCGACGATACCGTCTTCCCGGATGGCTTTCAGCATTCTGGGAAACGCCTTTCGCTTGGAAATGAGCTGGTTCCCGAAGCGGGTCCTGGCATGGTTCATCCAACGATCCAGCCAGCGGGGGACCAGCGGACGCACCACGATGTGAACCCGCTTGCCAAGATGGCTGGCCAGGTACTGAAGCCCGATTTCCCAGTTGCCCAGATGGGCGGACACGAGAATAATGCCCCGTCTGGCCTCCAGGGCGCGCATAAAATGGTCTTCACCACTCAGCCGGCAACGGGAAAGGATGTCGCCGGGCGATAGTTGTGCGCATTGTACCATCTCCGTCAGCGTCATTCCAAAATTATGGAAGACTCGCCGGGAGACCTCCGCGATCTGATGCTCTTTCCAGGAGGGAAATGCGAATTGCAGGTTGTTGCGCGCGATGGTGCGATAGGGCACGCCCAGCCGGTAGCCCATCTCACCGAACATGCCGCCCCAGCGCATCAATTCGCGCGGCCGAATAGATCCGAGCGTTCGCGTCATGAGGCCGCCGGGTTTAGGGCCCTGTTTCGTTTTGCAGCAAGCATTCTGATCCAGTAAAGGGCCGTCACCCATGAGGTGTTCATCTCCCGGTCGAAGGATTTGTCGGTCGTTAAGAATCGCGGCGTTTTCGGTCGGCCCAATTTCTAAAACCATACACTCCAGCCAATCCGTTTTCAAGTCAAGCAATCTGCTGGAATGGGGAGGCTTGATCCCGCGAGGATCGCCATTGACATCCGTATCCCGCGCCGGATCCGCCCATCGAATACCCTTCGAAGCTTGGACACCATCTGTCTTGACACCGAGGGCGCTATCCCGTTATGCTGAATCAGAGCCGGGTATCCATTTCCTGCACATCGGGATAAATGCCAAAAGGGGGGCGGATTATGGCGGTGCAAACGGCATCCAATCTGAAGGCTATTCTCGATAGCTCCACGGTAAAAAGGGTGGTGGGCAATGTCAATCGCGAGTTGGCAGAACGACGGGCTTTCCAACCGCCCACCTGCAGCGTGTTCTCCCACACGTATACCATACTCGAGAATACCGATGTCTACCGCTTTACCGTCGACAAGGAGGCCGAGCGCCAGTTGCCCAACATCATCGGCAACCCAGTGCAAATTGTCCGCGGCAAGAACAAAGTTGGCAAGGATGTGAACGCGCGCTACACCCGCCGCCGCAACATCGGCATCGTTTTTTCAGGCGGCCCGGCGCCGGGCGGACACAACGTGATCGCCGGATTGTTCGATGCCGCCAAACGCGCCAACCCGGAGAACCGGCTGTTCGGTTTCTTGGTCGGGCCCGAAGGTGTCGTTGAGAACGAAGCCATCGAGATCACCCGGGAATTGGTGGACGCCTATCGCAACCTCGGCGGTTTCACCATGATCAAAACCGGCCGCGCCAAAATTGACTCCAAACAAAAGATCGAGCTTTCGCGGAAGACTTGCAGGGAACTCGGTCTGGACACCCTGGTCATTGTGGGCGGCGACGATTCCAATACCAACGCCGCTTTCCTGGCCCAGGAGATGGTCACTGACGGGATTCAAGTCATCGGGGTCCCCAAAACGATCGACGGCGACATTCAGGTGCGCGATGACCAGGGCCGCGTGCTGTGCGCGGTGTCGTTCGGATTCCACACGGCGGCTCGCGCCTTCGCGAACTCGATCGCCGGACTCTGCAACGATGCGAGCTCAGACATCAAGTACTATCACATCTGCAAAGTCATGGGGCGGGTAGCGAGTCATCTGGCGCTGGAGGTCGCGTTGCAGGCGCATCCCAACATCACCATCATCGGAGAAGACTTGGTGGACTATGTGGACGAGGAGCGTCTGGAAAAAGCGCGGATAGACCACACCACCGACTACACCGCGTTCGGGATGACCCTGCGGCATCTCTCCCGGCTGATCTGCGAGGGGATCGTCAAGCGGGCGTCGGCCGGCAAAAACTACGGCGTGATCGTCATCCCGGAAGGCGTGCTGGAATTCATCAATGAGGTCGAGGTGTTCATCATGAAGTTGAACACCATCATTGCCGACTACAACCGTACCCACGACCGGGATTTTCATTCGGCCTTCCCGCTGCTGGAGAGCAAACTGGAGTACCTTCATCGATTGGCTCAACGTTCGCGCGAGGACTCCGCCTTTAAACTCTGGAACACTCGGGACGAGGACCTATTTAACGATCTGCCCGAGTTTTTTCAGGAAGGGTTATTGACGGAACGCGACAGCCACGGCAACTTCCAGTTCTCCCAGATCCCCACCGAGAGGGTTTTGATGGGGCTGGTGCACGACTATTTGAACATCCTGAAGGAAAAGGGCGTTTACAAGCTTGGCATCTCCGCCCGCTATTTCCGCAAGACTCTGGAAAAAGCGGGGCTGGATCCGGACCGGATCGGGCCCGCCCTATTCAGTAACTACGGCGACGACGAATACTTTTTGACCAAGACGTCGATCATCTCCGCTAAAACCCTCCGGCAGGAGCTGGAAAGAGCCGGCCTGCTCGAATCCGATGACAAGGTTCCGAATGCGATCGAAAAAATTTACAAGAAAACGGTCCCCAGCTTCAAAACGCAGGAGCATTTCTACGGCTACGACGGCCGCGGCAACGACCCCACCCGTTTCGACTGCATCTATACCTACAACTTGGGCATGACCGTGTTCAGCTTGCTGGCCGACGGCGCCACCGGCCAGATGGCCGCGATTCGAAACCTGGAGCGTGATTTTTCGCTATGGGAGCCAATCGGCATCCCCATTGCGCCGCTCATGCATCTCGAGGAACGTAAAGGCAAATTGGCGCTCGTGCTGGAAAAAGCGCTGGTGGATACCAACTCGGTTGCCATGCAGGTGTTCAAAGCCCACCAGGAGAAATGGCTCGCGGCCACATCGGCCGAGGATCATTTTCGAAGACCCGGTCCGATCTGCTGTGCTGAGCAATTTGAGGAGGATCGACCTCTTACGCTGGAGTTGAACGCCCTTGCTCAATCGAAGCCTTGAAGCCGGATCGCTTTTCGGCGGTTGAACCCTCTCCCGCGGCGCAGCGTCTTTTTTCGACTGCGCCGTTGTTTTTAATCGAGAAACATCTGTCGCCCGAACAGGAGCTCAAAGCGGGCGTGGGCGGGGAGAGGGCCGGAGGGGAGGCCGGTCGGCAACCGCGATCGGTGGGCCAGGAGGGTCTGCGGGGCGCACCCGATGGGCCGTCAGCGGTACAGATTTTCCAGGCGGCTTTTCTCCGGCTCCGACAGAAGGCCGAGCTGCACCAAAAGGTCTCCGACGCCGTTCTCCCGCAGTTGTGCGATCTTCATAACGGCTTCGGGCTTTTTCTGGTGAAGGCTGAAAAACGTGTAATGCAGATTCAGTTTGGATTTCTTCAGGAGGTAGATGTTTTGGATGACATTGGCATCCTCACCGTAGAAAATGACATGATGGCTTAGGAGGAAATACGTCGCCGCGCCGACGGCGGCCAAGAGGAGATAGGTTTTGATTCGCGACCACATGACTCGGTTCCCTTGAAGCGAGGAATTTGATAGATTAGAAAGTACGACGTCTATGGTCAGTTTACCAAGGTTCGCCTCATAGGTCAATTTTTCGGACCGGGAGGATGTATGCGCATATTCAGGCGGCTTCGCTCAACCCACGTGGACATGGCCGACTCCATGGTGCTGACCGCAATTTTCCTGGCGGCGGCTTATTGGGGACTTGAGGCCCTGATCAACTTGTTTTCGCCGGAGGAGATCAGTATCTACCGGGAACTTTTCGGGCCGAACGTCGGTGACATGGGCATGCGCATCATCGTTTTGTGCCTGTTTCTGATTTTCGGATCGCACGTCCAGTTCACCATCAACAACCGCAAACGGGCCGAACAGGCCCTGCGGGAAAGCGAAGAAAAATACCGGACCATTCTCGAGAGCATCGAAGAGGGATATTACGAGGTCGATCCGGAGGGGCGGTTCACCTTCGCGAACGACTCCACCAGCCGGATCCTCGGACAGTCTAAATCCGATTTGCTCCAAATGAACATTCATCAGTTTCTCATGGATGAAAGCGATCGCACCTTGATTGACACGTTTGGGCAGTGCCGCCGGACCGGGCGGCCGGTGAAAGCCTTCGACTGCGAGTTGCAGCGCGAAGGGGTGGTGCTGCACATTGAGGGGTCTGCCTCCCCGTTGCACAGTCGAACCCAAGCATGGATCGGTTTCCGGGGCCTGCTGCGGGACCGAACCGAGAAAAAGCGGCTTGAAATGGAGTTGCTGGAATCCTTGCGCAAGCTGCAGCACGCACGGGCGGCAACCATTTTAGGGCTGGCCAAACTGGCTGAGTACCGCGACGAGGGTACCGGAACGCATCTGGAGCGGATTCGGGAATATGCTCGGCTGCTGGCTGAGGAGATGGCCAAACTTCCTATCTATCGCGGGCAGATCGATCAACGCTACATCGAGGACATCTATCAGTCCGCTATTCTGCACGACATCGGCAAGGTCGGGATTCCCGACGCGGTGCTGCTCAAGCCCGGCGAACTCACCGACGAGGAATTCGAGGTCATCAAATGCCATACCGTTTTCGGCGGGGACGCGATCACCGCCATCCAGTCCCAAATCGAAGGCCGCTCCTTTCTGAACATCGGCCGTGAGATTGCCTACAACCACCATGAGAAATGGGACGGCTCCGGCTATCCGCGCGGGCTGCGCGGCTCGGACATCCCCCTGGCGGCCCGGATTGTGGCGGTGGCCGATGTCTACGACGCGCTGACCACCAAACGCTTCTACAAGGAAGCCTTTTCCCATGCCAAAGCCATACAGATCATTTCAAGCCTGAGGGGGACCCATTTCGACCCGGAGGTGGTGGACGCCTTTATGGTTTTGGAGGCGCAGTTGAACCGCATCCGCGAGGAAAAGCTCAGGCACGAGAAAAAGGTGATCCCGGCCGCTCCCGTTTGCCAGCAGGGATTGCATCAGGCTGCGGCGGGCATGTGATTAGGATGGGCTGCGCCGCCGCTGTTATCCCCCGGCAATCCGCTGCTCCGGTTTATGATCGGACCGAATGAGATGGTTCAGCTGGCGGTCTGATTCTTGGGTGTATGGATGGACAGTCGGATCCACTGGCGGTTTGCGATGAGTTCGACGACCTGCTCGGGCCTCACGGGCTGATCGGCGGCCTTTACCGATAGACAGCCGTCCCACGCCCAGCGCTGCTGGCGCTTTAGAAAATCCCTCAATCGCAGCCCTTGAACGAGGACTCCCCGTTTCAGAAATTCCGGCCCCAGTTCGCGTGCGACCATGTTGAACAGTTTGAGCGTTACGAAGATTTCGCCGCCGCCGGCGTTCTGGAGTTGCGTTTCGTGGGAGATCTGCCGACGCATGGGAGCATAGATGCCTCCGCGGCGGAGGACGGCTCCGGCTAAACCGGGCATGGCGGCTGAAAGTGCCAGGGTCGAGCCTTCCGCTACTCGGGCCGTGTTGAAATCGTCTAAGGCTTTGCCATTGAGGAAAACGGTCTGGACGCGCTCTTTCAAGTAGGCCGGAGAGACACCGGCCGTGTTAACCAGAAACTCCTGGACGCTCTCGCCGCCCAGACCCTTGAGGAGAATGCCTTCTCCCAGGAGAGGAAGAAAGCGTGAAACGGCATTGCCCGCCATCGTCAGGGTAATGTCCAGGATGTCGGAAGTCGGTTGAGTGGGCGTTTTCATGACGGTCTTTCCAGCAGGCGCGGGTATTCGGATGGGCTTTAAAATGTCAGGGGAGGCGTTGCGCCTCCCCTGACATTTTAGAATGATCGAACCCGCCCGGGCTACCAGTTGAACACCTGGTCCAGGTCCGAGTCCTTGACCATAAATGTGACATCGTGGGGCGGCAGTTTTTCCTTCTTGAAATAGTCCGGCAGCCGGTCCATCTCTTTGGTGAAACCCGCCTTTTGGTTGAATTCGCGCTCCATTTTCAGGATGGACTTGCCCAGCCCGACCACATCGTCGCCGGTCAGCTTCTGGCCGGTGAAACTGCCCAGCAGATCCAGCAATGCCTGGAAAGTGTCGGGCTGGTCCAGGATGGCAAAGGCGATGAAAAGACACATACCGGTCGAATCGATGGCGGCCGTGGCGATTTGAAGATTGCGGGACAGCTCGATCTGGCCCTCGGGCTTTAGAGGGTTCACGCTCCCGCCGACCCCCAGGATGTTGGCGGTGACCGCATAGCCGGCGGTGTGATCGGCGCCCTGGGTGGTGGTGGCATAGGTGACACCCATGCCCTGAACGCCACGCGGATCGTAGGCCGGCATGGCCTGTCCCTTGACGACCGGCACGCGTTCCACGCCGAAGACTCTTCCGGTTACCGCCGCGCCGTTGCCGAGGATCCGTCCGAGCGGAGAACCCTTGCCGACTTCCCTGACCAGATTGATGGCCGCCTGGGCATCGCCGAACTTCGCGATCCCCGCCTCCATGGCCACGCCGATGGTGGCGCCCATTTCGATCGTGTCCAGCCCGTAATCGTCATCCAGGCGGTCCAGCATGGCGATGGCGTCGAGGTCGTCGATGCCGCAGTTGCCGCCATGGGCCCAGACGGTTTCATATTCGGGCTGCTTGGTCAGGTAGTGGCCGTCCTTGTCGAAGTAGGTGCCGGAGCAGCGAATGACGCAGCCGCGGTGGCAGCCATGGGTAGCGGAGCCTTCACCGCCGCGGGTGTTTTCAGTTTCAGCCTGGGTTTCACCGCTGATTTTGGAACAGCCGTCGAACCGACCCCACATGAAGTTCTTGGTGGGGTAGGCGCCGGCTTCGTTGATGACGTTGGTGAGCACGTTGGTGCCGTAAGTCGGCAACCCCTGACCCGTGACGGCGTGTTTACGCAAGCCCGCCACGAAGGCCTTGTTGGCCTCCTTGAATTGATCGGAATCCTTGGGGCTGCGGACCGAGCAGCCGGCGTCATCGACGACGATCACTTTGACGCCTTTGGAGCCCATCACGGCGCCGACGCCTCCGCGGCCGGCATGACGGGTGGGCCGGAACTCCATGTCGGTAAAGGCGACCGAGGCGGCTGCCATCTTCATCTCCCCGGCCGGCCCGATGGAAATGCAGCCGACCTTGTCCCCGTATTCGGCTTTCATCTTCTCGGCCACGGCATAGTTGCCGAGCATCTTCAGGCTGGCATCCGTCTTGATTTCAACCTTGTCCTTATTGATGTAAATCCGGTAAAGCGAGTCGTCTTTGGGCTTGCCCTCCAGCACGATGGCGGAGTAGCCGAGCCGGCCTATGATCTGCGACGGCTGACCTCCGGCATTGGCCTCTTTAATGCCGCCGGTCAGCGGGCTTTTGCAGCCGACCGAGATCCGGCCGGACATGGCGGCGGCGGAGCCGCTGAGAAGACCTGGCGCGATCACTAATTTGTTGTCTTCGCTCAGCGGGTGGCAGGTGGGCGGGACTTCCTTGGAGACGATGGCCGACGTCAGCGCGCGGCCGCCCATGCCCGCATAGCTTCCGACCGGCTCGGCCTGGGCCTTGGGTCCGCCGTCGGCGCCCATGTTGATCCTCAGAATCTTGTCCATGGCTACCTCCTTGGGTTCAATGGGATTGCATCTCTCAACCGGATCCGTCTCCGCTGGCGTCAGGACCAGGAGTCGAATTTTTGGTTTCATTTCCTCCTGTTGTCATAACGCGTGTGTCTCGGTAAAGTCAAGGAAATCGAGAAATGACCGCTCGGCGGTTCACCCGTTGCGCTTGGAAAAGAAGTCCATGAACGCCACGAGCGCATCCACGGCTTCCAGGCTGACGGCGTTGTAGAGCGACGCCCGGCACCCGCCGACCGACCGGTGGCCTTTCAGGCCGCCCAGGCCGCTTTTCACCGCCTCTTCGATGAAGCGCTTTTCCAGGTCCTCGCCGCCCAGGCGGAAGGTTACGTTCATTTGGGATCGGCTGGCCGGCTCGGCTGTTCCGCGGTAGAATCCCCCGCTGGCATCGATGCACCCGTAAAGGCGATCGGCCTTGGCGCGGTTGACGGCCCCCATTTTATCCAATCCTCCGACGGTCTCCTCGATCCATTTTAAAACGAGCTGCACGGCATAGATCGCAAAACACGGGGGTGTGTTGTAGAGGGAATTTTTGGTCGTGTAGGTCGTGTATTTGAGCATGACCGGCAAGTTCTCGGGCACGCGCGCGAGCAGGTCGTCGCGGAGGATGACCAGGGTCACGCCGGCCGGGCCGATGTTTTTTTGCGCCCCGGCGTAGATGAGGCCGAAGGGGCCGGTGTCGAAGGGCCGGCTCATGATGTCGGAGGACATGTCGGCGATGAGGGGCACCCCGGTGGTATCCGGGAAGCGGGACCATTGGGTACCGCGGATGGTGTTGTTGGAGGTGATATGGGCGTAGACGGCATCTGGGTTGAAGGCGATCCGGCCGGGGATGTAGGTGAACTGCCGGTCCTCGGAAGAGGCCACCACCTGGATCGGTTTGTTGAGGCCCCGGGCCTCCTTGATGGCGTTGGTGGACCAGGTGCCGGTGTTCACGTAGTCGGCGGACCGGCCGTCGGCCAGGAAATTCATCGGGATCATGGCGAACTGCAGGGTGGCGCCGCCCTGCAGAAACAGGACGTGGTGACGGTCGCCCAGTTTGAGGAGACGCTGGGTCCGCTGAACGGCATCGCCCAGGATGGACTCGAATTGCTTGGAGCGGTGGCTCATCTCAACGATGGACATGCCGGCGCCCTTGAAGTTCAGAAACGATTCCTGAATTTCTTCCAAGACCGGCAAGGGCAGGGCGGCGGGCCCGGGGTTGAAATTGTGGATTCGATCGGCCTTCATGACATTCACCTCCATGGATGTTATGTTTATCATGGCATTTCTACCGTACCGTGCCGAGAAGTCAAATTCTATTTGGGTGAGGATGCGTGAGTCCGTTGACCCGTCCGCCCGCTGGCCTGTAAGGGCGTTGCGTTACCCAACGGGTGGGAGCGGCTTTCCAGCCGCGATGATCGATAATCCACGAGTCCTGAAGGAGAATTTTGGCATGCTCAAGATATTCGACTATCCTTCGCCGGCCGCCGAAAAGGCACTCGCGCGCATCGCTTCGCGCGGGGTTGCCTTCACGCAAAGGGAGCGCGCGGCGGTCACCCGGATCCTCGATGATGTAAAAACCCGCGGGGACGAGGCCCTGGTGGATTACACCCGGCGCTTCGACGCACCGGCCTATTCCCTGAAAGGCATGCAGGTCGGCAAGCGCGAGTTTGCCGCGGCGAAATCAGCGGCCGATCGGACCTTTCTGAGAGCCCTGAATCGGGCAGCGTCTCAGATCGAAACCTTTCATCGCCGCCAGCTCAGATCGGGCTTTGTCAGCCTCGACCGCCCGGGAACGATGCTGGGGCAGCTGGTCCGCCCCGTGGAGCGCGCGGGCGTCTATGTCCCGGGCGGCCAGGGGGGGCGAACGCCCCTGGTGTCCTCGGTGCTCATGGGGGCCATCCCCGCGAAGGTGGCCGGAGTGGAAAAGATCATCATGGTCACGCCGCCGACCGCCGAGGGGCGGGTAAACCCGCATCTGCTCGTTGCCGCGCAGAAGGCCGGGGTCGACGCGGTTTACGCGGTCGGCGGGGCCTGGGCCATTGCGGCCCTCGCGTTCGGCACCGCCACCATCCCGAAGGTGGACGTCATCGTCGGGCCGGGTAATGTCTACGTCAGCCTGGCCAAGAAAATCGTGGCCGGCACAGTGGGGATCGACATCATCGCCGGCCCGAGCGAGGTCCTGGTGATCGCGGACGACTCGGCCGATCCCGAATTCATCGCCGCCGATCTCCTGGCCCAGGCCGAGCACGATGCCAGGGCCTCGGCCGTCCTGGTGACCCCCTCTGCGGCGCTCGCCGCCGGCGTCCGGTCCGAGGTGCAGCGGCAGCTGGCGGAACTGGCCCGGGCCGATATCGCGCGCGCATCGGTTGAGCGCTTTGGCGCGATCTTCGTGGTGCCGGACGAGACCCGCGCCATCGATCTCGCCAACCGGGTGGCGCCCGAACACCTGGAGTTTCATGTGCGCGACCCCTTTGCCCGTCTGGGTGAAATCCGCAACGCCGGGGCGGTGTTCATCGGCGAATACACGCCGGAGCCGGTGGGCGACTACGTCGCCGGTCCCAACCACGTGCTGCCGACCGCCGGCACGGCCCGCTTCGCTTCGGCTCTTTCCGTCGACCACTTCCTCAAGCGCACCAGCGTGATCCATTATTCCGCCGAGGCGCTCCGGCGCGAGGCCGCGGACATTATGCGCCTGGCCGAAGTCGAAGGCCTGGACGCCCACGCCAACACCATTCGGCGGCGGCTGGCCCGGCGGGTGGACAAGTAGGACCTTATCTCGGAAAATGATCCGAATCGACAGAATAGATCATCTCGTATTGACCGTCCGCGACATCGCCGCGTCGTGCGCGTTCTATTCGCAGGTACTCGGCATGGACATCGTGAACTTTGGCGCCGGCCGGAAAGCACTCTCATTCGGCGTACAAAAAATCAACCTCCACGAGCATGGGAAAGAGTTCGAGCCCAAGGCTGCCTGCCCAACTCCAGGCTCGGTAGATATCTGTCTCATCACCGCCACGCCACTTGCAGACGTAATGGGCCATCTACGTGCAGCCGGCGTTGCTGTGCTTGAGGGCCCAATTCAGCGCACAGGGGCAACGGGTCCGATCATATCGGTCTATTTCAGGGATCCGGACTCTAACCTTATCGAAGTTTCAAGCTACTCCGATGCCTAACGATTCATTCGGGCAGAAGTCGTTGTAGGCCACGGCTTTATTTCAGGAGTCAGGCCATAATACCGATAAGCAATCCTGATCTGCGCGGTTATGGTCCAACGCGCTTCTTATCTGCGAACACCCCGCGCTCTGGTCAACAGGCGGTCTTGGCTCATGATCTGCTTGCATAGATGGATACGCTCAAGGTCGCGAGTGCCGTGCTTGCCGGATATGATTGGGGAGGACGGGCCGCATGTATCGTAGCTGCTCTTTGGCCTGAGCGTGCGCGCGGGCTTGTGTCGGCAGGAGGTTACACCATCCAAGACATTCCAGGTTCGATCAAACCTCAGACGCCGGAGAATGAATTTCGCTATTGGTACCAATACTATTTTCACTCCGAGCGCGGCCGGGCAGGCCTGGCTGATAATCGCCGTGGCTTTTGCAGACTTCTGTTGAGGCTGTGGTCTCCTACCTGGGATTTCGATGAAGAGACCTACACGCAGACCGCTGGCTCCTTCAACAATCCGGATTTTGTCGAAGTAGCCATCCACTCCTACCGGCATCGATTTGCGCTCGTACCTGGGGACCCTGCGGTAGAGGAAACAGAGCAGAGCCTAACCAGGCAGCCGAAAATCTCCGTACCGACGATTGTGCTCGATGGCGATGCCGATGGCGTTGCCCCTTTAGGCGGCTCGGAGCACCACGATCGATTCTTTACGGGGAGATATGAACGACGAGTGATTTCTGGGGTTGGTCACAATTTGCCCCAAGAAGCTCCGCGCGACTTTGCAGAGGCGGTGTTGTCGCTCATTTAAACGAGCGGAAGAATGGTGAACTTTGAGCCGGTGTTCTCCGACCGGAATCGTACCGCCGTCGGCAAGCGCCCGGTCGATGACCTTGCCTGCAAATGACGGGTGGGCCATGACAGGTGCGCTGAGTCGCGATCGCATTTTCTCCAGAGCGCCGGTATGATCGGGGTGTTAGATCGTGATGGCTTTGCAAATTATCGCGGTCTCAGCGAATCGGCTCGATGCGGTTTTTGCACTATTATCGATAGGGTTTGTAATCCGTATACCCCTCAGCATCTGGAGTATACCATAAGGACATGTCGTCTGCCGGATTAAGCGGCCAATTATTCCTAATAATAGTATTCAGCCATCAGCTCATTGGGTATGCGCTCCACACCGGCCCGCCCCCTGGTCATCGGTGCCAAAACGATTCCGTTTTTAAGATTGAGGTCTCCCAGCGTTAATGGTTCAAAAAGCTCATGGGCCGTCATGATGTTCTCCCCTGCCCAATTGCAAAAATGGAAAGCGGGTTAATTTTCGTCTCGACTGCTTGAGAGTTACAATGGGCGCCGTTATCCTACCCTAAGGCCTTGTCTGATCATTTGGCAAGCCTTGCTTTCCGGGGCGGCCAACATCACGACTCCAATGATTATGAGCGGAATTGAAAAGATAAAACCGACTACTGGCAACACAACCAAACTGAATGCCTCGGATGTTTCATAAATCTTCACGTGAGGAAAGTCCTGCCTTGCC